>MGOM01000131.1:26118-27847 GCA_001797105.1 Chloroflexi bacterium RBG_19FT_COMBO_62_14
ATTCGTCTCCGCGGGCACGGAAGACACCGCGGGCGGGCGAAGCGAGCATGACCCTCACGGCGGTCGGCCCGACCAGGATCAACGGGATGCGCAGGGGCGTCCCAGGAAGCAAGGCGTTGCGAATCAGAACGTAGTCATTCTCCAAGTTCTTGGTCAGGCGCTGGGTCACGATTTTCTGGCCCTGCATGAGGCTGTGCCACTCCAAGCCGTGCGCGACCGTCCCTCTGATCCGGTTCTCGAGAGTGATGTTGCCTAAGTCGTCGACGAACTCTGATTGTTCGATGACACGCATCTGCGCCCTCTATTGGCCCACCCGGTGCGATTCTAGGCCAGAAGACGAATCCTTACTGCCCACCGGACCTCGTCCATCCGTGCCCCCCGAACCAGAACCGTTGCGTTGGGGAGTCAGGCTGTGAAACCCCGGCGCACGAGCGATCAACGGGCATTATAAGGCAGTCGGCAAATCAAGTCGACAAGACAGGGGACCCTTGCAGGGCTATAATCGAATCGGAGGCAACGAGTGAGGTGGAATAAGTCCCTTCCCATCAAGCTGGCCGCAGCGATGTTGCTGCTTACCGCATTTGTCCCAAGGCAGACCTCCCAACGGCAGGTCCTGGTTCTCGAAGCGCGCGGCCCGATCACGTCGGCGATGGCAGAGTATCTGGACCGCGGGCTGGCTCAAGCCGAGCGGATCTCGGCCGAAGCCGTCATTCTCGAGCTGGACACGCCGGGCGGAGCGATTGACCTGATGAATCGTATGGTCCAGTCGATCCGCGCCAGCCGTGTTCCGGTCGTGGTGTACGTCTCCCCACGCGGGGCCATCGCCGGGAGCGCCGGCACGGTGATCACGCTGGCAGGGCACGCCGCGGCCATGGCTCCCGAGACCGCGATCGGGGCGGCCAGCCCCGTCGGTCCTCAAGGTGAAGACCTCGGGCAGACGATCGAAGCCAAGCAGAAGGAAATCCTCAAGGCCTCCGTTCGTAGCTTGGCGGTGAACCGCAGCCCAGAAGCGATTGCCATGGCGGAGGCGGCCATTGACGAGGCCAAGGCGGCTTCGGCAGAAGAGGCTCATGCGGCCGGGCTGGTGGATTTCATCGCCGGCGATCTGGACGACCTGTTGATCCAATTGGACGGCTACACCGTCCAGACATCCGCCGGCCCGCTCACGCTTCAAACCCGTAGTGCAGTAGTCGTGGATCTGCCGCAGAGTCTGATCGAGCAGATCTTGAACGCACTGACCAACCCCAACATCGTCTTCCTGCTCATGGCACTCGGGATCCAGGCGGTTCTGATCGAGCTCTCGAGTCCGGGCGGTTGGGTAGCCGGCTTTATCGGCGTCGTCAGCCTGGCCCTGGGTGCATACGGGCTGGGGATCTTGCCGGTGAACTGGTTCGGGCTGATCTTCATCGCTACGGCCTTCGTGCTGTTCGTCATCGACGTCAAAGCCCCTACCCATGGCGCGTTAACGGCTGCCGGTTTGATTTCGTTCGTCGTCGGCGCTCTGGTACTGTTCAACTCACCCGGGACGCCTGCCTCGGACCGAGTGTCGGTGCCGTTGGTCATCGGCGTCGGCCTGGTCTCGGCCGCGCTCTTCACCGTGGTGATCTCTTTCGCCATTCGGGCCCACCGCCGGCCGATTGGGGTCGGACGAGAAGCGCTTGTCGGAAGAGTTGGGGAGGCCCGGACAGATCTGACCCCGCAGGGGATGGTGCAGGTCGCAGGGGAGCTC
>MGOM01000131.1:27931-37840 GCA_001797105.1 Chloroflexi bacterium RBG_19FT_COMBO_62_14
GTCGTGAAACAGAAAAACAAGTCCTGACCCTTGTTCACCCTCGGGAGAGCCAGGCTGAAGTCCACAGCTTGAGACCGCAATCGGCCTGGGCGAGACGGCCTCGAGACGTCCAGCCTTGTGAACACGGACCCTGCGCGGGCATTCATGTCATGCGTTCGGCGGGGGCGACTCGGATTTCGAGTTTGACCTCTTCGGAAGGGTTGGCAGAGTCGACCGGGGAACGCTCCAGGGCCGGTGACCCCGGTTGACTCGATCTGGGCACAATTGTAGACTCTCCGCTGTTCAACTTAAGCGTGTGGATAGCTTGGATCGTTCGCCGGGGGATTCGTCGTCTGCTAAGGAATCGCGGGGAATCTCGCGGAGCGAACCAGGCTTGCAGCCTCCTTACGCAAGCACCTCGGGATGGGATGAGACTGCTGGCGACGGGGGCGAAAGCGCTGACGCTGTGATTGTCGTCCGGCAGCCTCTCTGAGGAGGATTTCATGTCACCCGCAACGTACCGGCTGGTCGTACACACAGGTCCAAACCCCGGCACCGTCTTCGAGCTGGCCCGCGATGTCGCCATGGTCGGGCGCGATGTGACGAATGAGATCGTACTCGGAGACGCGGAGATTTCGCGTCAACATGCGCGCTTCACCCGAACCCCGGCCGGTTACGTGATCGAGGACTTGGGATCTACAAACGGTACGTTTGTCAACGGTGAGCGGCTGGCGGCGCCGCGCGTGCTGACGCCCGGGGACACGATCGGTCTTGGCGAGAATGTGACCTTGGGGTTCGAGTCCACCTCAGCTGAGGGCGCCGCGACCGTGATGGGCGCGCCCTCCCCGCCACCGAGACAGGCGTTCCCGCCGTCCCCGCCTGCGCATCCCACGCCGCAACAGCCTCAGGTACATATCATCGAGCCGGCCGCTCCTGCATCAGGCGGGGGCCGACGCTGGATCCTCGCCGGTTGTGGATGCCTGATCGTGCTGGGGATTTGCGTGGGTATCGCCGTCTTCCTGGATTCCTATTACCCGAATATTCTCTATGGACCCATTCAGCCGCTGCTTCAAGCCATCGGGTTCTAGCTTCCAGCCTGGTGAAGGACCATCGGCCCGGATCCCACGATCAAACGGAATCCATATCCGAGGGAAGGGAAGAACTCTCAAGGTGGAGTGAGTCATTAGAGATGGGGGTTGGCTTCCCCGAAGGAGCGAGGGTCGACGCCAGTTACGCCGGTTACACGGTGCACGCGGATCAGGCGGGGAGCGGGGAAGGTCGGGGCAGGGGCCAGAGACCGTGTGCCTCAGGCGGCCTCGTCGACCGGCTTCAGCGAGGCGGCGACGAACGTGAGGCCTTCGGGTGCCGCGTCGACCCGGATCAAGTCCCCTGGCCGGAATTCGCCAGCTAGAATCTTGAGCGCAAGGGGATCCTGCAGCTCACGCTGGATCGCCCGCTTCAGGGGCCGGGCGCCAAAGACCGGGTCGTAGCCGATGTCTGCCAGGACCTGGCGGGCACGGTCCGTGACCTCCAGCCGATAGCCTGCTTCAGCCAAACGTGTCTCGACCCTTCTCAACTGGATGCCGACAATCCGGGCCAGGTCTTCGCGTGTCAGGCGCTGGAAAACGACGATTTCGTCGATTCGATTGAGGAATTCCGGGCGGAAGTGGCCGGCCAGCATCCGGCGGACCTGATCCTGCGTTGCCGCCTCCGTCTGGTCTTGCTCACCCCACAACTCGGTTCCGAGATTGCTGGTCATGATCACGACGGTGTTGCGGAAGTCGACCGTCCGGCCCTGGCCGTCTGTCAATCGGCCGTCGTCCAGGAGTTGGAGCAGGACGTTGAAGACCTCCGGGTGGGCCTTCTCGATCTCGTCGAAGAGGATCACGCTGTAGGGCCGCCGGCGGACGGCTTCGGTCAACTGACCGCCCTCTTCATAGCCTACATATCCGGGCGGCGCTCCGATCATGCGCGAGACGGTGTGCTTCTCCTGATACTCGCCCATGTCGATGCGGACCATCGCCCGTTCGTCGTCGAACAAGAACGCCGCCAGCGCGCGCGCCAGTTCGGTCTTGCCTACGCCCGTCGGCCCGAGGAAGATGAACGAGCCGATCGGTCGGTCGGGGTCTTGCAGGCCCGATCGAGAGCGGCGGACGGCGTTGGAAACGGCATTGACCGCCTGATCCTGACTGACGAGGCGCTGATGCAGCCGCTCTTCCATGCGCAGGAGCTTCTGCGTTTCGCCTTCGAGGAGCCGGGACACGGGGATCCCCGTCCAGCGTGAAACGACCGAGGCGATGTCTTCGGCGTCGACTTCCTCTTTGAGCAGCGCTCCGCCGGACTGCACTTCCTTGATCCGCGCTTCGATCCCGCCGAGTTTGGCTTCGAGCTCGCGCAATGTCCCGTAGCGCAGGCGGGCCGCCGCCTCGAGGTCGGCCCGTCTCTCGGCCTGCTCGATTTGCAGACGTGTCTGTTCGATCTGCTCCTTCACCGTGCGCAATTCGGCGATCGCCTCTTTTTCGGTCTGCCAACGGGTGCGTAGGTGGCCCGACTGCTCATTCAGGTCGGCCAGCTCCTTTTCGATCCCCTCGAGCCGGGTGCGCGAGGCCTTGTCTTTTTCGCGCTTCAGGGCTTCGCGCTCGATCTCGAGCTGCATGATGTGGCGGTCGACTTCATCCAACGCTTGAGGCTTGGAGTCGATCTCCGTCCGCAGGCGGGCACCGGCTTCGTCGATCAAGTCGATGGCTTTGTCGGGGAGCTTGCGCTCGGTGATGTAGCGGTTGGAGAGAGCGGCGGCGGCAATCACGGCGCTGTCCTGGATGCGGACGCCGTGATGGACCTCGTAGCGCTCCTTCAAGCCGCGCAAGATACTGATGGTGTCTTCGACGCTCGGTTCTTCGACCAAGATCGGTTGAAACCGGCGTTCAAGGGCCGGGTCCTTTTCAACATGTTTGCGGTATTCGTCGACGGTTGTAGCGCCGATCATGTGTAGCTCGCCGCGGGCGAGCATCGGCTTGAGCATGTTACCGGCGTCCAGGGCGCCTTCGGCCGCGCCTGCGCCCACGACGGTATGCATCTCGTCGACAAAAAGCACCACCTCACCGGCGGCATCGGTGACTTCCTTGAGGACGGCCTTGAGCCGTTCTTCGAACTCGCCGCGGTACTTGGCGCCGGCGACGAGGGCTCCCATGTCGAGTTGGACCAATACTTTGTTCTTCAAGCCCTCCGGGACATCACCATTGACGATGCGCTGGGCTAACCCCTCGGCAATGGCCGTCTTGCCGACGCCGGGATCGCCGATCAACGCCGGGTTGTTCTTTGTGCGGCGCGACAAGACCTGGATGACGCGGCGGATCTCTTCATCGCGTCCAATAACCGGATCGAGTTTCCCTCGGCGCGCCAGCTGCGTCAGATCACGTCCGTATTTCTCCAGGGCCTGATAAGTTTCTTCGGGGTTGGGTGAAACGACGCGCTGAGAGCCGCGAATCGCGGTAAGGCTCTGCAGGATCGCCTCCGGCGTCAGGCCGTAGCCCTTGAGGCGGGCCGCTTCCGGCCCGGCGGCCAGCGCCAACAGAATGTGCTCCGTGGAGATGTACTCGTCCTTCATGCTCGAGGCCTGGCGTTCGGCCGCGTTCAACACCTCCGAGGTCGCCCGTCCCAAAGCCGGCTGGCCTTCGGCGCCGCTGACTCTCGGTCGGCCGGCAAGGCCCTTCTCGAGGGTCTCGAGGAGCATCGCCGGGCTCCCGGCAATTCGTGCGACGATGGCCGAGACCACCCCTTCAGGCTGGCGGACGAGGGATGTGAGCAAGTGCTCCGGCTCGATCGTGGCGTGGCTGTAGGTTTGCGCCAATTGCTGGGCGTCAAGAATGGCCTGTTGGGCCTTCTGAGTGTATCGGTCGAGGTTCATGTCGAACTCCTACATAAGTATCTCGGGCATGACGGGAGCCTGCCTCAAGTTACAACCCGGATATCGAGCGGACAAGCCGGTCTCATCGGTCGTCCCGGTTCTGACGGGCAGATCCCGCCTGCCCCAATTGACTACGAGGTCAGTTTCGCGCCGGGACATAAGAGGAGCGTCGGAGGGAGGCCTGGCGCGTTAACACATCTCCTATGCCTCGGTGACGCTGCTCTGATGCACCTCGGCTACCTTCAAGTAACACTGATTCGGTGCCTAAGAAGTCCTGTGGAGGAACACATAATGCCTGTTTACCTGATCGCACGCCCAAGGAGTCATGCATGGCGGTACTCTTATCGCCCGGCAGGGTTCAACGGAGGGAGTCGCCTCCCGGTGGATATCCACGCCGACGATGAAAGCTACATCATCACCGCGGCTGTCCCGGGCCTCAAGCCGGAAGAAGTCGAGGTCAAGATCCTCGACAATGTCGTGACACTGATCGGTGGAACGAACGATGCAGAGGACGAGGAAAGTCGCTATCTGTTGCGCGAGCGCGGCACAGGGCGGCTCGAACGGACGCTTGAGCTACCGGAATCCGTCGATGCCTCCAAGGCCGAAGCGAGCCTGAAGGACGGGTTGCTGACGCTTCGAGTGCCCAAGGCGGAAGAGACACGCCCGAAGGTCATCAAGGTCAAGAGCCGCTAGGGCCGGGCGGGAGGTTCGGCGAGCAGTGGAGCCTCTCCTTTTCGTTGTCTACATTCAGGCCAGCGACAGTTGGCGGGTGGGTTCTCTCCCTTCTCGGTAGAGCACACGACCGGCTCGTCCACGTGGGACGAGCCGGTCGTTCATGTTTCGACGCCAAACCGACCTGACACCGGATCAGTCGCTCATACGCGCGGCACAGCGGCGGCTCCCCGTGAGGTAGAATGGGGCCGTCCAACGATCGCCACGGTCCTTGCCCTGGCGTCGCCCCGGAGAAATGAATGATCCCCCTCCGCGACACAGTCCGGTCTCGCTCGCTGCCCTGGATGACCTGGGCCTTGATCGCGCTCAACCTGGTGATCTTCTTCTACGAGTCGGCGCTTGGCGAAAGTCAATTCAATCAGTTGATCCTGGCCTTCGGGCTCGTGCCGGCGCGCCTTTCGTTCCCCTCGGTGCAATTGTTCCCGTGGCTCACCCTGGTCACATCCATGTTTCTCCATGGCAGCTGGTTTCATGTGATCAGCAACATGTGGTTCTTGTTCATCTTCGGCGACAATGTCGAAGACCGGATGGGGCCGAGCCGCTACTTGTCTTTCTACCTGGCAGCTGGGGTCATCGCCGGCCTGGGCCAGTTCTTCCTCTACCCGTCGTCCACGATACCAACGGTTGGCGCGAGCGGGGCGATTGCGGGTGTGCTCGGCGCCTATTTCGTGCTCTACCCGCGGGCCAGGGTGATCACCCTCGTGCCGCTGTTCATCCTCCCCTGGTTCGTCGAAATCCCGGCCCTTGTCTACCTGGGGATCTGGTTTCTGACCCAACTGTTTTCGGGGTTGGTCAACCTGGGCCGACTGGGGGCCGGGATGGACTTCGGCGGAATCGCCTGGTGGGCTCACATCGGCGGGTTCATTTTCGGGTTGTTGGCGGCGCGACTCGTCACGGCCAGCCGGCGCTATCCCGTCTGGCATGCCGACGAGTATTGGCCCTGGTGAGCCGGCGAGAGGTTTCTCGCCACCCGAGGGTGCACGGTCGGGCCTTAACTCTTCCCCTCAAGGTTTACCCGGGTGGAGGGACACGATGCAGTTGACAGACCTGTTGTGGATTTTCTTTATCGTCGTCACGCTTCAACCGATCCTGAGGATGAAAATCATCGATGCGGCCAGGTTGCGGCTGATCCGGAAGCTGGAGATGAAACGCAACAGCCGGGCGATCATGCTCATCCACCGCCAGGAAACGATGGCGCTCCTCGGGTTCCCGCTCTCGCGCTTTATCGACATCCAGGACTCTGAAGATGTGCTCCGGGCGATCAAGCTCACCGATCCTGACGTGCCGATAGACATGGTGCTTCACACGCCAGGAGGCCTGGTGTTGGCCGCCGAGCAGATCGCCTTGGCCCTTTGCAGGCATTCGGCAAAGGTGACTGTCTTTGTGCCCCACTATGCCATGTCGGGCGGGACCTTGATCGCCCTGGCCGCCGACGAAATCGTCATGGACGAGAATGCCGTGCTGGGTCCGATTGATCCGCAGATCGGTGAACTCCCGGCAGCCTCGCTCCTGAGCGTCGTCGAGCAGAAAGGCGCCGACCACATCGACGATCAGACGCTGGTCCTGGTGGACGTCGCTCGCAAAGCACTGGCTCAGATGCAGTTAACGGTCGAGCGGATCCTCTCGAAGCATCTTGCACCGGATCGAGCGAAGGCCATGGCCGAGTTGCTCACCAGCGGTCGCTGGACCCACGACTACCCGATCGGCGTCGATGAGGCGCGTCAACTCGGCTTATCCGTTTCGGCCGGTGTCCCAGACGAGGTCTATGACCTGATGAGCCTGTTCCCTCAGGCAACCCAGCGCCGGCCCTCCGTCCAGTTCGTGCCAATGCCCTATCCCGGGCAGAGGCAACGAAAGGGAGGGTAAGGGCCGGCTTACCCTTGCTTGTTGCGGGGGGATACTCCTACGTCACATGACGATCGGCCCGGCAGACAGGAGAGAGACCATGAACGAAGAACCGATTATGGCTGGTGAGTCTCATGAGACTGAAACGAGCGTGGCCGACAAACCGCCGGCGCCGCCAAGTCGCTTCAGTCTATTTTTGAGAGGCGTTCTGCGGTGGGCTGCCGGACTGATACTCGTTTTCGGCTTGGGAGTCGTTGCGACCTGGATCGTGCGCGTCAGGCCTCAGGCAGATCAGCTCGACGCGCTTCAAGGCCAAATCAACGGGCTTCAAAGTGAAGTTGATACGCTGACGAGTGAAGTCGAGGGATTGCGGCCGCTCAAGCAGAAGACCACCGATCTTCAGGATCAATTGACGCAGGCAGAAGGGCACCTGCAAGTTCTCCAGATTCTGGTGGACGTCACGTCGGCACAGGTTCAGATGGGTTTGGGTGATACGCCGGCTGCGCGCCAGGCGCTCGCCGAGACCGGGGGGCGCCTCGAGACCCTTCGGAAGACCCTCGGTTCAGACGCCGACAAGGAAGTCCAGTCCATGCTCGATCGACTGGGACTCGTGCTGAGTGAGATGGATGGCAACAGTTTTGCAGCGGTCAACGACCTGGAAGTGTTAGCCGGGGACCTGGTTGTTCTCGAGCGATCGATGTTCGGCCCTTGATCGGCCGCCAAGGGCAGCCCAAGATACCTTAATAGCGCAGTTGACCGCCGATCCGGCCGGCGCGGTCCAGGAGAGGGCTGCCGTGAACGACCTCGACCTCGCCGCCCTCTTCCATGACCTTGCGGACCGCAAGCTCAACCGCATCTTCAATCTCGGTGAACTTGCTGCCGCAGAACGGACACTCTGCTAACGGCTGGGCTGTAAGGTAGCCGCAGCCGCGGCAATGGTAGCCCGGGGCCCTGTATCCCTCGCTGACAATCAGGGTTTGCACCTTTCCGGCATTGATCGCCGCCAGCGTGCCGTCGAGCTCGACTACCCCCTCGCGTCCTTTAGCGGCGGCAGTGATCACGATCTCGACCAGACGCTGCTCGCGATCATCTTCGGCGCGTCGGGCGATCTCTTCCGCTTTCTCCAGCACTTGTGCATGACCGGCTGTCATCTCGATCGGAAAGCTGCCCACGACCAGGCTCTGCCACTTCTTCGGAAGCAGTGCGTTGAATCGGGCGACGTTGGCATCGGTCCCGCCGATCAGCACCCGGCGTACATGATTGTCGCCGAAAAAGCCAACTGCAAACTGCGCCGCTTCTTTCAAGTTGCGATCGGCAATATCCTCCGAGTAACGCGTCTGCCCGGTGGATCCGCCCCGTCGTCCTTGAACCTGGGAGCCTCCACCGCGCTTCGTATGCCGGATCTCCTGGCCCAGCGTCCCCTCTTGCTCCTGAAGCTCCCCCAGGTGGAAGTGAAAGAGCCGTGCCCCTTGCTTATCGACCAGGGCCACACCGTAGTTTCCATAGCGGTCGAGCAGGTCTGCCAGTGGCTTGACATACGGACGATCCACCCAGCGAGCACGGCTTCGCAGCGGGACCGCCAGCGCAAAGCTCCGAAAGTAATCATCCGCCGTGCACGAGAACACCGCCAGGCTTCGGCCAGACCAATCGTACTCGTGATCCATGAAGCGCTCGACGGCCTCTACGTCCTCGGCCGCGCGGTCCTCGAATCCCTTGAGCAACTGTCGCAACTGTAAGCGGTGAAAGTCGGCCGACCCGGCGGATGGGTCGAGGTCGAGGTAGAGACTCAGCACCGGGTGCTGGGGCCGATAAGCAATCAGTGCTTGTAGATCGCTGTCGCTAAGCACGGGCGACCTCCATGAGCGGCCCGCGGTGAATGATTGAGGGCATCAGGGCCGCGGACCGAGCGTCACCGGGATGTCGAGTTCCTGGCTGCCGCGTAACACCGTCACGACCACCTCCTGGCCGACGGAAGCGTGGTTGATCAGGTAAGACAGCAACTCGCCGAAGTGACGGATGCGCACCCCGTCCACAGCGGTGATCAAATCGCCACCGGGCGAGAGGTTGGGTGCGTCACAGCCGCCGGCGCCACGGATCCCCGCCCTGTCGGCCGGCCCGCCCGCGGTGACACAAGTTACGTAAGCTCCAGTGGCGTCGCCCGGCAAACCGAGCAGTTCGATGATCTTGAGATTGAGCTGCTGTTCATCCAGGCTGGACACCCCCAGGTAGGGGTACGCGTATTCCCCCCGGGCGATCAGGGCCGGGACGACGCGCCGGACGATGTTCACCGGAACGGCAAACCCGACGCCGGAGCTGGCCGCATCACCGGAGACCGTGAAGGACTCAGTCCGGATGGCGCGATTGATCCCGATGACCTCGCCCTGCAGATTAAGCAACGGCCCGCCTGAGTTGCCCGGGTTTATGGCGGCGTCCGTCTGGATGATGTCACCGGCGGTAAACGGTTGGCCGCCGGGGGCTGCGTGCTCAGAGTCGAGCGTCCGCCCGAGGGCGGACACGATCCCGGAGGTCATCGTGCCCGAGAGGCCGAACGGGTTGCCGATAGCAACGACCCGATCTCCAACGCGGACCAGGTCCGAATCGCCCAAAGGCAGCGGGGTGAGCGCCTCGGGGGGCACGTCGACCTTAAGCAGGGCCAGGTCGGAATCCGGATCGACGGCGACCAGTTCTCCCCAGGCCTTTATTCCGGAGGGGAAGTCGATCTCGATCTGTTGAGCGCCCAGGACGACGTGCTGATTGGTGATGATGTGCCCGTCCAGGTCGATGACGAACCCCGTACCCTGCCCGGCGGGGACCGTGTCGGGATGCGGGGCGCCGAGATCGGCGAAGTTCCAGATCGTCACCACCCCTGGACTGACGCGAGCGTAGAGAGTTGCCACATCCTCGCCAGTCGCCGGCGCCTGAAGAGGCGCTATGCTGGCGGGGATCGTCGGGATGATAGCCGGTGGGGCGCCACCGGTTGTCGGTGGAGCGCCGGGTGTCTCGCTCAGCGTCAGAGTCGTTGGCAGGCTGACGGAGCAGGCGAGGGTCGTGACTACCAGGACGAGGATCGGAGCCAAAGCACGTTGAGCTTTTACCATTATGCGTACCCTCAGAGGTCCCGGGTCAGTGTGAACCGAGGCGAATCTACCTTCGACGAAGTGAGGCCAATTCCTGCAAGAGTTCCTTTTCCCTCTGACTCAGATCGCGAGGGATCTCGACCTTGAGACGAGCGTACAAGTCACCCCGGTCCTCCGGCTTTCTGAGGACCGGCATCCCCCTTCCTTTCAGGCGGAATGTCTGATCCGGTTGGCTTCCCGGCGGAATCGTGAGCATGACCGGACCGCTGGGGGTGGCTACGCTTCCCTCGCCGCCAAGGACGGCCGTATACAAGTCGACGGTGAATTCGGAATACAGGTCGTCCCCCTTTCGTTCGAACCGGGGATCCG
>MGOM01000131.1:37872-40693 GCA_001797105.1 Chloroflexi bacterium RBG_19FT_COMBO_62_14
GCCTGCCGCTTCCCGGCCTCGCCCTGTCCGGCAATCCGGACGCGGGTGCCCGAGCTGGCTCCGGGGGGGATCTTGACCTCGATGCGCCGGCCGTTGCGCGTCAGATTGCGCGCCGCCCCGTTGTAGGCCTCGGTCAGGCTGATCGTGACCGCTTGCTCGACGTCTCGGCCACGCCCGGCGGCGCGATCGCCGAAGCCCTGACCGGTCCCAGGCATCCCGCCGAAGATGGCCGTGAAGAAATCTGAGAACCCGCCTCCGAATAGATCCCCCAGGTCGCCGACCTCTACCCGGACCCCGCCGGGGGCGCCTCCCGTCCACTGCGACCAGTCAAATCCCCCCGGCTGGCCGCCCATTCGCTGCCAGGCTTGATACGATTGCCCCAGCTGATCGTATTTGGCTCGCTTGGTCGAATCACCGAGGACTTCATAGGCCTCGTTGATCTCCTTGAATCTCTCTTCGGCCTGATGATCCCCCGGGTTCTTATCAGGATGATATTTCACCGCGAGCTTTCGGTATGCTCGCTTGATTTCCTTGTCCTCAGCATCCCTGGAGACGCCCAGGATCTTATAGTAGTCCTTGTAATCCATCGATGCCCTATCGTGTCATTGTAAGAGGCCGGTGGGAATCCATCAAGGCAAACAGGTCCTTTGCCGTCGGATCGTGAGCCGATGCGCTAGGATCTGCTGCAAGCGGACATCCGCCGGCGGACGATGCGTGCCACAGCAAAGGCCTTCCCCGCGGGCCGGCCTTCCATGCTATCATACCAGCATGAGTTCAAGAGCTCAGCGCGAGCGCGTCTTGCTTGTGGATGAGGACCCAGAAGTCCTGGACCTGATTTCACGTCAGGTCCTGGAGCCGCTGGGTTACGTTGTGGCGACTGCGGATGACGCCGGCGCGGCGATCCAGCAGTCGTTAAACTACGCCCCCGACCTGATCATCGCCAGCCTGACCCTGCCTGGTTTGAGCGGGAAGGACTTGCTCGTGGCTCTTCGCTCGCAAGGGATGGAGGTCCCGATGCTGGTCACTGCGAGGGAGGGCATGGAGGCGGATGCCATCCAGGCGTTCCGTCTCGGGGCCAGGGACTATCTGGTCAAACCGTTGCGCGAGGCGGAGGTTGTCTCGGCTATCGAGCGGGCGATCAATGAGATCCGTTTGCGGCATGAGCGGCAACAGTTGGCCGAGCAGCTTGCCGAGAGCAATCGCCAACTTGAGCGACGAGTGCGCGAGCTTACGACTCTCTACGGAATTGGTAAGGCCGTCACATCCACAACCAACCAAGCCGCCCTGTTTGCCAAGCTGATGGAGGGCGGGCTCTACGTAACCGAAGCCGAGATGGGCTGGGTCCTTCTGCGTGAGGACAGTTCCGACAAACTGGTCCTGCGCGCTCAACACAACCTGCCTCCCTCGATCGCGGCCAGCCTGCACCGGCCATGGGACGACGGTATCAGCTCGCTGGTCATGATCTCGGGTGAAGCGTTGAGCATCCACGGCGAAGGGCTGGCGCAATTCAAGCTGGCCAAGTTCAGCCGGGCTGCATTGATCGCCCCCATTCGGGTCAGGGACCAGCCGATCGGCGTGATTTGTGTATCCAGGAAGGACGCCCGGCCTTTCAACGAGCGCGATCAGGCCATGCTCGAGGCGGTGGCCGACTACGCCTCGATCTCACTGGTTAACGCGCGCTTGTTTCAGGCCCTTGAATCCCGGGCGCGGCGTCTGCAGGAAGTTGTCGATGAAGCCCATGCCGGCCTCCAGAATCGGATGCAAGCCCTTGCCGACGCCACACCGCGCCTGCAAGCGGTTCAGGAGGACATCACCCGGCTGATAGAGCTGCACCCGGGTTCGAACCTGCAAGAAGGGCTGGGACGAATCCGGGGGGAAATCGCCTCGATCGCTCGCCAATTGCGGGACATGCTCGAACAGCATGGCGACCGGAACCGCCCCGAATCGTCCTCCTAAACCAATACCTGATCCTGGACCCTCGAGACGACGGGAGTACCATACCGGGAGTTCCGTCCACATGCTAGGATCGATGCGGATTGGAGCGGATGTCCAATATCAAGATCCTTGTCGTCGATGACAGCCCGGAAATTTGTCGCTTCATAGACGAGTCCGTTCTGACCCCTGCCGGCTACATCGTCCATTCCGTCGGCGATGGGATGTCGGCCTTCACGCTCGCCCGCGAAACTGAACCCAACCTCGTCATTGCCGATAACCAGATGCCCGGGATGACCGGGATCGATCTCATCCGGCGGCTCCACCAGGAACGGCCGCACTTGCCCGTCATTCTGATGACGGCTGACGGTTCGGAAAGCCTGGCTATAGATGCTCTCCGTGCCGGGGCGGTCGATTACCTGACTAAGCCGTTCGAAGCCGAACTCCTGCTGGCGGCGGTCGGGCGCGCCCTCGCCGAAGGCCGGCGTTGGCAATCCACGATCCAGGCACAGAGCGAAGCTCTGGCGAACGCCGAGACGCTGGCCCGCCGCCTGCAGGAGCTCGAGACACTCGCCAAGATCGGCCGGACCGTCACGGCGATGCTCGACCTGGACGAGGTATTGACCGCCGTCGTCGAGGCCGCCGTCAGCCTGACCGAGGCCGAAGAAGGCAGCCTGCTCCTGCTGGACGAGGAGACCGGTGAGCTCTACATGCGGGCCTCCAAGAACTTCGACGAGGAATTCGTCCATACATTCAGGCTCCACGTTCAAGACTCCCTCGCCGGACAAGTCATCTCCAGCGGCGATCCGATCATGCTCGACGAAGGCGCGCCCCAGAAGATCAAGACCTCCTATTTGGTCCATTCGCTGCTCTACGTGCCCATGCGGGT
>MGOM01000131.1:40703-42906 GCA_001797105.1 Chloroflexi bacterium RBG_19FT_COMBO_62_14
GTGATCGGCGTTCTGGGCGTCGATAACCGCAAAGCCGGTCGGAGCCTGACGCGCGAGGATCTGATGGTGATCATGGCGATGGCCGACTACGCCGCCATCGCTATCGAGAATGCGCAGCTCTACCATCGCTCCGAGGTCGAGCGCACCCAATTCGAGACGGTTCTGACCGAGACCGAGAATGCGGTCATCGTGCTCGACCCGGAGCATCGCCTGCTCCTGATCAATCAGGCCGCCCGCGAAGCGTTCCATGTGGATGGCGACTATGTCGGGAGGTCGATCGTCGAGGCCTTCGACGATCCGCGACTCCTGGGCCTGATCCGCGCTCCGGGAAATCAACCCCGGCGCGAGGAGATCGAGCTTGAAGATGGACGGGTGTTCAATGCGCAACGAACACCGATCCCGCAGGTCGGTCAGGCGATCGTGATGCATGACATCACGCATCTCAAGGAGCTTGATCGGATCAAGTCGGAGTTCGTGACCACGGTCTCGCACGACCTGCGATCGCCACTGACGGCGATCCTGGGCTACATCGAACTGGTCGAGCGCGCCGGTGTGCTAAATGAGCGCCAGAAGGAGTTTGTTCAGAGAGTCCAGATGAGTGTGGGTCAGATCACAACCTTGGTCACGGACCTGCTCGATCTCGGCAGGATCGAGGCCGGGCTGGATACGACGAAAGAAACAACCCCGATCACTGTACTGGCGAGATACGCCGTCGAGGGTTTGCGAGCGGCCGCCGAGAGGAAGGGCGTCACGCTTGAGTCTTCACTGCCGGAAGAGCTGCCAATGGTCACGGGGGATCCGATCCGCTTAAGGCAGATGATCGGTAACTTGATTGACAACGCGATCAAGTACACACCCGCCGCAGGCACGGTCACGATCGACGCCCGGGCCGAAGGCGATCAGGTCATCCTGCGGGTGAGCGATACCGGACCGGGAATCCCACCCGCCGATCAGCCGTACTTGTTTGATAAGTTCTTCCGGGCCAGCAACATCCCCGACGATACCCCCGGGACCGGACTGGGCCTGTCCATCGTCAAATCGATCGTTGACGGGCATAACGGGAGGATCTGGGTAAGCTCCCGGTTGGGCGAAGGGACAGTTTTTACCGTCGTGCTGCCCACAGCGCTCGCCTGATCCAAGCGCCTCGCCTCCGCATCGCCGGCGCTCTCACTCACCATACTATCTCAATTCATTTCCTTCTCTCCGCCTGCCCCAATGCACTTGTCGGGGCCGTTCGCCCCGCACGAAGTTAGCGGGGCCGTTCGCCCCGCACGAAGTTAGCGGGGTCCGCCCCGGATGATCTCAGCGGGGAGGGTGTGGGCTGGTCGGACGACGGGAGGGCGGAAATGCACCACAGAGTCCCGTCGCCAGGCTGAGGAGAATCTCACTCGGCGAGGCCCCGGGGAGAACATCCGAGCTCTCACTGAACAGGCCGACCAAGGTGGTCCGGAATCAAAAACGCCGCCATCCTGCGGCGTCCATGGGGCGGATTGCGGGTTAAAAATGCCTCCGCCGGGGCGGTGAGGGGGGTAACCCGGCGGAGGCTTTCGCCAAAGGAGGAGACAGCGATGAGCGTAGGGTTTCCCCTTCTCTCGTCTCCGACGCTATAATACCGGCCCACACAGGGGCTTGCCATTGCCGAAAGTAATGGCAAGCACGTGACTTTCGGCACCGTGAATGAGGCGAGGCCTGGCCTCGCCTGTTGGTCTCCATGAACAGCCCCAGCATAGACGGAACACCTTAGGAATGAGCGATCCCACAGAACTAAGGCGCAGACTGAGCAGGCTTGGCCGACAGAAGCCGCAGGTCTCTCGCGGGAGACCCTTCCTCGCCCCTGCGAATGTGAGCGAACTCCCGCCGGGCGAGGAGCTGTCCACCCCCTTTGGCGCCGCCTTCCGGATGGATACCCCATATCCGATCGATCACCTCCATGGTCCTTCTACGCTTGGCGATGTCTTGGGATATGACGCGGTATTGGCGGCTGAGGTCGTTCGTCAACCGAAACTGGCTCTTGCACCTTTCCAGCGGATGGCCTTCCTGGACACGGAAACCACCGGACTGGCCGGTGGTGCAGGCACGCTCGTTTTCCTGGTGGGGATCGGGACCTTCGAAGGAGAGGCTTTCCGCCTGCGGCAGTACTTCCTGCGTGATCCTTCCGAGGAGCCGGGTATGCTCCACGCGCCTCAGGATGATCTCGAGGCTG
>MGOM01000131.1:42922-44046 GCA_001797105.1 Chloroflexi bacterium RBG_19FT_COMBO_62_14
CCTTCGATGTCCCCCTGCTTGAGATGAGATACCGCATCGGCCTGCACCGAAACTGGCCGCTGAGCGGGTGGCCTCAGCTTGATCTCCTCCATCCGGCGCGTAGGCTTTGGCGCCGAAGTCTCCCCGACTGCTCACTGGGGACGATCGAACGCGAGATACTGGGGGTCAGGCGTTCAGAAGAAGATGTCCCAGGGGCGCTGATCCCCGGGATGTACCTGGACTATCTGCGGACGAGAGATGCGACCGAGATGATCCGGGTGCTCTACCACAACGCCGTCGATATCCTCTCCTTGGTCGGCCTCACCTCGCACGTGCTCGACCGCCATCGCTTCCAAGACCCGGCCCACCTCACAGCCGGCGAAGCCCTGGGGCTGGCTCGCTGGCATCAGACGGCGGGCAGGGGCGGAGAAGCCGAATCTGCCTGGCAGGCTGCACTCGCGACTGACGATCTGCCGGTCAAACTAGAGGCGCTCCGCCGCTACTGTACTCATCTGAAGCGAGACGGGCGGCGCGACGAGGCTCTGGCCGGCTGGCAGGTGTGGCATGAGCTCGCCCCGGCCGACCCGGCGCCATGTATCGAGTTAGCCATGTACTACGAGTGGGAAGTCGGTGACTTTGGCCAAGCGATGGATTGGACGGACGCGGCGCTGACATGCCTGGAACGCTGGCCGCCGGATTGGCGAAGGAAAGAGGCCGTGGTGGATATGGGACACCGACAACAAAGACTCGGTCGAAAGCTCGCCCGTGTCAGCTGAACTCGCCGCTGTGTAACTGCCTTGGTTGCCTTCGCGGACGGCGTCGTTTATTTCGGCGCACGAACGAGGTGCCAGAGCGGTTCTACCCAATGCGAGTGGTTCGAGCGAGTCCGTTCGGCTCCCCCGCCTGAGGCGCCGAAGAGTTGGACGCGCGGCTCTCCTTCCTCTGCCGAGGAGGGTGTTCGCGCGTCGGTCCTGTCTCAATTCTCAAGGCTCGCCTCGACCAGCATCTCGAAATGATCCAACGTTTCCTCAGCCATGGATGTGGGAGCCATAAGTATCTTGAAGGGCGCCTGGGCACCCGGATCGAGGTTCTGTACGTAAGTCGTGCCTATTCCGATGAGCCTTCCGTCCGCGTTGTAGACGAGG
>MGOM01000131.1:44055-53665 GCA_001797105.1 Chloroflexi bacterium RBG_19FT_COMBO_62_14
TTGTTCGCCACATCTCCGGTGATCGTGTAGTAATACTCCCCCCATTCCCCCTTGACATTCAAGAGGTCGAATCCATCTCGCGTCCACAGATTCAGGTAGTCCGAATCGGCTTCCTTCCATTCCACCGAGACTGCGACCGATTCGGCCGATGCGGGAACACCTTCAGGGAAGAAGAACTCAAACCCCGTGATCTGGCCGGCGGGAAGCGTGTTCATCCAGGTTGTGCCGCGTTCGGTGGAGGCCACATTTCCGTTGGCATCCAAGAAATTCAATGTCAACCGCAAGTCTCTCAAATAGGTGGTGCTCGTGTTCTGCACGAGGCCGATAACTTTCGGCGCCTCGTCCGGGCTCACCACATTCAAGTTTGTGATCGTAACGGGCATCTCGCCGCCGCCCGGCGGCGCCGGAGCAGCGGTGGGGGCCAGTGTCGGTACCGGAGGCGTGGTTGCCTCCGGTGCGGGTTCAGTAGGGGGAGCGATCTCCGAGCCTTCGGTGGGAGTGGCCTTGGAGATGGGCACGCCTCCGCCTGAGCCGCTTGGCTGCGTCGGCGGCTGGGTGGTGCCTCCGCCTGCTCCCAGCGAGCAGGCCAAGATGGCGATCGCCATGGCGGCGGCCGCGAGAGCTGACCGGGTAAGACGGGGGTTCATAGAAAACCCTCCAGGTAAACCGCACTCATAGGATTGTCTACTCGTCCGCTTGTTCGCCTATCCTAGGTGCTTGCGAATGCGAGTAACCTGTTATTATACTAGGCCCCACCTGGAACACCAATCGCGTCGACCGTCGCCGGCGAAGAAGGCAATATGGGTGACAGCATCTGGAGCATCGGCAAGGGCCATCGGTTGGTCGTTTTGTCGGCCGGGCTGATCCTGGCGATGGCCTGTGCCATCTCGCAGGCGCTTGGTCCTCAGGGCGAGGATCTCGGGACCCAACCCACCGCAATTGAACCCAGCGAGCAGCCAGGGGATCCAATTGAAGCCCTGGTTAAGGCTACGGTCCAGGTCCTGGCGATGGTCAGAGAGGGGGATAAGTGGTCGCCCATATGGAGTGGTTCGGGCTCGGTGGTCACTGCCGATGGTTTGATTCTCACCAACAACCATGTCGTCGACCGGAGCGTGTTCGAATACGATGCGCTCGGGATTGCCCTGTCCAGCCGGCCGGATCAGCTCCCGGAAGTTCAGTATCTGGCGGAAGTTGAAGCAACAGATCCGACCATGGATCTGGCCATCGTTCGGATTGTCTCGGATCTCAATGGACAGCCTGTCGATCTCACTCTCGCCTACGCCGTCACCGGCAACTCCGACGAAGTCCAAATCGGCGATCGGCTACGGATACTGGGCTATCCCGGAATCGGGGGAGAAACGATCACCCTCACCGAGGGAGCGGTAAGCGGATTCACATTGGAAAGAGGCGTTGCCGGCAGGGCGTGGATCAAGACGGACGCCACGATCGCCGGCGGCAATAGCGGCGGGCTTGGAGCAGACGCCGAGGGACACTTGATCGGCATCCCGACGATCGTCACCTCCGGATCCGAAAGCGGTCAGACCGTCGACTGCAGACCGCTGGCCGACACCGACCGCGACGGCGATATCGACTCGCAGGACAATTGCGTCCCGGTTGGCGGATTCATCAACGCGCTGAGACCGATCAACCTGGCCTTGCCTTTGATCGAGGCAGCCTCCACCGGCCAGCAGTATTCGGGGAGCGTACCCGAGACCCAGCAACCTGGCGGGTCCGGTGAGATCAGCGGACCCAGCTTCTCGAGAATCGTCTTCTCCGACGGCGTAACTCCGGACAACCAGCCCACGCAACTATGGTACGCGCTACCCGGAACAGCCACCTATGTATGTGCCTTCTGGGAATATCGGGGCATGGTAGACGGAGAGGAGTGGTCAGCCTTCTGGTTCATCGATGGTGTCCTGGACGAAGGCAGCAGTATCTCGGGGCAACCCTGGGGGGGAGGTGAGGCGGGAAGCTGGTGGGTCTGCCAGTTCAACGACGTTGGTTTGTCGCCGGGTGTCTATGAGATTGTTCTGCAGGCGGAGAGTGGGGTGCTGGAGAGCGACTCGGTCTATGTGGGCGGAGACCGAGTGGCAGCTGAGTTCGTCCTCAGCAATCAGTCCGCCACGCCGATCTGCGGGGTCTACCTATCCCCCAAGGGTGCAACCAATTGGGGACAAAACGAACTTGGGCCGAGTGAAGTACTGGAGCCATCCAAGGCGCGTCCTATCCCACTTGCCACCGGCGAATACGACATGCGCATCCTGGATTGCGAACTCCAGACGATTCATGTAGAGTTCGAAATCGCCGTCGAAGCGGATCTCACCTACACGTTCCAGCAGTAAACGCTTGCAGGGTCTCATCCGGGAACCCGAGGCGAGGCCGAGCTTCTCAACGGCCTTCGGAACGACTTTGTGTATGAGAAGCCAGTGAACCTTAACCTCACTCAGGCACGTGGCGGCTCTCCAAGCGCCGCCGCCACGCGCTCCAGGCGGGCACGCGCCTCCGAAGCCACATCGCACGTGACCGGGTCGGCCGCCAGCCTTCCCACACTGATCATCGCCTCCGGGTTGATGATCGAGACCAAGCTCCCCTGGCCGTGTTCTTCGACAACGACGTTGCACGGAAGAAGCATGCCTATTTGAGGGTTGCTGGACAGTGCGCGGTGGGCCAGCGGAGGGTTACACGTACCCAGGATGACATACGGCCGGAAGTCCTGGCCGAGCTTCTCCTTGAGCGTCGCCTTGACGTCGATGCGGGTCAGAACTCCGAAACCCTCGCCACGTAAGGCTTCCGTCACCCGCTCTTCCACCTCCCCCGGCGGACCGGGTAGTTCAACCTGAAAAGACAGTGGTTCAGCCATCACGCCTCCTGGCGCCCATCCGAACGGACATGCTCATTCGATCCAAAGCGATCTTCCGCCCCGGGGTGTGTCCGAGCGGTCTAAGTCGCCCCGACCTCGATCTCCTGACGAACAGCGCGGTAGAGACTCTCTGCCTTGAGCTCGTGCAGCGTATAGCAGGGGCCATTCAGTCGATGGGCGAGCTGCCTCGCCAGCCCCTGGTCGAACGCGGCGTGCTCCATGTTTATCACGACCGAGCGGATCTCCGCTTCGCGGATTCGATCGGCGACAAGAAGAGACTCCTCCAGCGGGGGCAGGTTCCCGGTCGAGACATTCCCCGCACCGTCGGTCAGTAGAAGCATGAGCGGCAAAACGTCGGGATGGGTATTCTTCTCTTGCTGAAAAACCTCGAAGGCGAGTGAGAGTCCGGCTGACAACGGGGTTTTTCCGCCTACCGGGATGTCGGCCAACGCGCGATGGGCGAGCTGGATGGAATTGGTGGGAGGGAGGATCAGGAGGGCCCGGTCCTTCTGAAACACGACCAAACCGACCCGGTCACGCCTCTGGTAGGCATCCGTGAGCAGCGACAGGATCGCGCCTTTGGTGGCCGACATCCGTTCAGCGACCGCCATCGACCAGGACGCGTCGACGACGAACAGAATGAGGTTCGCAGCTTTGCGGACGCGAACCTTGCGCTGCAGGTCGGAGGGCTCGATGGCGAAGGCCACGTTCTGACGCTGTTCGGCGCGTTGTATCTGATACGGGGCGGCTGCTCTCAGGGTCGCGTCGAAGGCAATATCCTCGACTTTGCCTGTGGCAGGCCTGGCCATGATATACCGTCCGCGTTTGCGTGTCGTCCGGGAGAGGGTTCGTCGACCCGGGGTATGGCGGGTCAGGTGATCGAGGGAGCCGCCGATGCGGCGTGGGGCGAAAGACTCGCCCGTCTTGACCTTGTCTCCCCCTTCCCACCAGCGGGCCTCGAGTGATTCGGGTGGGTTCTGCTGGGGCGGCTCGGCTTTGCCCGCCTCACGTTGATCTTCGGAGGCCTCACGCGCTACGCCCTGCGGGCGTCTTTTTTTTTTCGACTCCTGCTCGTCTTCCGAGGGAGTGTCATCCTCGCTCTCGCCGCCGTTGACCTGAGCTTGGACTTGTTCGATCCGCGCCTGCAGATCCTCAAGCTTGATCTCGACCTGCTGGAAAGGACCCCGGCGGAGCCTGTGGGGCAGGGCAAGCTCGGCTGCCAGGGCAATGTCAAGCTCGGAGATGGCGGTGCGGCCTTCGTAGGCGGCGTGCGCCCGGGCGGCCTTGAGGATGACCAGGTCGGCACGGTGCCCATCGACCTGCAATGAGGAGGTGAGGGCGGCTATCGAAACCAGGTCACGCTTGGAGTAGGTCACCAGGTCCACTAGTTCGCGGGCGCTGGTGATCTCACGTGAGAGGTTCTCCTCTCGCCCAAACCATTGTTCGCGAAACCCGACCGGATCGCCCTCGAAGGCCAGGTTGCGCTCCATGATCGCCACCCGATCGCGCGGATCTTGCAGGCCGTGGATTTCAACGGACAGGGCGAATCGGTCGAGCAGTTGAGGACGCAGGTCGCCCTCTTCGGGATTCATCGTGCCAACCAAGATGTAGCGGGCCGGATGGCTGAAGGAGATCCCCTCCCGCTCGACGAAGTTCATCCCCAGGGCGGCCGAGTCGAGAAGCAGGTCGACGACGTGGTCATCGAGCAGGTTGACTTCGTCGATGTAAAGCAGACCGCGGTTGGCCGAGGCCAAAACCCCCGGCTCGAAGTGTCGCTCGCCTTCCTTGATGGCGCGCTCGATATCCAAAGTTCCGACGACACGATCCTCCGTCGCGGAAACAGGCAGGTCCACAAATGAGGTGCGTCGCATCTGGACCGGGAGCCGTTCTTTGCGCGCCACCCGCTCGCGGCATTCGGTGCACCAGGTCGTCGGCTGGTCTGGATCGCAGCCGAATCGGCAATCGGCCACGACTTTGACCTCGGGCAGCAGAGCCGCCAGCCCTCGGGCGGCTGTCGATTTGGCCGTGCCCCTCTCCCCGCGAATCAAGACTCCGCCAATGCGCGGGTTGATGGCATTCAAAACCAGCGCCCGACACATGCGCTCCTGACCGACGAGTGCAGTGAACGGATAGACGATTGGCACGGAAACCGTTCTCCGCGCGGCATTATACCCCAACCGTTCGTGGGAAGCGCGAGCCTCGGGTGCGGACGGACGGGCTGAGACAGACCAGCGGTGCTGCCCTGCCAGACCCTGTCTGTGTGCTGGCCTCCGTTGCCAGAGGCTGTCTTCCTTCTCCTGTAAAGGGCTCAGGCGCTCGCCTCAGGGACGCGGCCGAGGTCCGTTCAACTTGCACCAGGATGGGCAGAGAAATGAGTGTCGGCGTCGATCTGGTGACGGCAAGGTTGTCAAGACCTCCGTTCACCTTTATAATGCCCGGGACAACTCGCTGATAAGGCAAATTGGATGGTTGACAAAGATCAGACCATCGGGACGGGTGCAGAATCGGCAGGCGAACAGTCCTCCGAGCCTGAATCGCACCCGATGGATGCCTTCCTCGAAGGGGAGGCTTATGAACTCGAAACCCCCAAAAGGGGAGAGATCCGAACCGGCACGATCGCCCGTATCTCAGGCACCGATGTCTTGGTCGATATCGGCGCCAAATCGGAAGGCATGATCCCTGCCCGGGAGATTGAAGCCCTGTCCGAGACGGAACGGGCGGAACTGACCGTCGGCAAGGAAATCACCGTCTACGTGATCCACTCGGGCACAGGCGGCGACGCAACGACGCTGCTTTCCTTGGTCCGGGCCGAAGAAGAGAAGGACTGGCGGGAGGTCGAGACCCTGCTGGAGTCCCAGGAAGCGTTCGAGGGTGAGGTCTCCGGCTACAACAAGGGCGGTCTGATCGTCAAGTTGGGCCGTCTGAGGGGGTTCGTTCCGGCCTCGCAGGTGAGCCTTTCTCGCCGGCGGCGGGCCGAAGGAGACACTCCGGACAAGCGCTGGGGGAAAATGGTCGGCGAGGCGATTGTGGCCAAAGTGATCGAGGTCGATCGCCAGCGTAACCGCCTGATCATCTCGGAACGGGCCGCCGCCCGGGAAGCCCGCAAGGCACTCAAGGACCGGCTCATCTCGGAGCTCCAGGCGGGAGAGGTCCGCACCGGACATGTGATCAGCCTGGCGGACTTTGGGGCGTTTGTCGACATCGGTGGCGCCGATGGGCTCGTGCACATGTCGGAATTGTCATGGAAGCGCATCAGTCATCCGCGCGAGTTGCTCGAAGTCGGCCAGGAAGTCAAGGTCAAGGTCCTGAGCGTCGATCCCGAACGGAAACGGATCAGCTTGTCCTTGCGCGAGATGGAAAGCGATCCGTGGGATGAGATTGTCCATCGTGTGAAAGAGGGCCAGCTGATCGAAGGTAAGATTACAAAGCTCACGAAATTTGGCGCCTTTGCCCGTCTGTCGGAAGTCGAAGACTTCGACATCGAAGGGCTGATCCACATCTCCGAGCTCGCCGAGCGGCGGATCGAACATCCGCGGGAGGTCGTACAAGAAGGACAAGTATTGACTTTGCGCGTGACCAAGGTCGAGCGCGAGCGAAGACGGATCGGCCTGAGTCTGAAGAAGGTCGATTCGCCGGAATATGCCGACCTGGACTGGCAATCCGCGATGGGTGGAGCTTCAACTCGGATCGAGAGCGTCCCCGATGTGGAGCATGCCCCCGAGGCTGACGTTGAAGACTTCGACGCCGCCCTCGAAGCCGAGGAGGCCGAGGCGGATGTCTCGGAACTATCGGAGACGGAAGTCGGGACGCTGAGCGAGCCATCAGAGCCTGAACCTCAGGAGGCTCGGCCGGAGGAGGCTACCGGTCCGGTTGCAGGCATGTTGGGAGCCGAAGGGGGTGGCGGGGAATCTGAATCCACCTGAGGATGCCGGCCGGGCAGCTCATCTGGAGCGCCCGGCCGAATTGCTTTTGCGGTCCGATATGGGAAATGAGCATCCCCCGGGCGACCTGAGAAACTTTGGTAGAATAAGACAATTCCGGGGCTGATTGGCGATCAGAGGCGAGGAGAGATCGTGGCCGACAAAATGGAACGCTTCACTCAACGGGCGAGGAGAGTCCTCAGTCTGGCCCACGAAGAAGCTGAGCGCCTGCATCATAACTACATCGGCACAGAGCACCTATTGCTCGGGCTAATCCGAGAGGAAGGGGGCGTCGCGGGAAAGGTGCTGCGTGAATTGGGCCTTGATCCAGCCCGCGTGAAGGAGATGGTCGAAAGGCTGACCGGCGTCGGTCGCCACGCCGGAGGCCGTTTCGAACTAGCACCCGGTGCCCAGCAAGTGCTCCAACTGGCCATCGAAGAGGCCCGCCGGATGGGCCATCATTACATCGGAACCGAACACTTGCTCCTGGGCCTGGTCCGGCATGGTGAAGGGCTGGGGGTGGATGTCTTGCGGCGGTTGGGTGTCACGCCGGAGCAGGTGCGCCGGCAGACACGCCGGATCCTTCAGGAAAGTCCCGCCCGGAGGGCGACAAGCAAGCCAGTGAGCGCCGAGCGGAAAGAACCCTCCGTCAAGACACCCCTGCTCGACCAACTGGCAACCGACCTGACCCTGCTTGCCGAGGAAGAGAAGCTGGACCCGGTCATCGGCCGACAGACCGAGATCGAGCGGGTGATCCAGATCCTGGCCCGCCGCAATAAGAACAATCCCGCCCTGATCGGAGAGCCGGGAGTCGGTAAGACAGCCATTGTCGAAGGCCTGGCGCAGCGTATTGTCGCCGGCGAGACTCCCGAGCCCCTTCTGGGGAAACGCGTCCTGCAGCTGGATGTCGGTTCTCTCGTTGCCGGGACTATGTACCGTGGGCAGTTCGAGGAGCGTCTCAAGCGGGTGATCGACGAGCTGAAGGCGGCGGCGGCGATCCTTTTCATCGATGAGGTTCACATGCTGGTTGGCGCCGGATCGGCCGGGTCGTCGGTCGATGCGGCAAATATCCTCAAGCCGGCGCTCTCGCGAGGCGAGTTGCAGGTTATCGGGGCGACGACCCTTGATGAGTATCGCAAGTACATCGAGAGCGACGCCGCCCTCGAGCGCCGGTTCCAACCCGTTATGGTAGAGGAACCGTCGATCGAAGAAACGATCGACATCCTGCGCGGTGTCAAGGGCCCCTATGAGAATCACCATAAACTCATCATCACCGATGAAGCGATCGAAGCCGCAGCCTATCTTTCTTCGCGCTACGTCACCGACCGTTTCTTGCCCGACAAGGCCATCGACCTGATCGATGAGACCGCCTCGCGCGTGCGGATGTACAAGAGCCCGGAGGCCCACACGCTTAAGCGCATGATGACCGAGCTTAAGGAGACACGCGCGGCGCACGCCGTGGCGCTCGAAGAAGCCCGCTTCGACGATGCCCAGGAATTGGTCATGCGTGAGTCGGATGTCGAAGAGAAACTGACCCAGATGCGCGCCGGCTGGCAGCGCTCGGAAGACAGCCCGCGCGTGACCCCGGATGATATTGCCGAAGTCGTGGCGATGTGGACCGGGGTGCCGGTGATGCAGATCGCCCAGGAAGAGTCGGAGCGCTTGCTCCAGATGGAAGGCGCGCTGCACGAGCGTATCGTGGGTCAGGATGAAGCCATCCAGGCGATCGCCAAGGCCGTCCGCCGGGCGCGGGCGGGTCTCAAGGATCCGAAACGCCCGATCGGCTCGTTCATCTTCCTCGGCCCGACGGGGGTCGGCAAGACCGAGTTGACCAAGGCGTTGGCCGAATTCATCTTCGGCACGGAAGAGGCCTTGATCCAGATCGACATGTCGGAGTTCATGGAGCGCCACACAGTGAGCCGCCTTGTCGGCGCTCCGCCGGGGTACGTTGGCTATGACGACGCCGGGCAGTTGACCGAGGCCATCCGTCGCCGGCCGTACACGATTGTGGTGTTCGACGAGGTGGAGAAAGCCCACCCCGATGCCCACAACATGCTCCTCCAGATCATGGAAGAAGGCCATTTGACGGATGCCCGCGGCCGAAAAGTCGATTTCCGCAACGCGATCATAGTGATGACCTCCAACATCGGTGCGGAGCTCATCCGGCGGCAGACCCAACTCGGGTTTGCCCTGCCGCGGGATGAGCAGACCGAAGAGCGTACCGCCCACGAGGAGATGCGCAAGAAGCTGATGGACGCCTTGCGCAAGGTCTTCCGGCCCGAATTCGTCAACCGCGTCGATGCGATCATCGTTTTCCACGCCCTGACCAAAGAGCAGATTGTCAGCATCGTCGATCTGGAGCTGAACAAGGTGGCGACCCGGCTGGGCGAGCACCAGATCGTGCTCGATTCGACCGAAGCCGCCCGCTTCAAGATGGCCGAGCTCGGGTACGATCCCGAAATGGGGGCGCGACCGTTGAAGAGGGTGATCCAGAACAAGGTCGAAGACCGTCTGTCCGACGGTCTGCTGTCGGGCGAGTTCAAGGACAACGACAAGATCATGATCGAAATCGAGGGCGAGGAAGTTATCCTACGCGTGGTGAAACCCGAGCCGGAGGACGAACCTCAGGAGGTCTTACCTACCGGCTGAGATCTGGGCTTTGTTGAGCAATCACGGCCCGGCGCGCCCGCCGGGCCGTTTCGCTTGTCGGGTCTGATCGGCCCCCGTATAATCCTCGGGAAGTCTCTTGCTATTGTGAGAGGCGGAAGTGAAGCGGTCGCGCCTGTACGGCATGCAGGCCCCCGACCACGCCCGAATCCCACTTTCCCCT
>MGOM01000132.1:112-9675 GCA_001797105.1 Chloroflexi bacterium RBG_19FT_COMBO_62_14
AACGGCCGGAGACAGCCAGTTCTCCACAGGCCAACACCGTGAGGATCTCTTCATCTGCCGGGGTGGAGTTCATCACTGACGGGGAACGTCGCAGGCGCGGTCATGCGCCCGGACGAATGACCTCGAAGACGTCGCGCCTGAAGGCGAAGGTCGAGCCTCTTGGTTCAGTGCTTGTGGCCGTTGCTCTTGGGGCAGAAATGACCCTCCGGATCCATGGGCTCGCCACAATTGCCGCAAATCGGTCGGCCGCGGTTCGTCAGCTCTAGCCCCCACTGGCACATAGAGCGGACCTGACTCCGGGTGCACCACAGTCGGGCGACGGAAGCTTCACCGGTTTCTTCCCCTTCATTCTGCAACTCGCGCGCCACCAGGACCAGTCGATCCGTGGGCTCGTCGTAAGCGAGACCCAACTGCCCGACCCGGAAGGCAGGATCGAGTGGTTCTTCGAGCTCCATCTCAGCATCGCTGTAGTTGGAGGTCGCTTGCGGCAATTCCGGGTATTTCTCTCCCAGATCTTTGAGGAACTGTTCCAGCCCGACCGCCAGGGCCTGGATCTGCTGTTTCTCGACCAGCAGCGTCAAGAGTTCTCGCTCGCGCCGGGCCTGCAAATAGAAAACGCGCTTCCCCGGCGGCCCGACGGCTCCGGTCGTGATCCAAGTGACTGGGTTGAGTTCGTACTCCATTGAAGGCCAACCGCCTCCCAAGGACGGCCGCACAATTGTGTGGCCGCGGCGTGAAGTATATCACTGCTGTCGCGCGCGCTCGGCGGCGCGGCTGTCATTGAGCTTCAAGAGCCGCGTGTAACCATCGCTGATGTGCAGGAGACTGATCGATGTCGGGAGAACCGTGAGACGCTGAAACAGATCGAGCGGGAGGCCGAGGTAGTGGGCGATGATGAGCTTGATGATGTCAGCGTGCGTGAAACAGGCGATGGCCGCCTTACGCCCCGTGTGCGCGCTGAGAATGTTGTCGATTTCTGCCACCGCCCGAGCCTGGGCTTCGGTGAACGACTCGCCTTCCGGAAACCTGGCCAGGCTGGGCGCCTGCTGCACGATCTGCCAGAGCTTCCGGCGTCTGAGGGCCCTTATGGGTTGGCCCTGCCAGCGGCCGACATCGACCTCGACCAACCCGGCGCGTTCGACGACGTGCAGCCCCTTCGCTTTGGCGAGTGGTTCGGCGGTCTCCACGGCCCGTTCGAGCGGGCTGGTGTAGATTGCATCCAGCTTGACCGGCTGCATGACCTCAGCCAGCGCCTCAGCTTGTGCCCGACCGTGCGCGTTCAGATGCACCCCCGGCAACCAACCCGCCAGGCGGGCTTTCTTGACGTAGTCGTTCTCGGCATGTCGGATCAGATAAACCGTGCTCATTTAGTTTCCCTGTTGAGGGCACAAACTGAGGGATAGCCGGGGTCTCGAACGCCGACGCAGGAAAGCTACTCCCGGCCTCGGCCGTGATGGCGCTTGATGGCCTGCACGACTTCCTCGCGGAGTTCGGGCAAGGTTTGGGTCTGCTCGATCCCCAGGGCGCGTTCCTGAGCCGCCCTCCACGCCGCCAGACGGGCCTTCGCCCCGGCCTCGTAGCCCTGCTCGGAAGGGTTGTAGAAATAGGTGCCCAGCAGTGCTCGCGGCAAGTACTGTTGCCCGGTGTGATGCTCCGGTGAGTCGTGTGGGTATTCGTAGTCTTTGCCGTGACCGAGAGCAGCGGCATCGCGATTGGCATCCTTGAGATGGTCGGGCACCTCGATGATGCCCTCGTCTTCGATCTTCTGATAGGCCTTGAAGTAGGCCGTCGCCGAGTTGGATTTGGGAGCCGTCGCCAGATAGAGGGTCGCTTCGACCAGCGGATACACTCCCTCCGGCATGCCGACGAACTCGAAGGACTGCATGGCCGAAGCGGCCACGACGAGCCCGAGCGGGTCAGCCAGGCCGATGTCTTCCGATGCCAGGATAAGCAGACGGCGCAAGATGAATCGAGGTGATTCACCGGCATAGAGCATCTTGGCCAGCCAGTACAGGGCCGCGTCGGGATCCGATCCGCGGACCGACTTGATGAAGGCAGAGATGGTGTCATAGTGGGCGTCGCCGTCCTTGTCGTAAAGGACCGCTCGCCGCTGGATCGACTCCTGGGCGACGTCCAGGCTGACGTGGATCGTCCGATCACCTTCGGACGGAGTCGTCTCGACGGCCAGCTCGAGGGCGTTCAGCGCGTTGCGCGCGTCGCCTCCGGCGACATGCACCAGGTGATCAACGGCTTCTTCGTCGATCTTCACGCTCCGGTCGCCGTAACCGCGCGCCGTCTCGGTAATCGCGACCTGGATGATGCGGCGGATATCCTCATCCCGGAGAGGGCGGAGTTGGAACACGCGCGAGCGTGAGACCAGTGCGCCGATGACTTCGAAGTAGGGATTCTGGGTTGTCGCGCCGATGAATGTGATGGTGCCGTTCTCGACGTGCGGCAGAAGCGCGTCTTGTTGGGCTTTGTTCCAACGGTGGACCTCATCGACAAACAGGATGGTCCGTTTCTGGTAGAGCCTGCGCTGCTCGATGGCTTCATCGATGACCTTGCGCAGTTCGGGCTTGCCGGCTAAGACGGCGGACATCGTCTCGAAATGCGACTGCGTTGAATTGGCGATGATCATCGCCAACGTCGTCTTGCCCGTTCCCGGTGGCCCCCAGAGGATGATGGAGGCGAACAGGCGGTCGGCCTCGATCGCCCGGCGAAGCAATCTACCCGGCCCGACGATGTCTTCTTGGCCGAAGAATTCATCCAGCGTGCGCGGGCGCAGCCGGGCCGCCAGTGGGGCCTCCTGGCGCAGGCGTTGGTTCAATGAGTAATTGAAGAGATCCATCGAGGCGATTCTACCATCGAGCCTCAGCGTGCCGCGCTGCAGGGAGCACTTTCTTGAATGGCGCGCGCCATTCTTGAGAGGCTTCATGCCCTCACATGCAGATCAGGTCCTACTTGGTGGGACGAGGTGTGAGCGATGGATCAGCAGGATGCCGGTCAGTACGGCCGCACCTCCAAACCATTGACCGAGCGTCAGGTGTTCCCGTAGCAGTGGGATGGCCAGGATGGCGGTCAACACGGGTTGGCCGACCATCGTCGGTGCTACGAACGAGGCCGAGAAGTGTCCCAGCGCGTAGGATATCGCCACATAGCCGAGAGCTTGTGAGATTAGGGCCATTCCGGCGAACGCCAGCCAGGTCTGAGGCGGGTAGTCCGTCAAGGAGAAGCCCATGACAGCGCTGATCCCCAGGAGAGTGAGGGTGGCGGCGGCGCCGGCAGCCCAGACATAGTCGAGCGAGCCGAGGGAGATCCGACCGCGCTCCGTACAGATGTAATAGCCGGCGTAAAAGAGGCCGGCGATCCAGGCAAGGATGTCGCCCCATCCCAGGTTGACATGCTGGGTATAGGCCACCCCGAGCACGGCCGCCGCACCGGCGAGTGTTGTCGCCAGTCCGAGCCAGAACTTGCCGGTCAATCGCTCGCCGAAGATCCAGCGGCCGGCCAGGGCAACCCACAAGGGGGCGGTGTTGGCGAACAGCGTCGCGGTGGCGGCGCTGGTCAAGCCGATAGCGGTGTTCCACAAAGCCAGATCGAGTGAAAGGAAGATGCCCCCGAGCACAGCCCAACGAAGACCCGGCGACAAGAACAACCCGCGCCACGCTCCGGGTCGAAAAAGAACCGGAGTAAGGACAAGTGTGGCGATAGCCATGCGATACAGACCGGTCACCGGACCTGGCGCGTTCGCCCAACGGACGAAAATGGCAGAGAACCCCAGCGCCACGACGCCGGTCGCCATCCCCAGATAGGCCAGAGTGGCCGTGTGGCGGCGCACTAGTCGAAGACCCGGTGCCGGCGGCTATTGCCGAGGCACCCCACTGGGCACTCGAAATGCACTGAGCCTTCCTGTACGAAGAGGGTGGCTGGCCGGGCTTGGGTGAGACGGCGGATCACTCGTGACCCGTCGCCCAGTACCGGAGATGTAGTCTCCCAACGTCATGCCCGAGCCGGCTCATTCTATCATCGCGGGTGGAGTGCGCCCGACGGAAAGTCCGTCGGCCGCGTGAAATCTTCTCCATCTTCTGTCCGCAACGGCTGTCGTAATCCGAGTTCTGCAGACGTCAATCAATGCTCCGGTCTCATGGAACTCAGGCTGCGCGCTGGCCTGAGCGGCGAGGCCCGAATGGGTGTCAAAGGATGACTATGTTACAATGCTTCGCCTGCCGGGGGTCCGGGCATTGGGCTGTTGTGCCGGAAGGAGATCGGGGCAATGAGCGATGGGCCGATCGTGAGCGACGATTGTGTCGTCAGTCTCGAGTACACGCTGCGCGTAGCGGGTGAGGTCCTCGACACATCCGTCGGAGACGAGCCGATCCAATTCATACAGGGACGCGGCCACATCATCCCTGGCCTGGAGAAAGCTCTATACGGCATGCGACCTGGGGATGAGAAAGAGGTCATCCTCCAACCTCAGGATGGATACGGCGACTACGATCCCCAGGCACAGGCCACGCTTGATCGGAGTGAGGTCACGGAGAATGACGAGCTTGTCGTGGATGAAGAGATCGAGATCGAAGATGAGGACGGGAATGTCAACCTGGCTCGCGTCGTCAAGCTCGAGGGGGACCAGGTCATGCTGGATTTCAACCACCCCCTGGCCGGGAAGGAGCTGGCTTTCACGGTGACCGTCGTCGATCTGCGCCCCGCCTCCGAAGACGAGCTGGCGCACAACCATGTCCACGGCCCGCACGACCACTGATCGACCTTCCGCGGCGAACGTGGGCGCAGCAGGCGGCGGGCGCGCCCAACCCATCAGCCTGGCCTCCGCTTCTCCGCGCCGGGCGCAACTGATGGCCCTGATGGGTTGGAGCTTCGAAGTCTGTTCGGCGGATATCGATGAGTCGCCGCTTCCCGGCGAGACCCCCATGTCGCTCGTGCGAAGGTTGGCGCAGGCGAAAGCCGTCCAATTGTCGAGTTCAACGACCGGTCCGCTGATCGTCGCTGCCGACACGGTCGTTGTCGTCGAAGGACAGATACTGGGGAAGCCCGCCGACCGCGGCGAAGCCGCTGAAATGCTGGCGCGGCTTCGAGGACGGGAGCACCATGTGATCACTGCGATCGCAGTCATTGTCAGAGACAACGGGCGAACCCTCACCGACGTGTGCGAAACCCCGGTCTTGATGCGGGACTACAGTGAAGAAGAAGCGCAGGCCTATGTTCAGAGTGATGCACCTCTGGATAAGGCCGGCGGGTACGGAATTCAGGACGACGGTTTCAGCCCAGTCGCGGTTGATGCCATGCATGGCTGCTATGCCAACGTAATGGGACTCCCTCTGTGTCATCTCACCCGAACGGTTCGACGCCTCGGCTGGCAGCCTTCGGTCGACATCCCTGAGGCGTGCCGCCAGCACACTCACTATCCTTGCACGGTGTTCCCCGAGATCCTCGAGGAGCCTGGGTGAGACGAATCAGCCTGACCTTGATCGCTCTCGGCCTGGTGGGTTGTGCTTTGCTCCCGGCCTCCCGGCCGCGAACGCCAGCGCCGACTGAGGCGTTACCGACGCCGGTGATCACAACGGTCGCCGCGCCGGATCCCGAAATCGCCACGCGGCGGTTTCTCGACGCCTGGGTGAGCGAGGATTACGGCGCGATGTATGCCATGCTCACGCCACTCTCCCAAGATGCGATGTCTCTCGATGAATTCACCCAGGCCTACCAGGAGGTCGTCCGCACGGCCGCCATCGACGGGGTGGGCTACTTGATCGTCTCTTCCTTGATGAGCCCGCAAGCTGCGCAGGTTCGCTACCAGGTCACCTTGAACAGCGCCGTCGTCGGGCGGATCACGCGCGAGGCGGTCGCCGACCTGAAGCGGGTGGATGACGAGTGGAAGATCGCCTGGACGAGTTCCACGATCCTGCCTGAGCTCGCCGGACAGAACCAGCTCTACATGCAGCTGGTGACCCTGACGCGGGCCAACGTCTACGACCGGGCCGGTTTGGGGTTGGTGACCGAGTCCGAAGCCGTCGCCCTGTGGATCGTCCCCAACCAAATCGGAGACGAAGACGCCGAAAGCGCAATGCTCTCCGTCCTCAGCCGTCTGTTTGACCGCAGACCGGAGGAGATCCAGGCCGACTACGAACCTTTCCGCGACACGGATTTCTTCATCCCCCTGGGCGAAGTCTCGCTGGACGACTTCCAACGCTACGAGGGGACTCTCTCGGCCGTGGGTGGCGTGCAATGGCGGATCTACGAGACGCGTTTCTACGGAGCAGGAGGGCTCGGCCCACAAAGCGTCGGATACGTCGCCCAAATCCAACAGCAGGATCTGGATCGGTACGTCGCCCGCGGATACCAGGTGGATGATTTCGTCGGTCAGACGGGACTCGAATTCACCTTCGAGTCGGAGCTGCGAGGCACCCCCGGCGGGACGCTGTATGTCGTCGATCCCGAGGGGAAGATTGTCGAGACGCTGGGCGAGCGGGACCCGGCGCCGCCCCAGGCGGTTTACACGACGCTCGACCGGGAACTCCAGCGACAGGCGCAGCAAGCCATCGCCGGCTTCAACGGCGCCATCGTCGTCCTCGAGCGCGACACAGGCGCCATCCGTGCGTTGGTTTCCTCCCCAGGTTTCGATCCCAACCTGTTCGACACCGCCAATCCCAATTGGCAGTTCGGATTGAACGATGTGCTGAATAATCCGAGCCAACCCTTGCTGAACCGGGCGACGAGCGGAACCTATCCTCTTGGGTCGGTTTTCAAACTCATCACGATGTCCGCTGCACTTGAATCGGGGATCTACACACCGGATACGACCTACACCTGCAATGGCTTCTTCACCGAAATTCCCGGCCTGACACTCGAGGATTGGACGGTCGCCAAGGAGCTTCCGGCGCACGGCGAGCTCAACCTGATGGAGGGGCTCGAACGTTCGTGCAACCCCTTCTTCTGGCACATCGGCCTGGATCTCTTCAACCAGGGCCTCACCACGGCACTCCCCGATATGGCCAAGGCCTTCGGTCTCGGCCAGAACATGGGGATCGAGATCGGCGACAACCCGGGCCTGGTGCCGGATCCGGAGACGAAACAAACGCGGACCGGGGAGGCTTGGGCCGGGCGCGACTCGGTCCAGTTGGCCATCGGCCAGAGCTTTCTTCAGGTCACGCCGCTTCAGGTTGCGCGTTTTGTCGCCGCAATCGGGAACGGTGGGACGCTCTACCGGCCGCAACTCGTCGATCGGATACAGTCGGCCGAAGGCGTCGTCAGTCGTGTTTTCACCCCCATCGTCGATGGCACGCTCCCGCTCAAGCCGGAGAATCTGAAGACGCTGCAGGACGCGATGTACCGCGTGACGAGTTCCGCGAACGGCACCGCCAGCCGTACCCTGCGTTATCCCACGACTTTCCCGATCCGCGTGCACGGCAAGACGGGAACGGCCGAAAGCGGTCAGGCCGATCCCCATGCGTGGTTTGTCGGGTACACGAATGAGAATCGAGAAGACAAGCCCGATCTGGCGATCGTGGTTCTGGTAGAGTATCAGGGGGAAGGCTCCGAATGGGCGGCCCCGATTTTCCGGCGCGTCGTCGAGGATTACTTCTTCGGTCAACCTTACCGCAGGTACCCGTGGGAGTCAGGGATCGGCATTCCCAGTACCCCTACACCAACTCCGGGTCCCGAAGATGAGGCTCCGCCGGAAGAGGCGACCCCTGCGCCTTAGTGCCTTGCCCGAGGCTTGTGCTTGAAGGAAAACAGCACAGATCCCGTGCTCCTATCACAATCGGCGACCGGGGAACAGACCACGGTCCCGGGTCTCATCCTGCGCGCCCAGTCCGGCTTCTTCGAAGTTGAGACGCAGCATGGCAGTGTCATCGCCACGCTGCGCGGTCGCCTCAAGGAGAAGCGCCAGGAAACCGACCTGGCGGCTGCCGGCGATCGAGTCCGCCTGCGCCTCCTGGATGACGGCAATGGGTTGATCGAAGCGATTGAGAAACGCTCGCGAGTATTATCCCGCCGGGCACCGGGCCGCGAGAGCGAGCAAGTCCTCGTCGCCAATCCCGACCAGGCCCTGTTTGTCTTCGCCGGGGCCGACCCCGACCCTAACTTCCGGATGCTCGATCGGTTCCTGGTTGTGGCTGAACGTGAACAGATCCCGGCAATGATCTGTCTCAACAAGATCGACCTGGTGGAGCGCAGGTCGGCCGAGGCAGAATTCCAGGAATACGTGTCGCTCGGTTATCCGGTTCTCTACGCGTCGGCCAAAACGGGAAAGGGCATTCGGCGGCTGCACAATCATCTCAAAGGCCGCCTAACGGTTCTCGCCGGCCCTTCGGGGGTCGGAAAGACAAGCCTGTTGAACGCCATCGACCCTGAGCTGAAACTCCGGACCATGGAAGTCCGACAGGCCACCCGGAAAGGAATGCACACTACGGTCTTCCCTCAACTGATCCCCATCCGGGGAGGCGGATACGTAGCTGATACACCTGGCCTCAAGGCCCTCGGTCTGTGGGACATCGAGCCGGAAGAGCTTGATGCGTACTTCCCGGAGATGAGGAATCTTGTCGCCGGCTGCGACTTCAGCAACTGCACCCACATTCATGAGCCGGGATGTGCCGTGCTGGCGGCGGTTGAGGGTGGCCGGATCAGTATGGAGCGGTATGACTCCTACCGGCGGATTCGTTTGGGTGAGCTGGATGGGAGCGGGTAGTACCCGAGTCTGGGTTGCATTCGTTGACATAAATTACTATGCTTGAAGCGATTCGGCGATGCCGATGCTCTTGAATGTACTTGTAGGGTGGAAATGCGGCGATTTGCCAGTATCCTGATCGCCGGGGCTGCCCTGGCGGGCTTGGCGTCGACGGCCTGGGCCCAAGGCACGGGCCCTGGGCGGTATTTCCCCGAGACCGGTCACAGTCTGGATGCCCGCTTTGTAGATTACTACGATGTGCACGGCGGGCTGGCGATCCTCGGATACCCGATTACAGACGCCTTCATCGAACCGAGTAGCGGCTGGGTCATCCAGTACTTCCAGAATGCTCGGATTGAGTTAGTCCCAGACCCCGGAACTAACACCCTCCAACCGAAGCTCAGCCCGCTCGGGGAGTGGATGGGCGGGTGGGATCCGGTAATCGACGACGGGCAAGGACCCTTAGGGGCCGGTGCCGGCTGCCGCTTCTTTGCCGAATCGGGGCACAAGATCTGTCACGCGTTTCTCGACTTCTACGATGCCCGCGGCGGGCCGGGGACTTTCGGGTTCCCGATCTCGGAATTCAAGCTCGAGAACGAACGGATCATCCAGTATTTCCAGGGTTTCAGACTCGATTGGTACCCTGACTCTCCCGATGCCGGCCTTGTGAGAATCGCACCGCTCGGCCGCCTTCACTTTGAGGCGATGGGCTACGACAGCGTGCTCCTCCGGCCCAACATGCCAAGCAACATGCTGCTGTACCGGGTGGTTGAGCTGCATCCTCAATCCTCGGTTGACCGGGCGATTGTCGGCCCAAGCGACACGCAGCGCGTGTTCGTCGTTGTGCGCGACCAGAACGCCAATCCCGTCGGCGGGGCGG
>MGOM01000132.1:9697-10297 GCA_001797105.1 Chloroflexi bacterium RBG_19FT_COMBO_62_14
CTCCGACGGAGAGCAGACCTTCGTCATGCCTCAAACGGACGAGCGCGGGATCAGCCAGGTGGATTTGAGTTTCCAGGATCAAACGCGGGGGGCGAACGTCGATCTCGAGCTGTGGGCCGTCTGGCGTGGCGAATTGCAGGCGGTGACAAGGGACTCGTTCCGGATTTGGTGGTGAGACAGGTCCAGCGCGGTCCTCGAGATGTGGAGCGTAAAACGCAAAAACGTAAAACGAAAAACGTAAAGAGCTCTTATTACGCAATACGTTTTACGTTTTAGCATCACATGGGTCTGAGCACCCGATCTTCCCTGAGCCGTTTGAACCAGAGCGAAGCGCCGCGCGGCATCGACTCAATCGCCGCTTCCTGCCAGGCTCGCACGCCGAGGCCTTGAATGGTCTGGGGCCGATATCCGACCGCGCGCCACGCGCCGGCGTGTTGCGCCAGATACGGCGGCAGGAACAGCAAAGAGGCTTCGCTCTGCAGCTCGGTCGAGGCGTCTTCCACCGCTTCCATAAGCGCCGGGATGGACTGCTCAACCGGCAGACCCGCCTCGAAGTGCAGCTCATCGATCCGGGTTACCAGGTTTTCCACCGGCAGGCCG
>MGOM01000132.1:10308-14899 GCA_001797105.1 Chloroflexi bacterium RBG_19FT_COMBO_62_14
CATGTTCCCGTCGCGCTCGATGATCATGTAAGCCTTCTCACCGAAAGCCGCCATCACGTCCTGGCGCGTCATGCGCCGCTTGCCGTGCGTCACACGGGTGATGAAGCGGGCGATCTCGTCGGCATCTTGCGGGCGCCCGCGCCGGACGACGAGTTGCCCTGGCCGTCGGACCGGTGGGGCTGCGAGCAAGGGTTCTTCCGGTTTGGGGAGTTTGCCCCACGCCGACTGGACCTGCTCCCACGTGTTCTCGAACGACCCATCGTTGCGGATGACGAATTTCGCTGAACGCAGCTTGTGAGCCTGCGAGCCCTGAGCCGAGATCCGCTGGCGCGCCGAGGCCTCAGACATGTGTCGCTTGTGCATTAAGCGTTGAACCTGCATGTCCTGAGGTGTGTCGACGACCCAGACGGTGTCACAGCCGGCGGCCATGTCGGTCTCGAGGAGCTTGATCGCCTCGATGACGACCACGCTGTGCTTGGCACGGCGGATGAGAAGGTCAATCGCGTGGGTCACCAGAGGGTGGATGATTGTTTCGAGTCGTTCGAGGGCCGAGGGATCCGAGAACGCCAGCCGAGCCAGGCGGCTTCGGTCGATCTGGCCCTCCTCATCCAGGATCCACTCGCCGAAGCTCTTGACAACGACCTGGTAGCCAGGCGCGCCTTTGGCCATGGCGCGGTGAGCCAGAGCGTCGGCATCGATGCCGTAGGCACCGAGATGCTCGAGCATCTTGCGCACGACGCTTTTGCCGGTGGCGATGTTGCCCGTCACGCCGATGACATACTTACCCGGCCAACGGCTCAAGGATTCCTCCGAGTTTGGACTCAAAGCTCATTCTAAGCTCCGGGCTGGGTCCTGTCAAAGCCGGATGGTACCGGTTTGATTCAACCATCCCGGGTGGTCATGGCGCCCTGGCTGGACCGGGAAGAGGCGAGCTACGCGCTGTATCTGCACCTCGCTCTACCCGAGTGCCCGCGGCCTGACCCTCGCCGAAAGGGGGCGCTACCGGACAGGCTGCGCGTAGTACACCTGAGATCCAACCGCCAAGTAGAGGTCCTTGGGCGGGCCGACCGTCATGGCGCTGATGGGCGCTTCGAACGGATCGTTCGACTTGTACTGGCCCTGGTAGACCAGCCGCATGCTGTAGTGGAAGACCGTCCTGTCCTCGCCTGCCAGGAAGAAGAGGGAAGGCTCGGGCGGCGGCGTGTACACCATCGAGATGGGTGGAGCACCAGGAAGCGTCGCGCTCGGCTCGTATCCTGGACGATCATCGGTGAAACGCTGATCCGGGTCGCACTCCACCCCGATCTTCGTGCCGCCTGTCGGCAGATTCTCCACCGAACGCCGGCAGCGGTCGAGACGGCCATCCTGATACAGGACCAACATGTCGTCCTGAGTGACGGCCAGGTCGATGGCGTCCTTAAGGCGTGGGACGGCTTCGGCGAAGTAGAACGACGGGTTCCCACTGAACAAACCGTCCGAGGCATCGTAGACCCAGATGGCGTTTCCAACCGGATCCAGGACATACAGCCGCTCATTCATCTCGTCCACGGCCTGGATCCGCCCCCAGCCGATGTCGGGGGCGGTCAGATTGCCAAATGCAGGGTGGCTCCCGGCAGCACAGTACAACAGCCTGCCGGTTTCATCCACGGCGACCATGCCCTCGCTGCCTAATGCCCCGGGAGCCGGTTGGATCACGAGGTCGACGATCTTGGCGAGGGCCGTCCCGCTGGTGGCGCTCCCCATGCATTCGAACTCCCGGTCGATCTCATAACCGCGCCCAGTTGCCCAGGCGTGCCAAATCACCTGATCGGCATCGTCGTAGGCATAAATGTCCGTCGCGCTGGCGGCGATCTTGGCGATATGAGCCGTAGCCCCAAAGCCACCACTCACCGCCGGCTGGAAATCGAGGCGGATAATGAGATTCACCCGGTCGAGGGCCTCGTTCACCTGTTGGCGAAGCGCCTCGGCCTCGGCACTTGATCCGTAGGTTGCCGCCTGGTCTAACCAGTACAGAGCCCGTTCCCAGTCAGGGCGGGTGTCCTCTCCGCTAGCCTTGAACTGGGCTGCCACAACGGCCGCCTGGGCCTGAGTGAGGTTGGCGCGGAACTGTTCCGACCGTCCGCGTCGCATGTAGACGACACTGGCGATGACGACGATGATGAGCGGCACCGCCACGGCGGTTCCGATCAAGACCCCCGGGGTGAAACTCCCCACCCGAGAAGGCTCGGCCAGACCGGGGGCGAGCCTGGAGACCAAGCGCATCACAGAGTCGCCGGCGGCCGTCAAGGGGGGCCGGATGAGCTCCCACGCACCGCCGAACACGCGAGTGATCACGGCCGCGGCTCGGCTTGCTTTCCCCGGCGTCTCTGGTCGTGCGCGGCGGCCAGCCCGTGGCGGAGCTCCTGCGGCCTCGAGCTCGGCCCGCGAGGCTCGTGCCGGCGCGCTCGGAAGCTGCGCTGCCTCGCCTCGAGGCACCATCCGCATCATGATACCGGTCATGTCCTGGCTGGTCGCCGAGACGAGAGTGTCCAACGCGCGCGCAGGATCCAGGCCGGCCACCCCGGCCAAGGTCGGGTCGGACCAGAGCGGTGGTTTGGCGGTGGTGAGGATGATCAGATCGCCGGGGCTGACTTCGAGGTGGTGGAATCGAACATGTGGGGCCACCGTTAGCCCAAGGGGGCGCTGGGCGGCCTCGGTCGAGACCAGGCGGCCGATCTGTCCCGGGCGGACGATCAGGGCTTGGCCCATCCCCGACTGAGCGACATACAAATCGTTCGAACGCAGGACCCCGATCACGAGGCTCCCCTCAACTGTCTCACTCGGTTCGAGGTTCTGGTTTCCGCTCAACAGACGGTCGTTGACCGCCACCGCAGCCTCGCGCAACGCGGCCGTGACTGAGCCCGGCGTGCCGTAGAAGGCTTCGACTGCCAGACGCGCCAACTGGTCTGTATGCCCCGGTGAGACCGGGGTGGTAGATTTGAGGTCCAATGTGACGAAGATGAGATCTTCGCCTCGCCCTCTCGCCGCCCGTCTTGGTGCAGTCTGAGCCAGGTTGCCGGGGGGTGGCGTCGAACGTGATGCACCGGCGGCAATGTGCAACAACAGAACATCCGCCTCGAAGTGTTGTGGCATGGCGGCAATTGTACAGGAATGGTCAGGCCGTCGCAACGCACCAACCCCGCCGCCTCGGTCGACGTGTCTGTGATAGAAAACCGCGCATCACGACAAGCGCTTTCACGCTTGACGCCGGCGGTGTTGCGCATTCCCAAAACGATAGATGCGGGTCGCTGACCAGCGAGCGGGGGCAACCCAGGTCCCGCTGGTACAATCCCCCCGGGAATGCCCGGGGAGAGACAACCGCGTGGAAATCAGCTTGGTCCGCGATCCTGACAGTTTCTCGGCGCTGGCGGGAGAATGGAATCGACTGCTGTCGAGGTCCGTGACAGATGTCCCCTTCCTGCGCCACGAGTTCCTCAAGACGTGGTGGTCGACGCGCGGCGGCGGCGAGTGGAGGGAGGCGGAACTCAGGATCTCGGTCGCCCGAGATCCCGACGGCGGCCTGCTTGGTTTGGCTCCGCTCTTTCGGACTCGCACTCTCGATGACCGGCCCGGTCTGATGCTCTTGGGGAGCATCGAGATATCTGACTATCTCGACCTCGTTGCGCCGCACGACGTCCTGGGGCCCTTCGTACAAGATCTCCTGACGAACTTGGACCGCGATCCACCGGCCGACTGGGAGGTTCTCGACCTGTACAACATCATGGAGACCTCACCCACCTTGGAGGCGCTGCGTTCGGCCGTGCTACATAAGGGTTGGACTGTCTCCCAAACGCGCTATAAGCCTTGCCCGGTGGCGATCCTTCCGGAAGATTGGGAGACGTACCTTACCAGCCTGGAGAAGAAGCAGCGACATGAGCTACGTCGCAAGATGCGCCGGGCGGAGACGTCGCCGGAAGGCGTGGGCTGGCGGATCATCGGTCCCGGTCAGGACATTGAGAGGGCTGTTGACGAGTTCCTCAAGCACATGGCGCTCGACGAGCGCAAACAGGCCTTCCTGTCGGAGGTCATGCAAACCCAGATCCGGCAATCGGCCCTGACGGCGTTCGAACACGGCTGGCTGCAGTTGGCGCTGCTGGAGATCGGCGGTGAACCGGCCGCCGGGTATCTAAACTTCGACTACAACGACCGCCTGTGGGTGTACAACTCATTCGCAAACCCTAAGTTTCTGGCGCTGTCGCCGGGATGGGTCTTGCTCGGACACGTCATTCGATGGGCGATCGAGCACAAACGACGCGAACTGGATTTCCTACGTGGGGACGAGCAATACAAGTATCAACTCGGCGGTCGAGATCGATACGTTTGCCGGATGACGATCGAGCGGCGATGAATTCGGTGATCGGCGGGGAGAGGCTTTGCGCTTCCGTCTGTCGCCGGATGAGATCTGGTCGGTTCGGGATGATGGCAAAGGCCTCGAAATTCAAAGCGCCACGGGAGGGGAAGCCTGCCCGAACCCGGCGCGGCTCCCGTTCTGAGGAGCCTCAGAATGAGGCTGGCATTGCATACGCCGCCGGGTCAGCCGGAGGGAAGAGGA
>MGOM01000132.1:14940-15792 GCA_001797105.1 Chloroflexi bacterium RBG_19FT_COMBO_62_14
AGAGTGATGCCTGGACCGAATGAGCCTGGGCGGTAGGGGTCGCGCTCGCCAGGACATCACCCGGGGTAAAGACCGTCAGACTGGCTTGCGGCACCAAGGTCGAGTTGGTGACCTCGCGGCCCCACGGAAGCAACCCGAACCACCACGCTGCCGCCAGGCCCAAGCCGACTAATCCGACAAGGCTCGCCATGGCGATCAACATCGGGATGATCCTTCGCCTGGGTCTTGGACGGCGGGACTCGGCTGGGACGGCCAGCAAGACGATTGTGATGTTGTCGTACCCCCCCCGATCTCTTGCCAACTTAACCAGTTGCGAGACGGCATCCTTGTGGTTCCGGCTGATCAGGGTCCGGCTGATCTCGCTGCCCTTGACCATATCGGTTAGTCCATCGCTGCAAGCCAGGATCTGGTCACCTGGCTGCAGAGCCAACCCCTGATTGGCCTCCGACTCGGCATCGGTTTCCTCGGGTGTCCAGCGCAACCGGGTGTCGACGGCCGGGTCCCGGGCGCCCCCGATATGTCGGCGCAAGACATGGATGTTGGGGTGATCCTTGACCTGATCGGGGGAGATCACGTTGTGGTCCAGCGCCTCCTGGATCCAGGTGTGATCGACGCTGATTTGCCGAAGATTGCCATCGCGAATCATGTAGATCCGGCTATCGCCGACCGAGGCGGTGTAGAGGCGATTTCCGATGATCCACACCACGGCTATGGTCGAACCCATCCCGGATAGATCGGGCTTCTCGCGCGCTGCCCGTACAACTGCCCGGCCGGCCTCGACGATTGCCGACCGCAATTGCTCAACCGGCTCATGTGCGCTCGATCCGGCCAACGCTTTGACCGTGGTGTCTA
>MGOM01000132.1:15818-33138 GCA_001797105.1 Chloroflexi bacterium RBG_19FT_COMBO_62_14
GCCTGGTGGCCGCCAATCCCATCCGAGACGATAGCGAGGATGGAAGGCGTCCCATCCGGTTCAAGGGTATAGGTTGTGATCGAGTACCGATCTTCGTTATTCTTGCCGGTCTCTCCCGGATGGGTCTGTGCCACCGCCGTCACGTGGGATCGATCACTCGGGATCACGCCTCGGCCTCCTGCGAACTCTCGTTCCCCGAAAGTAGATGGATCCGAATCTCGCGCGGCGCGGGCGGAGACGCAAGCCGGAACCGCAGCCCGACGCGCCCGAGGTGAATCAGATCGTCGTGCACCAGCTGGGCGCCATCGTCTGGGACGGGATCGAAGTTGATCCACGTGCCGGAGACCGAGCCCTGATCGCGCAGAAGATATCCCCCCCCTGCCAGGCGGATCATCCGGGCATGCATGCCTTCGACGGACGGGTCATCCAGGACGATCCCTACCAATGACGCATCCCGCCCCAGGAAGACATCGACCCCGGTAAGGGGCAGTGGGCTGCCTTCTTGGCCTCGTGCATCGATCGGAACCAGCATCGCTTCGACTGCGCCTCCGGCTGGGGGAGCCTGCAAAGTCGCCCGGCGGATTGTCGTCGGGAGGCCGATCCCTCGCCGGCCAGCCGGTCTGGATGCAGCCTGTCGACGACCGGCAGACATCAAGCTGAGAGCTAGAACGACACCAGCCACGAGAACGGCCAGGCCGGCGGCGATCGATCCAAGGGCCGGGCGGAGCGCCGACAGCCCGCGCGGAGGCGGCCGGATCTCGATCTCAAGCTGGATCGGATCCGAGCTCGCCTGCAGCCCGAGACTGTCCTGCACCTCGACCCGGAGCAAATGACTCCCGCTCTCGATGAAGCCCGTCAGATCGAGGGTGAATCTCTCGAAGGGCGCAGTACCTCGTTCGGCAACCGGTTGATCGTCGACGAAGAGTGTGCTGTGAGTGATCGGACGTGGGTGAGCATCGGGGAAATCGACCAGGACTGTCAGCAACTGCTCGGTCGGCGGCAGCTCCTCCAACGAGACCGAGGGATCCTCCCCTTCTCGAATGACCCGCGCCGGAGGCTGGACAAAGCTCACTTCGGGCGGGAAGACCTCTACCTGATAACTGGTTTCAAGGGTGACTAACGGCGCGCCCTGAGGTTCCACCTGGATTTCGATCCGGTGTGTTCCCGAGGAATTCACCTGGGAGGTGTAGGTCAGCGCATACACAGTCCGCCGGTCGATCAGTTGCGTGGCCACACTGGAGAGACCCTGCGCCGGATCAAAAACGTGGAAGGCTCCCCCCGTGCTATCCGCCAGTCGTCTCAACTGGTCGGTCGCAGGAGACTCAACCGACTCGGGAGGCCCGATGAGAACAGGAAAGACAGCCGTAGCCGTCTGTTGGGCTCGAGAGACTACATTCTCGAGGAGTCCGCCAGCCAGCCCCTCTATGGGAGGCGTGATTAGTACCAGCGAACCCAGCATGCCTTCCCTGGGGGGCGCCTCGCTCACGTAGTCAAGGGCGTCCATGATCAGATCGTAGCCGGAGGCCGTCTCAACGAACGCCGGCTGGTGGGTTGAGAGAGCCGACCGCAAAGTGGACACTGGGGCGTGGACGGCGAGCGGGCCTTCACTTGTGATCAGAGTGAGATCGTCGGCGCCATAGCCGGCGACTTCCGGCACGGCCCACCAATCCAAAAGCGCCTGACGGACAAGATCGAAGCGTGAACGGCCTTGTGAGTCACGGATCCGGAGGCCCCGCCCGGTCAGGATGGCGAAGATCTGGCGTGAACCGACCTCCGTCTTCGTCACCGAGGGGTCGGGGCGCGCCGATCCATCCTCACGGATCGTGATGCCGCCCAAGGGCAAGTCTGGGATCGCCCGGCCTTCAGGGTCAGCGACCGTCAGATATACGGTTACAGTCGGGAAATTGTCGACGGCGACGGAGGACACCCCCAGCTTGATGGGTGTCTGGGCCCGCGCGCCGGTTTGCAGAGTGCCTGCTGCAACAAGGGCCAGGATCAAGATTCCCCCGATCTGGCGCCCTGGTCGAGTCATGCGACCATTGTAGCATGGCGCTTTTCAGCTTCAGGCACAGCGGCTGTCGTGGCCGGCACCGGATCGACCTGAACGCAGGCCAGGCACCGGCGAAACGCCCGAGATCTACTCTGCAATCCATCACGTCGAACGAGGGTTCGATCCACGGGCGCCCGAATAAGGTCGGCCTCCCCGGGATCCCGGGGCTCTTTGCATTCGGCTTACAAAAGCGCGCAGGGGATGGATGTCGCGGTACTATCCGGAAGAACGAATTCGGAGAGAGGGCTAACGATGAGTGCGCAGAGTGATCACTTCTTGCATGACATGTCCTTCTCAAGAGAGACAGCCGAGCCACCCCTGACGAGCAGCGAAAGGGCCATCCGCTGGATCATGGTCATAGGCTTCGTTTCGATCATCGTCCTCGAGGGTTGGCTCTTGTGGAAGGTCTGGACATTCTGGGCTTGACGAGATTATCCCCCGGGGCCCAAGGGCGAAAGCCCTGAACCTAAGCCCCTAAAGACGCTGGCCAGGAGGTCCCTGATCTTTTCAGGTGTACCTCTAAAGCCTCCCTCCGGCTGACCCTCCCGCGGTACCCCACCAGCGGGAGGGTCAATTTAACCGGGTAACACCTGTCGCCGGAGAGGATCTCGCCCGGGTGGGCAGGAAAAGGGGGAGTCAGGCCCCAGCCGGGATGGCTACCGGTGCGAGCCCGGCCCGGCCGGTTAGTCGCCGGAAGGTCAATGTCCATGCCCCGAAGACATAGGTCTGGAGCACACCGTTCAGGAGGATCACGACGGGGATGTACAGAACGAGGCATATCCCGCCCACGATCAACCCGGAGTTCATTGCCGTCTGGGTCCCGAGGGCGAACGCAGTCCCTACCGGGATCAGGATGAGGATAAACGGCGCGGCCAGCAGAAGGCCGATGATGGCCGACCCGAGGATCAAGATGAGCGCCATGACCAGGAGCGGGCCGATGTTGGCACGAGCCACCTCCCAGGCGCGGCGGAATGCGTCGAACACTCCCAGGTCCTCCACAACCAGCGCCACCGTCGTCAGGGTCACATAGACGCCAACCAGAATCATCACCGGGATCAAGATGCACAGTAGGGGTATCAAGCACAGCAAACCAATACCCAGCGTGACCACAGCGAAGATGACAAACAGGATGACGAGGACCAGAGCGGCGGCGAATAGCATGACCCGGATGCCGAGCAGCCTCCAGAAGAACCTCATTCCCATCCCAAAGGCCTCGCCCAGCGGCACATCCGCTCCCTGGTCCGCCTGATTGAAACCTGCGATCAGCCCTGCCTGGCCAATCACGCCCAGGACCAGGGCGACGACAGCGATCACCAAGATCAAGGCGACCAACGCCACGGCAAGGATGATCCACGTCTCCTCCGGGATATTCCTGAAGAAACGCTCTATGCCCGATAGCTCACGAGGCCCTAGGCTGTCACCGCGAATGCCGGACGAGGCCTGTCCACCTCCCCCGCCGCCACCTCCCCCGCCGCCTCCATTGCCGCAGGCGGCCAGGATCCCCAGGACCCACAGCCCCTTGTACTTCCAGGTGATCTCCCAGGTCCGCTTCAGGACTTCTCCGTAATCCATAGCCTTCTCCTCTGTAGTCCCCCTCCGTAGAGAGGGGATTCTCCACCAGCACCGGGGACTACCTGGTCCCGCCAGTGGTCGGGCCTTTCAACATCTGGAGCGGCACCTCGGCCAGCCCTGGCGTTGTGCCACGCATTCCCCCATCCGGGTTCAGTCGACTCTGGGCTAACACCCTCCTATTTGAGGACTCCCGGGTGACATGCGGGCCCTTGGGCTTTGTGGGCGCCCCACCGGTCAGGTCTATCCGAGAGCCTACTCCCATTCGATGGTCGCCGGCGGCTTGCTGGTGATGTCGTAAACCACCCGGTTCACCCCGGCGACTTCATTGACGATCCGGCTGCTGATCCGTGCCAGGAGCTCGGAGGGCAGTCGGGCCCAATCGGCCGTCATGAAGTCATCCGTGGTAACCGCTCGCAAGACGACGGTCTCGGCGTAGGTCCGCTGATCCCCCATGACCCCAACCGAGCGTACCGGAAGCAGGACGACAAATGCCTGGGCCGTGTCATCTCTGAGCGAACCCGCCAGGGCGAGCTCCTCAGACGCAATTCTATCCGCCGCCCTGAGGCGGATCAGGCGCTCCAGGCTGACTTCCCCCAGACAACGGACTGCGAGCCCTGGGCCTGGGAACGGCTGTCGCCAGATCAGGGATTCCGGCAGGCCCAGCGCCAAACCGACGGCACGCACTTCATCCTTGAATAGATAACGAAGCGGCTCGACCAGGCTGAAGCCCATCTCTCGGGGTAAACCGCCGACGTTATGGTGGGTCTTGATCCGAGATGCTTTCTGCCTGTCGGGGGCACTGGATTCGACGACATCCGGGTAAATCGTCCCCTGAACCAGGTACGGCGGGTTGCCGAGGCCGGCCGCCTGTTCTTCGAAGGTTCGGACAAACTTCTCGCCGATCACCCTGCGCTTGGCCTCGGGATCGGTCAGACCCTCAAGCGCTTCGAGGAAGGCCTCGCTCGCGTTGACCGCTACCAACCGTGCGCCGAGGTCCTCCCCGAAAGCCGTGACGACGGACTCGGGTTCACCGTGGCGCAGCAGTCCGGTGTCGACGAAGACGCAAGTGAGTTGGTCGCCGACTGCCCTTTGGACCAGCGCCGCCGCAACTGAGGAATCGACTCCGCCGCTGACCGCCGCCAGGACTTGTTCCTTCCCCACTTGCCGACGGACCTGTTCGACCGCCTGGTCGATGATCGACTCGGCGGTCCAGTCGGCCTTGGCCTCGCAGACGTCCACCAGGAATCCGCGCAAGATGGCCGGACCGTCCGGGGTGTGCCGTACCTCCGGATGGAACTGGAGGCCGTAACGCTTCTCAGCCGGGTTGGCCATGGCTGCGTAAGGCGAATTGTCCGAGCGGGCGAGTGGCGCAAAGCCGGGCGGCAGAGCGTCGATGCGATCGCCATGGGACATCCAGACTGGGAGGCGGCCGTCAGGCAAAAGGGGGTTTTGCTCGGTGACCTCGACCTCGGCCTTGCCGAACTCGCGATCCGCAGACGGCGCGACGCGCCCGCCCAGCGCGTGGGCCATGGCTTGCATGCCGTAACAGATCCCGAGAATCGGAAGACCTGAGCCGAGAACATAGGCCGGGATCTGGGGCGCTCCCGGCTCGTAGACGGAGGCCGGTCCACCGGAGAGGATGAACCCCTTCGGCCGTAACCCGAGCACCTGTACGGACGAGGCGTCATACGGGAAGAGCTCGCAGTATACATGCGCCTCCCTGACACGTCGTGCGATGAGTTGGGCGTACTGGGAACCAAAGTCGAGGATGGCGATCGCGTCCACGAAGGATCAATCGCCGAAGACGATCTTGCCGTTGTCCATGTCGGTGATTACCGCCAGGGCTTCGATAGGTACCCCGAGAGTGGAGAGCAGCTCCCGCCCCCCCTCGAAGCGCTTCTCCACCAACGCCCCGACGCCGACGACGCTCGCCCCGGCGGCCTGTGCCAATCGAACGAGCCCCATGATCGTCTGGCCAGTCGCCAGGAAGTCGTCAATGATGAGCACTCTCTCCTCCCGACCAAGATACTCAGGCGAGACGATGAGCTCGACGGTCCGTCCCTTCGTGTGGGAGGGTGCAAGCGTAAGGAAGATTTGATCCGGCATGGTGATGGGTTTGGTTTTGCGGGCGTAGACCACCGGGACAGAGAGGTACATGGCTGTGGTCAGGGCCGGTGCGATGCCCGAGATTTCAGCTGTGAGTACCTTGGTCGCGCGCACGCCCCCGAACCGCTGGGCGAGCTCGCGGCCGCAGGAGTTCATCAGTGTCGGATCGACTTGGTGATTGATGAAGCCGTCAACCTTCAGGATGCCGTTGCCCAAGTTCCGCCCGTCGGTGAGGATCCTGAGTCGAAGTTCATCCATCGTCAGTGTCCTGCGTGGAGGTTCGGTTGACTGTCATTGTACATCGGGCGGGGGGAGAGGCCAACCTGAGGAACGATTGGGTGCGTGGCAGGAGGGACATCCCTGGGTTTGACCTCTATTGGTGTTTGAAGAGAGGGGGAGATTCTCCCGGGCCGACCTTGGGACGAGGCGAATTCGCATGCGGAACGGCTCCGACATCGGAGGGGTCACCTGCCTCTGCGGAGAGGGGCAGAGTGTGGCGTGGCCCCAATGCTCACCCCTCTTGGCCGCTCCCAAGGAGCGTCCGTTCACCAAGCCTGCCTGGCGCTCCGATTGGCGGGAGTATTCTCAGATCCGGTGAATGTGTCCACCATGTCCCCGTACATCTGCCGCCATGTCTCCTGTCCACACAGGGGCCGAAGGGGGGCCGTTCGCCCCGGAAGTTGTTACCTGGGTTGGGAAGTGCGTGGGGCAGGGGAGCGGACCTTTCGCGCCCGCCCTCCTGCCCCATGAAATGCAATGCACCCCGCCAGGAGCGCCACTTGACATAGAACGGATGTTCCGCTAGAATGAGAACGTATGTGCGGGAAGGCCCGCGTGCCGCTCGGCCTCAAGACCAATCTTGGGCGGCGTCGAAGGAGGAAGGAATGGCCAGAGGCAAGCTGTCGGATCGCCAGAGCCGCATGGTCGAATTCATCCACAACTTCAGCCGGGACAACGGATATCCTCCCTCGATCCGCGAGATCGGAGAGGCGGTCGGGATCTCGTCCACGTCGGTTGTCAACTACAACCTGAACCGGCTGGTTGAAGAAGGCATTCTCGACCGCGATCAGAATGTCTCGCGGGGCCTCAGACTGACCGAGAAACTGGCGCGGGCGAGCGATCGTCTGGCCGAAGTGATCCGCGTGCCCCTTGTCGGCCGGATTTTCGCCAGCGAGCCGGTCCTTCTCCCCAGCACCGACTCGCCGATGTTCGGCGCCGATGAGGCGATCGATATCGCCCGTGGGTTGCTTACGGAGGATGACGGCCTCTTTGCCCTGCAGGTCAAGGGTGACTCGATGATCGATGCGATGGTCGGAGATGGCGACATCGTCGTCATGAAACGAGCTCCGGACTGGAGCAATGGGGACATGGTCGCCGTCTGGCTGAGTGACCGCGAAGAGACCACCCTCAAGTACATCTACCGCGAAGGGCGGAAGGTCCGCCTGCAGCCGGCGAACCCGACTATGGGGCCGATCATCATCGACGATCCGCGCACCCTCGAGGTGCAGGGGAAAGTCATGCTTGTCGTACGTCGACTGAACTGATCACTCCCTTCACCCCTGGGCGAACCATCAGCCTAGACGAGGAGCACCCCGCGCAAGCGGGGTGCTCCTCGTCTAGGCGATCGGATCCGGGAGCCTCCCCGGTCTCGCGTTCAGGGTACGGCGATCCTGAGGCCCTCATTATACTCATCGTGAAGCGACGACAATGAGCCTGGTTGATCCGCGAGAGTAAGCGGTCCGCTGGTAGTCCCCGTAGAATTCAGTCGTGTCGTACCCGGCCCCGCCCAAGAGCCGGGACAACAACTCCGGCTCCCGCAGGTGGTAAGTCATGGGGATCTCCGTCCGAGCCACTCGTCCGTCAGCCAACATCTCATCGTAGAGCCATGTCACCCGATATCGAGCTCCCGATCTTTCGATGTGATCGCGTGCGCTGACCTGGACCGCGTTCCCGCTCTCAGGCTCGAGGAATGCCGCCAACAACTCCGTTTCACCCGAGGCTGGGACCAGGCTGGCGGGCGTAGGCGGAAGATCCAACACAAGGCGGCCGGAAGGGCTGAGGTGGCGGAGGCCGCAGTTTGACGCGAGTACGAAGCCGTCTTCGTCAAGGGAGGCGAACGTGTTGCAGGGAGAGATCAGCAGCGAAAACGTCTGGTCGAGGCTGAAGTCCGTGATGTCGGCGTGATGCAGTGTGATCCGTTGTCGGAGGTCTTCGTTCAGGCGAGCCGCGGCCCTGGCGAGCATGTCCTGGTCATGATCGAGGCCGGCGACAGACCAGCCTTCACGTGCCAGGGCGATGAGGATGCGGCCGTACCCGCATCCCAATTCGAGCACTGGACCGCCACATTCCGCGGCCAACCCCTGCCAGAAAGGTATGTCCTCGGTGTATTCGGCGTATTGGGCCTCGAAGTAGCGGGGGAAGTCTGCGGACGACATCCTCAAGCCGGGCGGTGGTTCTTGCGGGCGACGAAGAGTGCGGAGGCCTCCAGATGGGCGGGCGCAGCCCACAAGTCGGGAAACTCGGACCGCTCGGCCGCAGTCGCCTCCTCCGGCGACAGCTCGACCCCGGCCCGGGCCAGACGCTTGATCGCCCGAACCGCCTGCGAGTCCTGGCGTGCGAACGCCGCCGCCAGCTCCATCGATTGATCGAACGCTCCGCCCTCGGGCGCAACCCGATTTGCCAGCCCATAGGCTAGCGCTTCGTCTGCCGTGAAGACCTGACCGGCAGCCATCCATTCCAGAGCCCGGCTGTATCCGACCAACCGCAGCAGACGTTGTCCTCCACCCCATGCGGGGCAGATTCCCAGTCTGACGTGCATCATGCCGAGCGTCGCGCCTTCGGCCATCACCCGCACGTCGCAGGCGAGGGCGACCTCGGCGCCTCCGCCAAGCGCCGGTCCTTCCATCGCCGCCAAGGTGGGGATAGGCAGCGCCTCCAGTCGGACGAGGGCTTCGCCCATGATGGCTGCCAGGCGTGCCCCATCCAGGCGAGTCGGATATCCATCGAGCTCAAAGAGATCGCCGCCGGCGCAGAATGCCCCTTCCGCCCCGGTGACAACAAGCGCGCGCAGTTCACGCTCGACCGCGTGTGCGCCGTCAACCGCAATTGAGAACGACTCCATCGCTTCCCAAGTCAGAGCATTGCGTGCTTCGGGCCGGTTCATGGTGAGCACGCCGATACCGTCTTCCTGCACTTCAAACAAAATCGATGACATCCGGCGTCGTCTCCTTGACCGTGTTAATGGCTACCAGTATACTCGCGTCCGCTCGGGGTGTAGCGCAGCTGGAAGCGCACCGCGTTTGGGACGCGGGGGTCGGCGGTTCAAGTCCGCCCACCCCGACTTATCTCTATATAACCCCCAGCGGCTTGGAAGGTACGCCGCATCCCCTTGGACCCACGCCGAACGGGACGATCACAGCCGCCTGACGAGACATAAGTGCAGAGTCATTGTGCACATCCTGGAGCAAGTCGATCTCGTCGATGTTCTCACGCGAATAGGGAAGCTCCACTCTGCTTGACCCGGGCTCCGCCGAAGGTTACAATCGCCCGCGCGCGGGTGTCGCCAAGTGGTAAGGCAGTAGCCTTCCAAGCTACCACCGTGGGTTCGAATCCCATCACCCGCTCCACACCGCCTCTCGAGGCGGTTCTCTGTTTCGAGTCTCGAGACATCGGCCCATGTCGTAGCGCTCTGAGCCGGGGTCGCAAGGGTTGTATCAACGGCCGTGACGGCCGGGGGGTGGCCTGACGAGGCAGCGAGACAGCTTACGACGGCGTGTCTTGTGAGTCGTCTGTGGCTGGGCTACAATGAATCTGCGCCTCCGGGCCCGTAGCTCAGAGGTTAGAGCGGCCGGCTCATAACCGGTTGGCCGCAGGTTCGAATCCTGCCGGGCCCACCAGCTTTGGATCTCCCAGGACTGTAAGTACCCAATCCGGATTCTCTTCTTCTCGAATCCAACATGGACCATCTACACGCCAGAGGACTTGACCAGGCTCGTGATATCTGCGATCCGGGGATTGGCAGCGCGATGTAATCACATGACATCCTCCAACCCGTGCTCCGCCTTGATGAGAGCCTGAAGGCTTGCCCTGACTCGTCCTGCCTGGATCGGACTTGGCGCGCGAAACGAAGTTGCGGCGACTCTTCGGTGGTCTGGGCTGAACGAGTCGACACCACGGCGATAGACCACAGATGCAAAACCTGTCATCCAAGGGGAACGGGGTCGTTTCTCTTCTGCGTAGGGAGACGTTCCTGTTTCTGGCCTGTGCGGCGATCATCCTCACGATTCTTGCCTTGGTCTTCGTCAATCCGCTGCGGGTGAACCGGGATGCATCTTTGCACCTGCTCATAGGTCGGCTCCTCCTTCGAGGGGCGGTTCCTTACGTCGACTATGTCGAAATCAACCCACCTCTAGTTCACTACCTCCACGTCGTCCCGGTCGCCCTGGCCGAGTGGATCGGCGTCAACCCCATTCCTCTCTTCTTGCTCATCATGCTCGTCCTGACTGTGTGGTCGGTCGGCTGTGCAGTCTACCTGCTCGCCAGGAACCTCGAAGTTGAAGGGTATCTTGTCGGCGGCATTGTGGCCTTCGCTGTGGCGATCCTCGATCTAAAGCTGTTCACAACGAATGAGTTTGGTCAGAGAGAACACATCTTCTTTCTCCTGGTGTTGCCTTATGTGATCCTGCGGTGGTTGCGTCGTCGAGGCGAACTTACAAGAGGCAATCGCCTGGCCCTTGTCGTGGGAGCCACGGCCGGGATCGGTACCTTCATCAAGCCACACTTCTTGCTGATCGTCGTTGGACTGGAGGTGTTTTGGTCTTTCGCCGAAGGAGGCCTGCTGCGGCAGAAGAAGAGCGAGTTGGTTTCGCTGCTCGGCGTGGGAGTCGCCTATGCTCTTCTCCTTCTCCTCATGCCCAAAGAAATGCGAGAGGGCCTGCTGGCGGTGGTCAAGAGCGTTTTGGCCGGCGGATACCGGGCCTACGGGGATCAGAGCCCGATTGGCCTGATCCTCGACCAGGACATTCTCCTGCTGCTCGGTCTGGCGCCGTTTCTGTTCCTGCGCGTACGGGCGAACAGGAACGATGTTGAGAGCCTGATCCTGACCATGTCTGTGTTCTTGCTCACCTCTCTGGTCGTCTATGGAAGCCAGGCGCGCGGTTTTGCCTATCACCTGATCCCCGCCATGGCGGCAGCGTACCTGGTTGTGTTCCTGGTGATATTCTCCGTCGCGCCTCGCTTCGCATCGATTGTTTGGGATAACGGAGGTACACGGGGAAACCGGCCGACGGCGAGAGGGAGATTCGGATGGCTTCTCACCACGACGTTGGTGCTGATCGTTGTTGGGAAGTGGATCGGGGATCTCTCGCCGAATGCCATTCGAGGTACGGCAAGCCTCCCGGACGCGAACATAGTCGCAGCCATCAGCGACAACTCATCCGAGGATGACGGCGTCCTCGTCGTTAGCACGATGGCGGAGCCGTTCAGATATGTCCTGCAGGCCGACCGGCGGTTGGCCTCGAAGTACATCCCAACCAACCCGATTTCATTCGGGGTCTCGGGGATTCACGACGTCAACGAGTTGTATGACCCCGCGTACGTACTCCCCGAGTCCGTTCAAGCCTACCTGAACGAGCTCGAGGCCTCGATCGCAAGGGATCGGCCGGCGCTCATCATTATCGACAACCGCAAGTCATGTGTGGGATGTCCGGCGGAATTCCAGGTCACCGAGTTCTTGCGCGGCAGGGGGGTCTATGCTGCGGTGATCGCGAGCCGCTGCACATTGCTTCTCACCTCGGAGCGTATCGAGCTCTACAAACGCCGGGGCTAGCCGGCGGGTGGTGCGGACGCCCCCGGGGCGCCGGGTCGGTTACTGGGCTTCTCCTCACTCAAACTGCAAGGACATCACATGCCTGCGGGTCGCCTGACTAGATCGAAACCAGCCCGAGGATGTTCCCCTCGCTGTCCTTGAACCAGGCAGACTTGCTCGAGCCGAATGTGGCGATGCCGCGCGCGTCGGTCTTGAGCTCGCCCATGTCATACTGTTCGAAGATCACCCCTCTCATCGTCATGTCGTCGACAACCTGCTCGATGTTCTCGACGGTAAACGTCGCGGCGGTGTGATCGGCTTTGGTTTGCCCACGCTGGTAAAGATAGATTTGGCTACCCTTGCCCGCTTCGAAGAGAGCGCCGTCCGGGACAGGGATCTGGACAGGTTTGAGGCCGAGGGTGTCTGAGTAGTAGCGCCTTGCCCTCTGGATGTCGACTGCGGGCATCGTAGCCACAACGGGGAATGAAGCCAACATGAGTTCCTCCTTGCCGGGTCTGTACGACGCCCGACCGGAATAATGTTACCATTCCCATCCGATTTCCCGGGCCCAACGCCCCGCTTTCACTGATCCGACGCCATGAGTCCAGAGGTTCTGTCCCAAGCCCGAAGGATCGCTCCGGGCTAGTCAGCGATCCGGGCATTTCGATTGTAAGGAGAGCTTCGAGGGTGTTTGCTTACGTGGGCGAGCTAGCCGCCCTGACGACCTCCCTGTGTTGGTCCGCCACGGCCAGTTTCTTCACGGTCGCCGCCAGGCAAATCGGCTCGGTGGCGGTCAACCGCGCCCGCCTGGCCCTGGCTGTGGCGTTCCTGGGTCTCACGCATTGGCTTGCCCTTGGAACCCTCGTGCCCCTTTCGGCAGAACCCAGCCGTTGGTTCTGGCTGGGTTCGTCCGGAGTGATCGGTCTTGTCCTTGGGGACGCATTCCTGTTCCAGGCCTTCCTTTGGGTTGGGCCTCGCATAGGGATGCTGATGATGAGCCTCGCGCCTGTCATGGCGGCCATCCTGGCCCTGGTCTTCCTAGGAGAGATGCTGCTCCCGATGCAGTGGGGTGCGATCGTGATCACACTGTCCGGGGTGGCAATGGTCGTGCTGGATCCGCGTCGGCCCGCGCCGGCCGCCGGCGAGAAGCCCAACTTCGGGCGCGGCATTCTCTCCGGTCTCGGAGCGGCCGCTGGACAGGCAGTCGGGCTCATCCTGGCGAAGCAGGGTCTGGCAGGGGACTTCAATGCTCTATCCGCCAATCTGATCCGAATGATCGCTGCCGGAAGTGTGATCTGGATCGTAGCGCTCCTGAGGCGACAGGCGGGCACCACGTTGCGTGGCATTTCAACCCAACCCAAGGTCCTATTGCCGCTTCTCGGAGGCGCGCTGACCGGCCCCTATATCGGAGTGTGGCTTTCCTTGATCGCTATCCAGCGGACCCATGTCGGGATCGCCAGCACGTTGATGGCTTTGCCACCCGTGTTTCTTTTGCCGATCGGCCGGTTCGTGTTCAGTGAGTCGATCGGGATCCAGGCGATCTTGGGAACGCTGATTGCGATCGGCGGGGTTGCGATGTTGTTTCTGGTCGGGTGAGGCGGTGGCAAAGCGTGGCGGTTACGATGGAATCGGGAACCGGAGGGGCAGAGGTCACAGCGTGTAGATCGCAAAAACGCCGAAACCGGCGATCACGGCCCCGGCAAGCCTGTTCACCCAGATCAGCACGGCGGGGGGGATGCGAGTGCGCAGCGTGCCAACCCCGAGAGCCAGCACAAGCCACCAGGTCGCCGATCCCAAGAATACCCCGGCCACCAGCGAGCCGGCTGATCCCGGATCTCCGCCAGGCGTGATCCCCAGGCTGGCGAAGACCGCCAGAAAGGCCAGGATCGTGACGGGATTGGTCAACGTCAGCAGGATGGTCGAGGCATACGCGCCGATCAGACCGGTCGGGGCCACGTCGACCGCCCGCTCCTTGGCTTTGGCCAGGAAGATCCGCGTTCCCAGATAACACAGGTAAAGGCCCCCGAGGATGCGGAGCCAGGTCTTGTTCCCGAGCAACGCCTCCGACAGGAACGTCAAGCCGAACCCGGCAACTGCTCCGTAGAAGGCGTCGGCCGTCGCCGCCCCCAAACCGGAAGCCAGGCCAAACAGACTTCCGTCTGCCAGGCTGCGCCGGATGCACAGGAGGGCGATCGGTCCGACCGGAGCGGCGATCGAGAGGCCGATCACAGCCCCCTGGAGCAGAATGTCAGTCCTCAAGCGGACGCCTCAACTGGGATCGAGTTCCATGTTCGCGATCGGAGCACGGATCAAGCATCGGTCGAACACAACTTCTGATGGGCCGACTGGATGATGACAGAGCCGCCTGACGACATCAAGCTGTCAGCCTGGCGCAGCAGCTTGTCGATTTGCGCCACCGGACTGCCTCGGGAACGGCTCACACGCAAGTTCACGCGCTTCTATGTGGTCATGTTCCTTCGCGCCGGTCTACACCCGGTCGAGACACAAAGACGCCCTCCTGCTGCTCAAAGAGGATGGCGTCTGCGAGGTCGAAGGTCAATGCGCTGTCATTGTCGCTGCGATGGAAAACGGCCTGTCCTTCCGCCTACGCAGCCTCGGCTTCAAGCTCCCGGGTGTAGGTACCGGATCGTGCAGCGCCGTTGCATTTTGCGCGATGGTAGAAGCTCTGCTGCGCCGCCGGGACGTTGGCCGGCTTCCCCATCCAGGTCCTGATGACCGGTTCCTGCAAGGCACGCCCGTAGGAGAAACTTAGCTCCCATGGGTGCCTTCCCATGGCGTTCATCTCATTCAAGTTCTCGGTCGCCTGTTCCGGGGTCTGTCCACCGGAGAGGAAAACAATCCCCGGGACGGCCGAAGGCACGCTTCGCATCAACGAGCGAACGGTGGCTTCAGCGACCTCCGAGGCGCTCGCCTGCTCTCGGCACGCCTTCCCCGAGATGATCATGTTTGGCTTGAGCAGGCTGCCCTCAAGCACCACGCCGTGGGCATGGAGCCCGGTGAAGACGGCCTGAAGTGTGGCTTCCGTCACCTCGGCACAGCGCTGGATGTCGTGGTCGCCGTCCATCAGGACTTCCGGCTCGACAATCGGGACAAGTCCTGCTTCCTGGCTCAGGGCGGCAAAACGGGCCAGGGCGTGCGCGTTGGCGTGAATACAGGTCCGCGAAGGGATCCCCTCTCCGATCGTGATCACCGCCCGCCATTTGGTGAACCGTGCACCCAGGTCTCGGTACTGTTTGAGTTGCTCGCGCAGGCCGTCCAGCCCCTCGGTGACTTTCTCTCCGGGGAAGCCTGCGAGGTTCTTGGCCCCCTGATCGACCTTGATCCCCGGAACGATCCCCTTCTTGCTCAGGATCTGGGTAAACGGCGTCCGGTCACTCGCCGACTGGCGGATGGTCTCGTCGTAGAGGATCACACCGCTGATGTAAGTCTCGACGTCAGCCGTGGTGAAGAGGAGGTCCCGGTAAGCCCGGCGACTTTCCTCTGAAGACTCCAGCTTGATTGCGTCGAAGCGTTTCTTGATCGTGCCGGTACTCTCGTCGGCCGCAAGAATACCTTTGCCCTCGGCGACGAGCGATTGGGCCACAGTGTCGAGTTTGTATTGAACGACCGCCTCCATGAGAGGCCGCCGGTCCATCGTCTTCAATCCAGTGTCAGGCATGGATTCTCCTCTCCTTCTAGATACTGCGTGGTCTGCTATCCGTCAATTCTAATGCATAACGCGAGGCGAGTTCACGCGACGACCCTAAAGGGACGGACCCTATGCCGGGCAAGGCGAGCGTGTGGGGCGCCCCCGACAGACGGGACAACCTATCGCGGGATCTTCCACCGGTCGATAAACATCGGCCGAGGTTTCGATGATCTGAGGGCAGTCGACAAGGCGGGAGAGTCGGACGACGAGGGGCGGCGCTCTGCTCCCATTGCCATTGCGTTGGGGCTGATCGTAGGTTAAATTGACGTCGGCCCCCACTGCGGGCGCCCTGTAAGGCGGCATTGGGACGAAGGACTGACTCCGAAGATCGGTTCGGGTGGATGATGTTCAGCAAACGGAGACGCGGCTTTCTCAGGCAGGCCATTGACCAATCCCAGGATGTCGACCTGAATGCTCTGCGGGATGAGCTCGCGCGGAAGCAGGAGCGCGTCGCCGATCTCGAGCTGGAGCTCTTCGACGCCTGGAGCGACCTGCGCAGGTTCGAGTCTGAGGTGGAAGGGCGCCTCGGGGCGAGCCAGCGCCGGCTGGCCGAACTTGAGAAAGAACTCGCCCAGGCCAGGCGCAAGGCGGCCCGGAGAGCCCAATGGGGGGAGAGAGCAGACTCGCCCGATTTCCCGTTGGATGCGGCAGAACAATTCGAGCGAGCCTGGAGACAGGATGCGCCCGCCCAGCCGGTCTCGCCAAAGGCAATCGAAGATGAAGACTCTCGGGCTGAGGTCAAATCCCTCTATAGGAAACTGGCCAAGCGCTTCCATCCCGATCTGACCACGGATGCAGCAGAGAAGAGCTGGCGTGAGAAGGTGATGGCGGAGGTCAACCAGGCTTACGCCGCGGGTGATCTCGGGGCACTCCGGGCCCTTGACAAGCGACCCGATCGATCCGTTGAGTTGGCGCCGAAGACGCGTGAGGAAGTGATGACCGAGATCGCGGCTGAGGTCAGGCGCCTCGACCGACTGATCCCGCAACTCGAGGGTGAGCTCAATCGAGTGATCCAATCCTCTTCGCTTCAACTCAAACTCGAAACGACCATGGCCAAGCGACAGGGCCGTGATCTCCTGGGTGAGATGGCCTCCGAGTTGCGCGTTGAGATCGCACGGCTCGAGGCCGAGCTAGCCGCGCTCTCCTGAGCCGATTTTCCATACTCGCACTGCGGAGTACTTTAGAGGCGTGAGTGGCGGCCCGGAACTCGTGTATCCGAAGCGCCGTCGACGAGGCGGGGCGGGGGAGCGCCCCTGGCGGGACTCGGGTGAAGTGAGATCGAGGAGATGAAACAGACTGCCTACATCAGGTACTCCTGGGGGGTCTTGGGCTACACCATTGCCGTGATTCTGTGGGGGGCCTACGTGCGGGCGACGGGATCGGGCGCGGGCTGCGGGAGCCACTGGCCTCTGTGCAACGGTGAGGTCATCCCTATTTCCCCTCGAATTGAAACACTGGTGGAGTTCACGCACCGTGTAAGCAGCGGACTGACGTTGGTTCTGGTGGTGGGGCTGGTGATCTGGGCGTTCGTTGCCTTTCCGGGCCGGCATCCGGCCCGGCTGGGGGCTTGCGTATCAGGGATCCTGGTCATGAGTGAAGTGGCCGTCGGGGCGGGTCTGGTGTACTTTGAGCTTGTTGCTGGGAATGCTTCGGCCGCACGGGCCATCGCCATTGCGGTGCACCTTGTCAACACGTTCTTGCTGTTGGGGGCGCTCACCCTGACCGCCTGGTGGGCATCGAGCGGGGTACTTCCCGTGCTGCGCAACCAAGGTCGCCTGCCATGGATCATCGGCCTTTCGCTGGCAGGGGTGCTTATCGTCGGCATGAGTGGTGCCGTGACCGCGTTGGGCGACACGTTGTTTCCGGCCTCATCTCTCGCCCAGGGGGTTCAAGAGGACCTCTCGCCGGTAACGCATTTCCTGGTACGTTTGCGTGTCGTTCACCCTTTCTTGGCGGTGCTGGTGGCTCTGGGCGCCGGGGCGGGGGCGCTCTTTGTCCGCGATCTGAAACCGGAGGCCGCGACGCGGAGGCTGGCTCTGAGCCTAGTGGGGCTCTTCGGGATCCAGCTCGCCGCAGG
>MGOM01000132.1:33266-37238 GCA_001797105.1 Chloroflexi bacterium RBG_19FT_COMBO_62_14
GGTAAGAGGCGTCCAAGGGGAGGATCGAAAGCGGGGCTTGCAGCCAAAAGACGAACCGCCGAATGTGGGGGGGCATCCGGCGGTCCAAGATCCTCGGGGGGCCCTTCACTCGTGTCGGGGGGACACGCGAGTGAAAGGGAATAACCCCCAAGACAAGCCCGGATACCGACACGGGGGAGAAGAAGCCCGGGTTGTCTAGCAAAAATAATAGCACAATTTGGACCCGAATTTCATTAATACTGGTTTAGTCAAACCTGGATTACTCGCCTCGACCTCGCCTGCCACGGCGGTTGAAGAGCCTCTCCCAGTCTGAGACTTCATCCTCGCTCAGGTCGGATGCCGGCTTGTCTTCCTGGCCTGCGGAGGAGGCGCCCTGCGTGAGGAGCCGAGCGAAATCACGGCTGGTCATCACCTTCGCCCCGCTCCGTCGGGCCGAGGCTTGCACTTCCAGATCGGAGGAGACAACCGTCCAATTGCGGGCTGCCCCCTTCAGCCGGGAGAGATGCTGCAGGATCGCTTGATCGGCGGATCGAGGCGGTCTGACGAAGTGTATCGAGAGCCCGCCGGCATCCCTCGGGGATGTTCCGGCAGGAGTGCCTCGATCGAAATACACGGTAACGCGCCGCTGGTTCCGGCTGCAGAACCTGCGCAGCAGGCCGGCCAGACGCGCCTCGTCGTCCGGATCCTCCAGTCGAATCTCCTTCATGGCCCCGATCAGATTGTGACCATCGATGATGTACGGCAACCCTTGTCTCCGCCGCGGGTGTGGATCGAAGATCGTCCTCAGCGCGGAAGGATTCTAAGACCGTTGAATGTCGAGGTCAATTCCGTTTTGGCCTCACATGTGCTATGATGCGCGTTGATGGGAAGCGTGCGGCGGGCGAACTCGCGTCAATACCTGGCTTACCTCCTCCTCAACGTTATCGTCTCCGCGGTTACGATCATTCTGGTGATGGCGATCTGGGGGCGGGTTTCCGCACCGGCCGAGCCGACCGCCACGCCGACCCTGGATGCTCTGGCGCTGATCGCGCGTGCCGTGCCGACGGCGACGGCCACAATCCCTCCATCACCCACTCCGGTTACATACACTGTCGAACCCGGCGACACGCTCTTCAGCATCGCCCTTCAACTGGAGATCCCGCCAGAGGCGTTGATGGCTGCCAATGGTCTGACGGATCCCGATAAACTCGCTGTCGGCCAGGTATTGCTGGTCCCGTCGCTCGAAGAGGCGCAGGCGTTGATCCCAACCTCAACCCCTCGACCAACGCAACCTCTGTTTACCGTCACGCCGAACCCGGACGCGCGCGCACCGCAGGTTGAGATCCGCGGTGTGAGCGGCTCGGGCGACCTGGCCAACGAAGCCGTCTTCCTGCTCAACTCGGGCGGGGTGGCCGCTATGGCAGGTTGGGTGATGGATGACGCCAAAGGTCACGTCTACCGTTTCCCCGAGTTCACACTCCACGGCGGTGCCGTGAGCGTGCACACCCGGACAGGGGTTGACACGGTGATCGATCTCTACTGGGGCCTCGAGCAGGCAATCTGGACTTCCGGGAGCGTGGTGACACTGCGCGACACGGACGGCGTCGTGCAGTCTACCTTTAGTATCCCGTGATCTGGATCTCACACACCCTTCCGATCTGACCTCCGGTAACCGTCACCCTTCTCAGCGTAACCCCCGGTCCGAGAATCGGAGCCAGTCAGACACAGGGAGATCCATCGATTTCGTTGCGGACGAGTGAAGATATGTGTTGGCAGCGGATTGTTGAAAACAGACTGGCGGTAGCGGTCGATGAGGGTCTTTTCGACAACTTGGCCGGAAAGGGCAAGCCGCTTGTTTGGGAGGACGAGGCCCTTGTGCCGCCCTCATGGCGGGCCGCTTTCCGTTTGCTCAGTCAATCCGGCCTGGCACCGGCCTGGATCATGCTGGAGGCGGAGATTCGGAAAGACCATGAAGCGGCAGGTCGTGCTTTTTCCCGGGCCGTGACCGGCCTGGAGGAGGGCGATCCGGAATGCGCTTGCGCCGCGCTGCAGTTCAGCCAACGTCTGGTCCAAATCAACAAACGGATCGACGAGCTCAACCTTCGGATCCCGCTGCCAGGGCTCGCCCGGGCGCGGTTGAACCCCACAGTCGAGATCGAGCAAATCCGGTGCGCACCCTCGGCCGGCCGGATGCCGACCGAGGGAGAGGGAGGGCCTACCGGCCTTTCCTGAGCAGGCCTCACGGAATGCCACGTCGATCCGGGCTCAAAGCTTACGGGCCGGATGGCTCCGCCAGGGGCTTTTTTTCTAGCGTCTCTGGATTGAAGAGTGGGATCAACCCGTGCGTTGCGGGCTTCAAGACGGAGGCGGAATCTCGGGGGGCAGCTCTGGTTCCTCGGATTGGCTTTGCTCTTGGTCCGGATCTCTTCTCAGCCCTTGGCGGAACTCGCGGATGGCGCTGCCCATCTCACCCCCGATCTTGCTCAGTCGGCCGACTCCGAACACCAGGACTACGATCACCAGAACGATGATCAATTCCACCGGGCCGATGCCAGGCATGCCGCGCTCCAAGAGCTCGATCGGTCGCCGAGCATTGTATCACTCTCTGCATGACCTCAGGAGTGAGAGCTTCATGAACACGGGGCTCACCCGGGATGAGGCTAGCGAATGTGCTTCTCGACGGCGAGAGAGGCGCGGCTTGCACGGCCATTGCCCGTCTGATAGACTCGGCTGGTGAGAGATTTGGCGGGCCCACAAGCGCAGCGCGCCGGCCGTCTCTAGACCTCGAAGTGCCGCGCCTTTCCGAGGGCGAGGCTAGCCCTCCTCAGTGCGGCGCCCCGTGACCGCAAGCAAGGTGGCAGGATCGGTGATGGCACAGGCGCTCTACCGAAAATGGAGGCCGCGGACCTGGGATGAGATCATGGGCCAGGATCACATCGTCCAGACACTGCACAACGCGGTTCGCGGGGGGCACGTGGCCCACGCCTATCTGTTTGCCGGACCACGCGGGACGGGAAAAACCACAACCGCCCGGATACTGGCCAAAGCCGTCAATTGCCTTGCAGAATCTGCGGCCGATCGGCCGTGCAACGTGTGCACCTACTGCATGGCCGTTAACGAAGGACGATTCCTCGATCTGATCGAGATCGACGCCGCCTCGAACACTTCGGTCGAAGACGTGCGCGATCTGCGAGACAAGATCAACTTCGCCCCCAATCAGGGACAGTACAAGGTCTACATCGTGGACGAGGTCCACATGCTCTCCACGGCGGCATTCAACGCGCTGCTCAAGACGCTAGAAGAGCCGCCGGCACATGCGATCTTCGTCTTGGCGACGACCGAAGTCCACAGAGTCCCGGCGACGGTCCTCTCCCGCTGCCAACGGCATGAATTCCGACGCGTTCCGCTGACCGAGATCGTCAAGCAGCTTGAACGATTGGTCGAAGGCGAGAATCTGGCGATTGAGCCGGAAGCCCTCGAGCTGATCGGGCGGCAGGCGACCGGCAGCCTGCGGGATGCGATCTCGCTCCTCGATCAGCTCACCTCCACCGGCGATCGGGTGGACCTGGCGATGGCAGAGGACGTTTTGGGCACGGCGACGCGCGAGTCGGTGCGTGGACTGATCCAGGCTGCCATCGAGCACGACAACGCCTCCGGGCTTTCGTTGATCACCCGCGCCCTGGACGGGGGGGCAGATCCGCGCCAGTTCGCCCGACAGGTTGTCGACTACGTGCGCGGCCTGCTCTTGCTCAAGATGGGCAGTCCGGCTCTGGTCGACACGCCGGGGGAGGCGAGGGCCCTGATGGCGCACCAGGCCGAGCAGATGACGCTGGACGAGGTCCTCAACGCGATCCGGGCGTTCAGCCGAGCGGCGCTAGAGGGACGGGCGACGTGGCAGCCGAGTCTGCCTTTAGAGCTGGCGTTTGTCGAAACGGCTGCCAGGCGGCCCAACTCGGCCCCGGCTGCACCTGCACCGGACCAGCCTCGGCGCGA
>MGOM01000132.1:37269-40436 GCA_001797105.1 Chloroflexi bacterium RBG_19FT_COMBO_62_14
CGCCTCCTACGCCGCGCCGAGCGATCCGGCCGCTCTGCGTGAGGCGGCCGACCCTCCTCCTCCCACCGCCGATCTCGCCTCGAGGAGCCCGGGGTCGACGGGGATTCAGGAGGTCTCCGGGCATTGGCGGGATGTGCTTGTGGCTGCGCGCAAGTACGACGCCCGGACCCAAGCCCTCTTGAATTCGTCCAGACCGTTAGGTGTGGAATCGGGTGTGCTTATTTTGGGGTTCCGGAGCGACCTGCTCCGAGAGAAGATGGAGAAGGGCCACAACGCCGATATCGTTCGCCAGGCGTTGAATGAGGTGCTTGGCGTCCAGCTCGCACTGCGGTGTGTCCTGGTTAGCAATTGGGCGCCGTCCGACGAGGGCGCCGTCCGAGCCTCCCCGCCCGTGGAAGACGGCGGGATGGTGGCGACCGCTCTTCGTGAGCTGGGCGGGCACATCGTCGATGTCGAGCCGGCGGCGCCGGATGGGGGGACTTAGCTGTAAGGAACAAACAATAGGCAATAGGCAATAAGCCATAAGCAATAAGCAAAGGGCAAAGGACAGGCGATGTTGAGAGGGACAATCGGTGTCATCGATCTCGCGAACTCAGAGTGCTTCCAGTTGTTCGCTTACTGCTTATTGCTTACTGCTAGTTGCTTCCTGCTGATCGCTGATCGCTTTTCGTCGTGGGTCTGAAGAATATGCCAAAAGGAAAGCTACCCAAACGCCAGGATGAAGGAATGATGGCCCGACTGCAGCGCATGCAGGAGGAGTTGGCCAGGGCCCAAACCGATTTGGCCGAACAGACGATCGAGGCCAGTGCCGGCGGCGGGGCCGTGAAAGTCGTGATGAGCGGGACGCAAGAAGCCTGCTCGGTGACGATTTCACCGAGCCTGCTTGAATCCGGTGATGCGGCGATGCTCCAGGATCTGGTGTTGCTGGCGGTGAACCAGGCAATCCGCGATTCGCAGCTCCTGGCGGCGCGTCGCCTCGGCCCATTGGCCGGCGATATCGACCCGCCGAGGTCTTCTCTGTGAGGGCGCGGGCACCCCTACCTGTCGAACGTCTGATCGAAGCGTTCGCCCGGCTTCCGGGGATCGGGCCGAAGACCGCTTCGCGCCTGACGTACTACTTACTCCGCGCCCCGGAGCAGGAGAGCCTCGAACTGGCTCAGGCGCTCGGGGAGATGCGCCCGGGAACACGACTGTGCCCACGTTGCTTCAATATCACTACAATAGAGGTGGATCTCTGTGAAGTTTGTGCCGACGACGCTCGCGACACCGGCGTAGTTTGCGTCGTGGAGGATCCCCTGGATGCGTTGGCCATCGAGCGGACCGGACAGTTCAACGGCCGCTACCATGTCTTGCACGGTGCAATCTCTCCGGTCGAGGGAATCAGCCCGGACGATTTGAAGATCGAAGAGTTGGCCAGGCGCGTCTCGCAGGAGAAGATCGCCGAGTTGATCCTGGCGACGAACCCGACCCTTGAAGGAGAAGCCACGGCGATGTTCTTGAAGAGACGTCTGGACGGTGTCCCCTTGCGAATTACTCGCCTAGCTCGCGGCTTGCCCGCCGGAGGCGATTTGGAGTACGCTGACATCAGCACGCTATCTCAGGCGTTGGAAGGCCGGCTGGAGCTCTAGACGCCGTCCCGACATTTCTCGCGACGGTCGATCCCCTACCCGGGAGTGGTTCAATGCGGACGTCAGACAAAGCGCTTTCCCTGTCCATCGCCAGCTTGATGAGCGTCGCCATGGCTTGCAGCTCGCTGCTGCCGCCGGCTCCGGCCCCGACACAAGTCGTGCCGAGTGAACCGCCACCCGTGGCTCAGGCGACGAATACTCCGGCCGCACCGGCAGCTCAACCTCCGGCCACAGACACACCCGCGCCGACCCCCGAGCCGAGCAGTACATCGACCCCTGCGGCGACCGCTACACCGGCGATGCCCTTCGTCAGCCCGTTGGGCGCGGAGGACATCGCCTGTCGTTACGGCCCGGATGATGACTATTCCGTTGATGGAGGGCTCAAAGTCGGGGAGCGGGTGCCGGTGACCGGACGAGACAGCCTGACCGGATGGCTGCAGATCGAAAACCCGCGGCGAGAACGCAAGTTCTGCTGGGTGTCGGTGAGCCAGGTTAAGATCGAAGGAGATCCATCGCTGGCAAGTGTGCTGCCGGCGCCGTCGAGCATTGTGGCGGTGGTGTCGGTGTCTCTGAAGCCGGGGACGCTGAAGGCGCCCGGGTGCACATTCCCCGTGACCTTCGACGTGTCGTTCAGCATCTCGACCACCGGTCCGACGAATGTGACGTTCTTCCGGGAGAAGAGCGACGGGTCGAAGGCGTCCAAGGAAACTGTGGAATTCAAAACCTCGGGCACGAAGTCCTTCAGCGACTCATACAAAGTCGGAGAACAGGGCGACTACTGGTTCTCGGTGAACGTGACCGCGCCAAATGCGATCACCGGCCGCGGGGAGGGCACGGTCGATTGCTAAGGCGGGGCCGCTTGGGCCAGGACGGCCTGCGCAGGCGCCCTTGACACCCTGGGCCAGGCGTCTATAATAGGGCTAGGTAAGTCTATCGGTCTCGCCCCTCCATGGGGAAGACCCGGACAAGGCAGACCCAGTCAGGTGTAGTGGCCGCCTGCAGTATCGGTCGGGCGGTGTGAATCCGACACCCTGACGGCAGCCGATGGTCGTAAGGCGACATCGGCCGTTTGTGTCTCCCCTTGACACTCGACAGCCTGGGTGTTAGCCTAGCCCCCGCTCTAGAGACGGCACCTTAACAACTGAAGAGTGATAGGAAGCCCAACGAGACTTGGGTCCAGTCAATGCAGACTCGATTCACGTCGCAAGACGTGATCAAAGTCTTTACGGAGAGTTTGATCCTGGCTCAGGATGAACGCTGGCGGCGTGCCTAATACATGCAAGTCGAACGAGGGCACTCTTGTAGCAATACGGGGGTGTTCCTAGTGGCGAATGGGTGAGTAACACGTAGGTGACCTGCCCCAAAGTGGGGGATAACGGTTCGAAAGGACTGCTAATACCCCATGTGATCCAGAGGGTTAGAGGCTTCTGGATGAAAGGAGCAATCCGCTTTGGGAGGGGCCTGCGGCCCATCAGCTTGTTGGTAGGGTAACGGCCTACCAAGGCGACGACGGGTAGGGGGCCTGAGAGGGTGGTCCCC
>MGOM01000133.1:0-6599 GCA_001797105.1 Chloroflexi bacterium RBG_19FT_COMBO_62_14
ACTCCCCCTGAAGGCCGGTTCCGTTGGACGGCGTGGGCGTCGGGGTCAGCGTGGCCGGATAGAGCTGGCTCGCCGGGATGATCTCGTAGTCTTGCCTCTCGCTGGCCCAATACAACTTCACGTGGGCGTTGACCGTCAACTCCTGGAATTCCAACCGGATCGGATACCTCACGCCGCCGATCATGCTGACCGTCCCGCTGCTGGTGCCCGATGACCCCCAGTGGTCGATGATCAGCTGGCCATCCACCCAGAGCCGTACGCCTTCATCGTAGTCAAGCGTGAATGTGTAGAGGCCGGTGTAACGCGGTTTCACCTCGCCTGTCCACCGGACCGAGAAGTAGCCCCCGTCGATCGACGGATCCGGCGAGCCCTCCCCCCAGTTGAAGTTGATCGTGCTGTCCGTGCGCACAACCTTCAGCCAGGTCAGATCGGCGTTGTCGAAGTATTCCCCCCGCAGACCGGTCCCGCTTCCAGGCAGCGGCCCGGGCAGCCCAAACCCGGGGAAAAGCCTGGCCTGGGGGATGATCTGTTTGGCCTGGCTCGCGCTCGACCAGTACAGCTTGGCCAGGGCATTACCGGTCAGCTCGCGAAAGTCCAGCCGGATGCCGTACTTCACCCCCGCCGTCAGCCCGATCGTCCCGCTGTGCTCTCCGATGGTACTCCATTGGTCGATCACAAGCTGGTCGTCCACCCACAGCCTGGCCCCGTCATCGTGGTTGACGTAGAACGTGTACGTCTGGGTGTAGGCCGGAAGGACCTGTCCCGTCCACCTCACAGAGAAGTACCCGTCGTCCATCGACCCATGCGGCGAGCCTGAGCCCCAGTTGAAATTCACCGTCGAATCGACCCGCACCAGCGTCAGCAGCGTAAAGTCTGGGTTGTCGTAGTACTCGCCCCTCAGGCCGCTCCCGGCCGGGGTGGCGGTATTGGTCGCCGTCCGGGTCGGCGTTGGGCTGGCCGTGCGGGTACGGGTGGCCGTGCGCGTGGGGGTCCGGGTGGGCGTATGGCTCGGAGTCGGCGTCCCGGTTGGCGTCGTGGTTCGAGTGGGTGTGGCGGCCTGGGTCGGCGTGGCGGTCGCCGCCGGCGTCCCGGTCAGCCTCGCCTCCGCATGCCGGCCGATATACACGGTTGTTTCCCCGCCCTGGACCTTGCGCACCAGGTTCCCGTCGCCGTCGTAGAGGTACTGTTCGATCACATTTCCGCCGCGACTGACCTGAATAAGGCGATTCTCGGCGTCGAAGGTCAGGACGTCACTGTTGGCGCCCACGTTCCGCGCGGTCTGGTTGCCATTCGCGTCATAGGTGAAGCGCTGAACCCCGTCCAGGTGCGTCACAGCGTGGGCGTGGTCTCCGTCGTTGTAGCCATACGCAACTCCACCCTTGCTGGCCAGATTCCCCGTCGTCGCGTCGTAACTGTAAGTCTCGCTATAGAGCCCGTCGTTGCCCCCGGTAACGCTTGCGCTACTCAGGCGATCGAGAGCGTCGTAGCCGTACTCTTGGAGTTGAGGGCCGCCAGATTTCCAATCTTCGATCGTGTCTACGTTCCCCACCAGGTCGTACGTGTAGCGCAGATCCTGAAGCGAATCCGGATCGGCGGGCGTCCCGGCCTGGATCTGGAGCAGTCGTCCCTGGCCACCTTCGGCCGTCCATGCGTAGTGGGTGTAGTCCAGTCGTAGGATGTCATTCCCCAAAACGCGCAGCTCCGAGCGGCCGGTTTCATCATACCCGGTATGCTGGATGTAGGTCGCCAGGCTGCTGGAAATGCTGTCCGGCACTCCCTGCGGATGGTAGGTGAAGTCGACCTGTTCGCCGAGCTCCCCGGCTGCCCCACCCGGGTAGCGCATCCAGACCACCGCGTCGGCGGAGTTATATCCCCACAGGGTCAGGTACGTCCCTCCGCCCGTGACAGTCCTCGTCTCTTGTGTCACCCGGCCGCGCGGGTCGTAGACCCAGGATGTCGAGCCCGATCCGTCTATCATGCCGGTTCGTCGGCCAATTCCTTTATTCCCACCAGCCGTGCTGTCGTAGGTGTAGGTTACCAGCGGGGTCGTCGCGCAGGCGCCGGGCCCGCTGTAGGTCTTGCTCAGGAGGCGACCGCCGTCGTCGTAGCCAAAGTGGATCTGGCAGCCGCGTGCGTCCGTCTGCACGATGAGGCTTCCCAGGGCGTCATACTCGTAGCCCCAGTCTCCCATGTCCGGGTCGTCCATGCTGGTCTTGCGGGAAGCCATGTCATACTGGAGGGCTGACGTTGCCCCGCCCATCACCGCTTCAACCAGCCGATCCAGTTCATCGTAGTCGTAGCTCAAGGAGGGACCGTCCGGCGGATCCACGAGCCTCGTCCGGCCCCAAACATCTCGCACGGTGCGCGTCACATGATCGAGCGCATCCGTCGCAAGCGTCTCCAGGTCATCGTAGCTGAACGTCTGGTCGGCTCCATCGGTGGCCGTGACGACAAGCGGCCGGCCAAGGGAATCATAGGTCGTGGAGGTGTACGCCTGCGACCAATCCTGCATCCGGAACGGGTTCCCCGACCCGCTCCAAGGGGTCACCGCCAAGGGGACGCTCTGGCGCGAGACGTTGCCATAGGCATCGTACTGTGTATCCACGACGATGTCGCGGATGCCCGCCTCAAGCACTGCGTCGAACGCCCGCGTCTGTACACGCCGGCCGAGCCCATCGTAGAAGTGTCGAACGGTGCTCATCATTCCGCTCGACAGGCGCTGATCGATTCGGATCCGGAATGGGCTGGCCGTGTCGGCGTACTCGACGACCAGCGTGGCCGGGCCGGTCTCATCGCCCGGACGCCGGAGGCTCAACAGGCGTCCGAAGGCGTCGTAGGTCGCGGTGGACACCTCGCCGTTGGGATCCGTCTCCTGGGTCGGAACGGCTTTGGAGTAGTCATACACCCAGGACACTGTATGATCGAGAGGATCGGTGCTGCTTGTGGCGTAAGTGTGGTAATCCGCGTCGTACACGGTCGTCGTCGTGCGGTCCCCACTCGAGGCGAGCAATCCGGCCGTGCCAAAGCCCGAATAGGTTGTTAGGCTGGTGCGGTTCCCCCAGTTGTCGTAAGCGTAGGCCTCGTCGATGTATAGACCGCTTTGATCCGCGAGCACACGTCGGCCGGAGAGCCGGCCGTTCTCGGGGGTCATGTCGTAGGACGAGTGGCCATCATAGAGGAACCAGGCCTCCGCCAAGAGTGTCCCCTCTTCAAAGGTGCATTCCCCTTCAGGACAGGTGAACTGGTGACGGATCGCGGGCAGCCCGACGAGATAGAAGCCAATGTCGGTGGCCGGGTAGAAGCGCGTCCGGGTCGCACGATAGACGTCCCAACCGCTCCCGGTCCAGGATGACTCGATCGTGCCGGTGAGGTTGCCGTACTGCGCACCGCCCTGGTCATCCGTCAGGTACTCATACTGCGCCCGCCGGGCTACATAGTCGGCGTCCCCCTCGTACGTCCGCATCTGCTCCTCGGTCGTGAAGACCCAGACGATTTCCAGGTCGGTGAAGAGCGTCCCGTTCTCCAGACGCGGGAAGACGTCCCCGTCGCTTGAGCCAGGCAGTTCGGTCGAGTTGTACAGGGATTCGTTCTCGGTCAGGGTGCTTCCCTCCGCGTCGGAAGCCCGCACGAGCGAGGACCGGCCCTTGAGGTCATCGTCCTGATAGAAAAACGTCTTCGTCATCCGCCCGTCGGGCCCTTGCTCCTGCACCTGGCTGTGGCCACGGAAATCGGCGTAGGGCTCCACATACCGCGTGTCGTCGGGCTCACTCGCGCCGGCTGAGTGCTCCGCGTCGTTCGAGGCGGCCCCGACATACTCGTACTCGAAATCGTACTCGGCTCCCAGCCCGTCGTAGATACGCTTCTCGATCACACGATAGCGGGTCGTCACCGCGGTCACCCGGTAGTCGGACAGCCCCCAGTCCTCCCCGCTCAACAGGAGCACGACCTGGCTGGCATCCGCCGGAAGGAGGACCGTCCCGTCGATCGTGTGCGGGGTCGACCCGTCGGTCATTGTTACAGGGTCGAGGTAGGTTGTGTTATCCCCGTCGTTGATCCCGGCCTGCAGGCTGGCGCTGCAGCCCTCACAGCCATAGGCTGTTGCCTCGATCCGCAAAGCCCCGCCCGGACGGAAGGCGGCCAGCAGGCTCCCGTTGCTTGAGAGCGTCTGGCCGGAGTAGATGAGGAAGCGGCCCTCGGAGGTATTGTTCGTGCACAGACCGTTGGTCCAACCGTAGAATTGTGTCCAATCATCGGAGGGCCCGGGGTCCTCGCAGCGCTGTTCGAGGGACAACGCACCACCCACGTCATACCAGGGTTCATCCTCGTACTCGAACTCAACCCGCCCGCCGTAACCGTTCTCGGCCCACGTTAGGTGCATGCCGTCCGCGTAGGCGAAGCTCTGCGCCGGAAGGCTCGCTGTTCCCCCCAGCCCGTATTCCTGCACACCGGAGAGCGTAAGCTCTCCGATCTCTTCGGAGCACGCGCTGCTCGTACACGAGTAGGGCCATCTCGTCCCGGGGAAGATGCGACTGGCCGGATTCGTCTCGTAGCTGAAGACGTAGCGACGCACCAGAGTCTCGTAGCTTCCCTGGCCGTCTGCGTTCTGCTCGATACGGACTTCGGTCAGGCGAGATGTCTGGTAGTGAATCCGAGAGACGAGATCCACCCACTCATAGCGGTAGTCGTGACGGTCGCTTGCTCGCTGAAAGAAGACCCGATAGCGGTTGTGGGGATAGACGATGGTCTCGGGGTAGACGGCCAGGGTCATGGTCGAGATGTGGTTTCCGCAGGAATCTCGCGTGCTCTTCGATTCGGTCACATACGTGAATGCCAACTCCTGACCGAAGGCATTCCGGATCGCGCTGAGCGACCAGCGCCAGGTGCGCGTCGCCCGAAGCGCGATACAGCCGTTGTACTCCGGGTAGGTCGCCCTGTGTTCGAAGCGATACTGATTGCCGACCTTGTCCCAGGCCGTCCACGTGTCCGCCGCGCTGTTGTACTGGATGCGCCAGTAGCTTTCCTCGGCCGTGTGCCAGTAGCCATCGGCGCCGGGCAGAAGTAGGTCCGAGACTCCGCTCGTACTCATAGAGAAAGTGTCGTCGCCAGAGTAGTCGATCGTCCCGTGCGTGTCACGCTGGATGAACCCGGTGTCGAGATTCCAACCCATCCCGACCCAGGAGGCCTGGGTCCGCGAGTCGGACCCATCGACGGTTTGGCTGTTGTAGCTGAGCACCAGATCCGGTTCAAGCCCTCCCGGGCCGGGGGGGACCCAGAGCGGGAGTGAATAGGTCGCGGCGCCGGTGAAGGCCGCCGTCTGGAAGGCGGCCATGCTCGGCAGTCGAGCCGCCTCGAAGTTCTGGGCGGTCATATCGAAGACCGTCAGGTGATCGGTCTGGGCGGTGAGGAGATTGGTTTCGGTGTCGACGCTGGAAGGGAGCGGCTGCCATGTCCCGAGCGCTTCATCATAATAGAAGAGGATAAGACTCCGCTCGTCTCCATCCAGGTCGGCCTCGCTGTAGGCCACCTCGATCGTAATCGGCTCCTTGAACTGCTTTACAGGTTGCCGTCCGGGCGGCGCCTGAGGCGGGGCTTCGGTCGCTGGCGGCTCACCAGGAACCTTGGACTGCCCACCGTCTCCTGTCTGTCCCCCTGGCTCGGGCGTCGGGGAGCCACCCTCCGGCGGCGTATCCCCCGTCGGAGCGACTGTAGCTGCCGGCTCCCCGGCGAGCTCTGGCTGCGCAGGCGTCTCACCCTGCGAAGCTTGGTCCGTGTCGGCGACGGCCAGGATTTCGAAGGGGTGGCCGCTCAGCATACGCGGCAGATCCACTCCCGCGCTCACCTGACGGACCCTCACTTGGATTGGCCCGGCCAGCGCCTGCGCGGGGAAGATCACATGAATCCGCTCGGTGCTATCCGTGACGACCCCGCCCTGAGCGTTGAGCTTGACCGCGCGACTGTCTTTAAGGGTGAGCTCAGCCGTGGCCAGGACCGCCTCCCCCGCCACCAGCCCGACTTGGATCAGGAACGGACCGTCGACCTCATCGATGACCAGCCAGTGGATCTGTCCACTGAGGGCCTCAACGGGGACGGAAAGGCTCCCGTCGGTGCCAGTTTCTATCGCGTCGGCATCCTGCACACTCAGGGCACGTGGTGGGAGGCGGAAGCCCGGCGGCACCGCAAAGCGGAGTTCGTACCCGGATTTGGCCGGCTCGCCTTTCTCGGGCGTCTCAAGCGAAAGATCGAGTCCCGAGATTTCCCACTGGACCATGACCGCCCCACCGGGGAGGATCTCCGGTGATGTGGCCTCCAGCGAGAGTGCCACCTGGCCGATCGGGGTCGCCGTGACCGACGGAGACGGGCTGGGGGTCTCAACCTGGGTCTCGCTTGGTGTTGCGGTCTCGGTCGGAGTTGCGGTCTCGCCGGCGACGGGGGTGAGAGTGGCTGTGGTGGTTTCGGTCGCGCTCTCCGTGGCAGGGACCGTCGGAGAAGCGGTGTCCATGGGGAACAGGGTCTCGCTTGCGGCTGCCGTCGCCGTATCCGTGGGTGTGGGCGTTTCCGTCTCCGCGGCCTGCAGGAACGGCAACTGTGCGCTATGGGCT
>MGOM01000133.1:6683-17231 GCA_001797105.1 Chloroflexi bacterium RBG_19FT_COMBO_62_14
GCGCAAAGGCTGGCGAAACAGGGCGCGATGAAGCGGACATGGTGCCCTCCCAATCAAGCGATTGGGCGGACTACGAGCATCTGTTTAACTCAGATGATAATCAGGCTTACCCGACCAGGAAGGCGGTCAGGCATGATCCCCCGTGGTCCCCCAGAGGAGCATTGCCCCCGGCATGATCCACCCGGAACCCGAGGCAGTGGGATCCGGGTACAGCATCATACATAGTATAGGCGCGATTCCCGACGAATCCAGTGGCGGCGCAGAGCGGACAGCCAGTCCATGTCCGTTCTGGGACCCCGTGTTCAGCCAGGGGAGTCTCTTTCTTCGTTGGTCGAGAGCTGAACCTCCTCCGTCGAGCAATGTCTCAATGCCTCCGCCACACGCGTTGGCGGGCTCTCCTCCCGGCTGCGGAGAATTCATTGGAGCTGGCCCCGACACAGTAGCTCTCACCGGGAATGTTACAATCCGCCCGGCATGGAGATCGTGGGACGCTTCTTCAATCAACATTCCTTCACGCTATTTGCGGCGACGTCGATCGTGGTCCTGGCGATCGTCCTCTTTCGAGATGGGATCGAAGCCGGCGACCTCTTTGCGCTCGGCGCCCTCAGCGTCGGGTTGTTGGTCGCATACATATTCCTCCAACCCGGTCCCAGCAGCCTGTCCGAAGTGGAGCACGTCGAGGCGCAGATCGGCAACGGACGGCCGGTCCTGCTCGAGTTCCAGAGTCCCTATTGAATGGGATGCATGGCTGTCAAGCCTATCGTGGATAGGCTCGAATCCGAGGTTGAGGGTCGGTTGACTGTGATCCGCTTGAATGTCCAGGATCCCGCCGGGAGGGTCCTCGGAGAACGACATGCCGTTCAGTACACCCCGACTTTCGTTCTCCTCGACGCCCAGGGTAACCAAGTCTGGCGGACTGTGGGAGCGATCGACCCGGCCGAGGTGGAACGCACGCTGGAAGGGCCATGATGATGCGAAAGTTGTTTTTCGAGTGGCGCTATCTGGTCGGTCGCGCTCCCTGGGACACGGGTGTCTCTCCCCCCGAGCTGCTCTCGTTTATCGACACTCACACCGCCGGTCGAGCGATCGACCTCGGCTGTGGCACCGGTACGAATGTACTGACGCTGGCGCGGCGTGGTTGGCGGGTGACGGGGATCGACTTCTCACGCCAGGCTATTCGTCGCGCCCGAAGAAGGCTCGCCGCCTCCGGCTACAACGCCGACCTTCGTCTGCAAGATGTGACCGATCTGTCCGGATTGGAGGGACCGTTCGATCTGGCTCTCGACCTTGGCTGCTTCCACGGCCTTACACCGGCGGGCCAGGAACGGTACACCCCTCACCTGGCGCGGCTGGTCGAACCCGGCGGCACGTATCTGCTTTACACCTTCCTGCGGACTGACCCTTCGGACGGACTTAACTGGCCGGCTGAGGCAGGGTTGCGGACTCTGTTCAGCCGCGCCTTCGATCTCGTCGACCTGACACACGGCCTCGATCACGGCCGGCATTCGGCCTGGATCAGGTTCCTCCGCAAAACATGATGACGCGCGTGTTGATGCTTTTCTGTGATGGCGTCGGCCTGGGCACGGATGACCCGAGCACCAACCCATTCGCCGCCGCCACAATGCCGGCGATGTCCTCTCTTCTCGACGGGCAGCCCATGCTGGCCTCCTCGACTCCCCTGACAACGGAAATGGCGACCCTGCGGGCTATCGATGCAAGTCTGGGAGTGCCCGGTCCGCCTCAGTCCGCCACTGGACAGGCCGTGCTCCTTACCGGGCGCAACGTCCCGGCTGAGATCGGACAGCATTACGGGCCGAAGCCCAACCCGGCCGTGGCGGCGATCCTGGCCGAGGACAATCTCTTCCGTCAGGTCGTCCGCCAGGGTAGAAAGGTCGCCCTACTTAATGCGTATCCGCCGCGCTATTTCGATGGCATCCGATCGGGCCGGCGATTGTCGTCGGCGATCCCGCTCGCCGCCGCCTCGGCCGGTGTGCGATTGCGAACCGATGAAGATCTGCGCGCCGGGCAGGCCTTATCGGCCGACTTCACCGGCGAGGGCTGGGCCAGTCAACCGGATTTTCCACCCGGCCTGATCTACACTGCAGCCGAAGCCGGCGCCCGGCTGGCGCAACTGTCCCTGGCCTACGATCTGGCATGGTTCGATTACTGGCTGAGCGACTATGCCGGGCACCGGGCCTCGCTTGGCGAGGCGGTACGCCTGCTTGTCGCTTTTGACGGCGTCCTGGGAGGGCTCGTCCGCGAGTGGGGCGGAAGGCAGGATCTGATCGTGTTGACCTCCGATCATGGCAACCTGGAGGAATACGGCCGCCGCGGGCATACTATCAATCCCGTCCCTCTGTTGGTGATCGGGCCGCGCCTGTTGCGTGAATCCTTCGTCGAAGGGCTCACCGACCTGACCGGCGTCGCCCCAGCCATCTTGCGGACGCTTGAGGGCTCCCTGCCTGCCATCGATCAGAACCAGGATGGTGCGGCGGCATGACCGGGTGAGTCGGAGGCTCTGGCTGTTGCTCCGCACCGTTCGACTGCTATACTTCACGTGGGTGTGCCGGCAGGAGACCATCCACCTGACAAGCCCTCAACGATCTAGGCCCGGGCTGAAGCACGATGTCCGGGAGCCGAGACCTCCTGGGCCCTTTTCACGCCCGACCGTCCGTCCCTTTTCCCCGACGGGATCCTGGCGAGTAGCTGCGACACCCGTCTGGGGCAAGGTGGGTTCGCGATGAGTGAGGTCCCGCTCTCAGCGGCTGAAAGACACACCCTGCTCGAAATCGCCCGCTCCGCGCTCACCGAAGCCGTGAACGGAAGGGAGATCCAGGAACTCCCCCTCGAAGGACTGACTTCCCGCTTGTCATCCCTCGGGACGTCCTTCGTTACGTTGACGCGCAAGGGGGATTTGCGCGGCTGCATCGGTGGCTTACAGGCTCGTTACCCGCTCGCCGAGGATGTTCGCCAACACACCGTCGCCGCCGCGCTCCAGGATTACCGGTTCGGTCCAGTCGGGCCCGCCGAGGTCGGTGAAGTCGAGATTGAAATCTCCATACTCAACACGCCTCAACTGCTCCCCGCTGCCCCCCCTGAGGCATTGCTCAAGGCACTCCGCCCGGGCATCGACGGTGTGATCCTCATTTCTGGTCCGTTCCGGGCGACCTTCCTGCCGCAGGTTTGGGAGAAGATCCCCGAGCCCGACCGTTTCCTCGACACCCTTTGCGCCAAGGCCGGCATTCCTGCTCACACCTGGCGGAGCGGGGAAGTGGAGGTATTCGCCTATCAGGTCGAGAGCTTTCGCGAAACTCGAGAGGCGGGTTGAGCGGCGGGAAGCACTCCCGCCCGAGCGGCATCGCCTTAGAGCTGCTCGAAGCGCTGAACATCGAGAACGAAGATCATCGCCCCCCGGTGCCCCGGCTCAGCCGGCGTCTCGGCGGCGCCACGGATGGTCTCGACCGCCTCGTCGACCCGTTCGGCCGCTGTCCCTATCAACAGTGTTGTGTTTCCGCGTCTGAGGAACCCTCCGCTTGAGGTCAGCCGGGTAAAACGAAAGTCGCGCTCGAGCAACTTGTGGATGACGTTATCCGTATCTGCCCCACTCAGGATCACAATGATCAGCTTCATGGTCAGATTTCCTCGTATCGCTCGACTTCGAAAACAAAGACCGTCGCCCCTTTGACCTCGATCTCGACCGGCATCGGGAGCGGGAACGGCAGAACCTCGACGGTCGAGCTCATGTACTCGATCCGGGTTCGACACGCCTGATTGAGCCCTTCGACCGCCTGCTCTAATCTGCCCTCGGGGACCCCCACCATCAACAAGTGATTCGCCCTGCCCAAGAAGCCACCCGTGCTCTGGACACGCGTGGACGGGATGTTCCGGATGGCGAGGGCGCTGACTGCCGATTCAAGATCCCGGTCCTGAACGATCGCCAGAAGGAGTTGGCGGACATCGGGCACCTCCCTGTGTGTCATCACGCTGGCGGCCCAGGTCTCGACCTCCGAGCCGAGGCCCAGATCGATCTCGGCCACCAGCTCCTCATAGGTCTCTTCCGAGATCACACCATCCCGGCGCAGGCCGGTCAGAGTGTTTCGCTGCGCCCGTAGCGATTCGCGACGAGCGGTGACGAGCTGCTCGGTCTCCATCTCGGGCGAGTTGGCCAAAGCCTCCTGAACGGCTTCGGTCAACGCCCTCAGCCGCTGCTCGACGATCGGGCGCAGGTTCTCCCAGATGTGAGACGAGATAAGCCCTTCGCTGTGCAGACGCCGGACATGCTCGAAACCGGCACGGGTAGCCAATGCGCGTGCATGGCGCCGTTCATACTCGATCTTCTCATCCGACTTCACCACGATCTTGAGGCGCCGCAGCAGGGCGTCCATCGTCAGGCCTTGTCCCAGGATGGTGAAGAGCACTACCCCGAAGGCCATCGCCGTCACGGTTTGTTGTTCCGAGCGCAGTCCGCCAGAGAAGCTGAGCGCAAGGGCGAGGGCAATGGCGCCGCGCATCCCGCCCCAGAAAAGAACGTGTCGCCAGGCCAGGGGGATTTCCTGGCCGAGACGAGACAGACCATAAATCACGACGATCCGGCTGACCAAGACGCCGGCGATTGCCCACAGGATCATCGTCCAATTGTTGAGCAGGGCCGGGAGATCGAGTTGCAGCCCGATGATCAAGAACACCGCCGAGTTGGCCAGGAAGGCCATGTACTCCCAGAAGTTGAAGAGCACGATGCGCGTCGTCGGTGACATGCCGCGCTGGCCGATGTTGCCATTCACCAGACCCGCGGCGACGACGGCCAGGACACCGCTGAAGTGAAGCTGTTCCGCCAGCAGATACGATCCGAACGCCAGAACGGTGGTCAGGGTCGTTTCGACCAGGTAGTCGTCGATCTGACCGATCAACCTGGACACCATCCAGCCCAGGACGAAGCCGATGATCAGCCCGCCGCCGGCAATCCGGACGAAGTCGACAAGCCCGTCGACGAGACTGAACTCGCCGGTCTCGAGAGCCGCCACTGCCAGGCTGAAGATGACGATCGCCGTGCCGTCGTTGAGCAGGCTCTCGCCCTCGAGCATGACCTCCAGTCGTTTGGGCACACCGAGTTTGCGGAAGATGGAGACGACGGCCACCGGATCGGTCGCGGCGATCAGGGCGCCGAAGACCAGCGCCAAGGGTACCGACATCCCGGCCCCGAACGTCATCACGCCGCCAACCAGGAACATGTTCAGGATCACGCCGGGCACGGCGAGAAGCACTATGGTGTTCAGACTGCCTCGCAGCTCGTCGATATTCAGGTGAAACGCGGCCTCAAAGACCAGCGGAGGCAGGAAAAGTGAGAGGATGAGGTTGGGGGTGAGCTGGATGTCCAGGCCGGAGCGAATGGAAAGCGCCAGACCGGCCAGAACCAGGGCGACGGTGTAAGGAAGCCTGAAGCGCCGGCCGACGATGGCCACGACCGAGACTATGAGCAGGAGCTCAAGGACAAGGGTCTCGACTTGCAGAAGCTGATCCATTAACCGTTTACCAGCACATCACCCGACCCCGGCAGCAGTCTGCAAGAGGGACGGCCTTCGAGGCGAGCGGCCTCTCGCCCAGGACCCTTACGACCACAAGCGCGACGAGCGCTATTCATAGGATTCTCGGCGAAGTACCTCGAGCGCGCCACACAGCCCCGCCGTTCCGGCTAGCGAGCGCACAGGCCGGACTATCAAGCGACAGGCATGCCTGCCAGAGGCCCCCGGACGGTTTCCGCGCGCCGGCATCGGGGGACTTTTCGCCCGGCGGGCGCGGGTGGGTTGCGCCGGGCAGATACGACAGCCCGACCGCAGAACGTATCCCTTACTCAGGATTCCGAAGGCCGACGACGCGAGTAACCGGCGTGACAAAGAGGATTCCGGTGTCCGGCTCGCTCAGAGGCCCCAGGACCTTCTCGGTCACCGCCAGCAGCGCCTCCAGGTCGTAGTCGTCATCGACGACGCTGAAGATCGTGCGGCTGTTACGTTCGGTCTCCTTAAGGAGTCTGCGGAGAGAGGGAATAAGCGGCAGATCGTCCGAGATGTCATGCCGCAGGAGGTGGTGCGACAGCCCACTGCTGTCGAGCATCGTCAGCCCGGTGACCCCCGCCTCGACCCACGCATGGATCAGTTCGTCGCACTTGCTCCGATCGTGGATGACAAGGCTAACCAACTGCGGCATCGGCGCCCTCCTTTCGGGAAAAAGCCAGTCTGAGCAGAGGTGGTGTGACGAGCGTTGTCACGATCACCATCAGAACGACAACGGTAAATTCCTCAGGCGCCAGGAGACCCTCGGCGACCCCTACACCTGCCACGATCAAACCCACTTCCCCGCGTGAGATCATCCCCAGCCCCACCCGGAATGCTTGCCTTCCGGCAAACCCTCCAAGACGCGCTCCAAGGCCGCTTCCCAGGACCTTGGATACGATCGCGATCAGGATGAGCACCAAAGTGAACAGGACGGCGCCGCTCCCCAGGGACCGGATATCAGCCTGTAATCCAATGTCCACCAGAAAGAGCGGAACGAAGAAACCGTATGCGAGGGGGTGAAGAGCCCGTTCAACTTCCTCGCGCAGGTGACTCCGACCAAGACCAACGCCGGCCACGAACGCCCCGGTGATGGCTGCCACACCTCCGCCGAACTCCGCCGCCCATCCCAACAGCAACACACAGGACAGGACCAGGGCGAGCAGCCCTTCGCTCACCCGCAGCCTCATCCCCCACTCAGCGACCCTTGGCAGCAGATACACAGAGGCCAGGCCCACCAGGAGCAGCACGGCCAGCATCCTGCCAAGCTGAAGCAGGATCCCGGTCAGGCCTGCACCCCCGCCGACCATTGCGACGACCAGGGACAAGAGGATGATCACCAAGATGTCGTCGATGACTGCCGCGCCCAGAAGGGCTGCCCCCTCCTTCGACCGAAGACGATTGAGCTCGAGCAGAGTCTGAGCCGAGATGCTCACACTCGTCGCGCTCAGTGTTAGACCGATGAATAGAGCATCCTGGAGAGGATAGCGAAAAACCAGGCCGACACCGAGGCCGAGCAGCATGGGGGTGACAACGCCCAGGATCCCTGCCAGCAACGCCGGCTTACCCGACCGGCGAAGGTCGTCCAACTCGGCTTCAAGGCCGGCGGCGAACATCAGCCAGAGAACCCCCAACTGACCTAGTTGATGGAGAACGCGTCCAAGGTCTGGCCCCTCAAGCAACGGAAGGGAGGTGAGGTTTAGAAAAGTCGGCCCCAGGAGCAGGCCGGCGATGAGCTCCCCCAGGACAGCCGGCTGTCCCAGACGAACGGAGAGACTTCCGACAAGTTTGGCTGAGGCAATGAGGATGGCGAGAGCCAGCAGCAGGGGAAGGAAGTCGGCGGCGGCTGTCGCGGCTGCGGGTGTCGATTCGATCGACATTGCACTCCACCGAGATGCAGGCCATGGGAGTGATTCCGGCGAGTAGTCTCGCCGGATCGTCACCACGTCCATCGGACATGATTCAATGGGCTTTGGGCGAGCCTCAGGTCGCGCCCACAAACGGACGGCGCTCGCTCATTGGGCGGCACAGCGGCGCCGATTATAGCATGCCGCTCCGCGGTTCACGGGGGAGCTGCTCGACAGTCCTCGGTTCCTCCCCTTCGACGACTACCTTGTCGCCATCCGGGAATGTGATCTGCGTTTGACCAGCTTCCCGCCTGACCACAAGGCCACGCCAGGAAACGACAACCGGCCAGGGGAATGGGTTTCGCCCTCGCACGATCACTCTCCGAGGCGAGATGAGCCGGACCCCCAGGATCTTCAGAAACAACGCGAGCGGCGCAACACCCGAAATGTGGTTGCGCTCCCCCAGACCTTGCGCCTCGTCCGGACCGTAGGCTTCATGAAATGACTTGTCAGTCCTCAGGCTCCGGACGCAGGCTTGCATCAAGCGTCCCATCAGGCCAGCCGCTAACTCGATGAAACCGTAGTCGAGCAGCCCTTCGCCGATCATCACATTCCACAAGAGGTGCACTCCGCCCGAACCGGTCGCATTCGAGGTATCGAAGGCCGGATCACTTGCAGAGCACACCGGTATCCCGAATTTGCGCCAGAACCTGCCCTCGTCGAGCATTGTCGCGTTCACGATTCGAGCTCCCCTTTCAGGGCTGGGAATCCCAGCCCAAAGCGGGAGCAGCAGCGTCTGGTCCTGGCGGGTGTAGTCGGCGATTCTCAACTCCGTCTCGAATTCCTGGCTCAGACCTCGGACCTCGATCCGGTCTATGTAAGCATGCGTCCGATCACTGGTCGCAGTTCCGTAGTCCCAGAACCACTGAAAGCGTCGCTCGGTCAGCCTCTCAACCTTGTCTTCCGCGCCCGGGGACTCATCGTGAATGAGGACCTGAATGGCGTGTGATACCCCCTCACTCGCCCCGACGCGTACGAGCAAGCGGGCGGCCGGGTCGAAGGCTCGGTCGACGTGCATGACGAACTCTCCCCGCCCCCGACCGAGAACCTCTCCGGAAGCGGATCGATGCAAATCCCGATCCTGGTGATGGTAGGCGGCGTCCGATTCGGACCATGTCCTCTCGACCCCTTCTCGCAATCGCTCGATCCGGGCCTCCAAGCCGGCGGCCAGATCATCTCGGTCGATCTCACGCGCCATCTGGACAAGCGCTCGGCATTCCTTGTAGAGATATGCGGCGAGATCGGGCGTCTCGGCCTTGGTGACATCCAGGCCCTGCCCCCACTTACGCCAGCGAACAAAGGTCGGCCAGTCGTCAAAGGCGGCCTGCATCGTGTGATCCCACTCGGGGAAACCATCGCCGTCCCGATCATGCTCCCGGTCGAACCAGCGGTGCACGAATGCTATTAGGGGCTCTAGACTTTCCTCGATCAGGGAGCGGTCCTGTGTCTGCTGGTAGATCTCCCAGGCCAAACTGGCAAGTAGAGGGGAACAAAGCCCACCGTTCCGCTGCCCGCCCAGGCCGGGTTTCCAGTCAATCGATCCGTCCTGCGTCCTCGACTTGAGGAAATTGCGCAGCACACCCCGCGCCAGCTCCGGAGCAGCCGGCAGGATCTGTTGGATGTTGGCGTAGGCTTGAGCTGCCGCCTGTCCCGCCCAATGCCAGCTGTAATCCTTCCCATCCGCTCGTGCCGAGAAACCCCGGTCCGGCACTCGGGCATCCACGAAAGACGCAAAGGGCAGGAAACGCGTGGGTCCGAGGTAGGCTCCCAGGGAAACATTCTGAGATGCGGCGAAGGCCGCGTCCCAATCCGGATCCCCAGTCCTGATGTCGACGATCGACGCATTCACCATCTCGGCCCGGGCGATCTCGGAGTCCCAGCCGCAACTCGCCAACTCGCGCGCGGACTGGAATGAGGACTCGACATCCTGCAGCCCGGCATGAGTCCAAACCACGCTCTTGGCTTCGCCGACCGATAGCCTGAGGTCGACCGCCAGAGCCGGGTAGGGCGCCATCTCCGGCCTGGCTCCGCCGGATAGAAAGACAACCGGCGCCAGGTTCTCTATTCCCCCCGCTAACACGGTCACGCCGGAAATCCCTTCAGCACGCATGCCGCCCGCCAGAGAATCTCTCCGCCCCGATCCGAAGGAATCGCCTGCGTCGCCGACATGAGCCCGAAGGACCGCTTGAAGTCTGAGCCTGATCACCTGCTCTGAACGGCTGTGGTTGATCAGAGTAAACCGGCCTGCAATCCGGCGCGAATCGGGAACCCAGTACTCCGCCTCCACCAGGCAGTCCGGCGTCGGCCGACATTCGAGCCGGGCATAGTTGGTCAGGAATCGTTTGATGAGCACCGGCTCGGCAAAGCTCGTCGGATCCGCCAGGACCACTCCTCGGGTGAAGAAGCTGGGGAAGATCCGCATGCTCTGGACCCTCAGGCCGAAGGTTGTCTCCAATGCGATCGCCGGAGGGTCGGCGGCTTGCAGGTTCAATTCCCAGATCTGGTCGTCGGCATAGTTGGGGACGCAAAGCCGGGCGTCCGCACTCAAATGGAGCGAGTATGGATCGTCGGGAGTGAGCGACCAATCGCGCATGGCTGAATTGTAAGGACTGCGGAGACAAAGGTAAAGGTGAAGTCGTGCTAGAATGTGTCGGTCCGACGCAGGAGCTGCAATGCCGTCCAACACACTTACGGCACGCGGCAGGTTCTTCGAGGAGTTCACTGCCGGCCAGCGATACACAACGCCCGGACGCACCGTCACCGAGTCTGATATCGTCGCATTTGCCGGGCTTACCGGAGATTTCAACTCGATCCACACCGACGCCGTATATGCGAAGGCGTCCTCCTTCGGCGAACGGGTCGCTCACGGCATGCTGGGGATCTCCTTCGCCGTCGGATTGGCTGTCCGAGCCGGCATACTGGAAGGGACTGTCCTCGCCTTCCGGGAGATCAAAGAGTGGAAATTCACACAGCCGATTCACATTGGCGACACGATCCACGTCGAGATTGAGGTCGCCGAGACTAAGGCATTCCCACGGCTTGGAGGGGGGATGGTCACATTGGTGTTGAATATGCTCAACCAGGAGGCGGTCTCC
>MGOM01000133.1:17388-21056 GCA_001797105.1 Chloroflexi bacterium RBG_19FT_COMBO_62_14
GTCAGGAGGAAGCCTCTATCCGCTTCAAACGGCTGCTAAACGAAGGTCCCCCGGCCGATCGCCTCGGGCCAGAACGGCCCGCCCAAGAAGCGCCATTTCGTCATCCGACCGGCTCGCCGGACCTGACTGGGGGATGGATGGCCGAGGAAGACAAGGCGGTCAGGCACCGCGCTGCGCGCAAGAAGACCTCCCCCAAGGAAGCCCAAGCCTCCACGCACGAACCAGAATCTTCCGAAGGGACCCGGGCCGCGGCCTCCCCCCGCCTGGCCAAGCGCGGAGACACTCTGCCGACATTGCCCGGGGATGAGGGGCTCGACCCTTCCCTTCCGCGCCGAGTTCCAGAGAGAGATCTTGGCGCCACCCGCGTCGGCGAGGCCGCTTATATTCCACCTCCCGAAGCGACACCTCCCCACGGTACCCGCCCGATTGGGCCTACGCGCCCCATGGGATGTTGGGCGCTTATGGTACGGATGGCCGTTCTGGCTCTCTTTGCATTGTTGGCCCTGATCATCGCCGTCGTCACCTATGGCCTTTACCAGTACTATGCGGTGGCCGCCACGCTGCCGTCGGTTGAAGATCTGCAAACCCACGCCGCACAATTCGAAACTACCCGTCTGCTCGATCGCGAAGGCAACCTGCTCTACGAGATCCTCGACCCCAACGCCGGGCGCCGCACGTACGTCCCTCTGGAAGAGGTGTCGCCCTTGATGGTGGCCGCCACCATCGCCACCGAGGATTCGGCCTTCTATAGCCACGGTGGGTTCGATGTTTTCGCCATCGTGCGTGCCCTCTGGCAGAATTTCCAGCAAGGCGGCGTCTCCTCCGGCGCTTCGACCATCACCCAACAGATTGCTCGCAACTTGCTCTTCACACCTGAAGAACGCTCTCAGCGGACGGGTCCGCGCAAGGTCCGAGAGATTCTGCTCGCGGCCGAGATCACCCGCCGTTACACCAAGGATGAAATCCTCGAGCTCTATCTCAATCAGGTGTATTACGGCAATTTGGCTTATGGTGTCGAGGCCGCCGCCGAGACCTACTTCCACACTACCGCCGACAAGTTGACCTTGAGCCAGTCCGCCTTCCTGGCCGGGCTGGTTCAGGCGCCCTCGGTATACGACGTCTTCACAAACCGAGATGTGACTCTCAACCGACAGCGAGTCGTCCTGACACTCATGGTCATCGCCAGCGACGAGCAAGGCTGCCTGTCCGTCAGCAATGCTCCCCAACCGGTGTGCGTCTCCCCCGAAGAAGCCGGCGTGGCGGCGGCAGAGCTTACCGACTACGAGTTCACCCCTCCTCGCTTCAACATCCGCTTCCCACATTGGGTGAATTACGTCCGCTCGCTGCTGGAACAGATGTATGACCCTCAGACGATCTACAGATCGGGTTTCACGGTCTACACCACGATCGATCCCGAACTGCAGGAGCAATCGCAAGAAACGGTCCGCGCTCAGGTTGAGACCCTCGCCGATCGCCGGGTATCGAGCGGAGCGCTGGTCGCCATTCAACCCTCCACCGGCGAAATCCTGGCCATGGTCGGATCCGCCGACTTCTACAATGAGGAGATCCACGGCCAGGTCAACATGGCGGTGCAGCCTCGACAACCCGGCTCATCGATCAAGCCGCTGACGTATACGGCTGCTTTCGAGAAGGGCTGGACCCCGGCGTCGTTGATCTGGGACGTTCCTTCGGAGTTTCCTCCGTCGGGAGATGCGTCTGACCCTCGCCCTCCGTACAAACCGGTCAACTACGATGAGCGGTTTCACGGGCCGGTATTAGTGCGAGCGGCCCTGGCCAGTTCTTACAACGTTCCGGCCGTGAAGACCCTGAACTACATCGGGATCTACGACGATCCATCGACCATGCAGGAGGAGGGCTTCATCGCCTTCGCCCGGCGGATGGGGATCACTACCCTCACCCGTAACGACTACGGCCTTTCACTCACCTTGGGCGGAGGAGATGTCACGCTGCTCGAGCTCACCGGCGCCTACGCCGTATTCGCCAACGGCGGCTTGCGCGTTCCGCCGGTGGCCATCACCCGGGTCGTCGATCACGCCGGGCAGACGGTGTATGAGTATCAACCGCCGACGGGGGATCAGGTCATCCGTCCCGAGCACGCCTTCCTGATCACGTCGATCCTCTCCGACAACGCCGCCCGCACACCGGCCTTCGGTCCGAACTCGTTGCTCAACCTCCCCTTCCCGTCCGCGGCCAAGACCGGCACGACCAACGACTATCGCGACAACTGGACCCTCGGATTCACACCCGACATCGCCGTTGGCGTATGGGTCGGCAATGCCGACTACACACCGATGCGGAACACCAGCGGGGTGACGGGGGCGGCGCCGATCTGGAACTCCGTCATGCAATTCGCCGAGCAGCGCTTGACCGGTGGGTTCCCGACCAACTTCTCCCGGCCACCCGGGATCACAGAGGAGGTCATCTGCGCCGTGTCGGGGGCCAGGCCATCCGAGCAATGCCCATCGCATCGGACGGAGTTCTTCGCCTCCGACCAATTGCCGCTTCCACCGGAGGAGGATTTGTGGAGAAAAGCCTGGGTTGACAGCTACTCGCTCGAGCTGGCCTCGGCAGACTGCCCCAATTTCGCCGAGGAGAAAATCGGGCTGTTTGTGAATGATCCATGGGGCCGCAAGTGGATCACCGAGGAATCAGCCGGTCGCCAATGGGCGGAAGACTTGGGGATCAATCCGGAGGAGGTCTTCTTTGTCCCGGATAAGGCGTGCACGGAGGATAGTCCGCATGCCATTGTGGGTTTCACCCTCCCCAGTGAGGGTGCAACGGTAACCGACGGCCCGCTTGAGATCTTTGCTCGCGCCTCGGCCTCCAAGGAATTCCAGGATTGGGTCCTGGAATACGGTCTGGGATTCGATCCCGATAAGTGGCCAGACATCGCCAACAAGGACACCGACTTTCTTGAGCCTGGGAAACTGGTGGACTGGGAGATGAAGGGGGTACCCAACGGACCGGTCACGCTGCGCCTGACGATCCGCGGCCGGCAGGGCGGCCGGGCCGAGGCCCGGGTCCACATCGTGCTCAACCTCCCCACACCCACGCCGACCCTGACCTCGACTCCGACGATCACACCCCCGCCCACTCAAACGCGAACTCCAACCCCGACGTCGACTCCATCCTTGACACCGACGTTGAGCCCCACCCCCACCGCGACGCTGACCCTAACTCCGCCCTAATCTCGGTCACCATTCACAATGTCTGGGAATGGATCTTCTTTGCGGTCATGGCAGCGCGCGCGAGCCTAGGGAATGTTGAAGGGGGTATACGAGATCAGAGCTGGCTCTGTACTCCCTTCAACCAAGATCTCATGGAGGATGGGCGTGATCTCCCGTCCTTTCACAAGAGTGGCATCTGAGGGTCCTGATGCTCGGGGGGATCGATGGCGAGCCGCTCATCGAAGTTCTCTATGCCTAGCGTGGTCTCGACGGCAAGCCGCCGGATGTGCCTGAACTTGATCACCCGCACGCCATCCAGCCAGCGGCGCAGGACGGGATTGCGGCGTGCCTTCTCGGCCAGCAAGGCCGCACGGCCTCCGGGGATGACTAGACAGTACCCGGCGGGGATCGCGCTCCCCGCCTCGGCCGGCGAGCCGGTGGCGATCAGATGGAACGCGTAGCGGGGGCCGCCCCGCCCGC
>MGOM01000133.1:21113-21446 GCA_001797105.1 Chloroflexi bacterium RBG_19FT_COMBO_62_14
CAACCAATAGATCGTGAATCTCAAGGAGATCCGCCGTACGGCGAGTCGGCTCATCCTCGGCCCGAAGCTGCCATAGACCTGTATCTGGATTCAACGCGGCGTACGACCGCAGGCAGGCGAACACCAGCCTGCGGTCCGGGGTGAGCAGCCCCGTCAGTTCGTCGCAAACTCGCTGATCCGCCTCCAGCGCACTCACCCCTGCCCCTTGAAGCAAGACCTCCAGGATCATTCGTTCCACCCGTTCAGCCAGCGGTGTCCCCAGCACCTGATCTTTGAGCCAATACAATCCGCTCTCCGGCTCGATGCCTCCACCGATTCGCGTGAACACGCGTG
>MGOM01000133.1:21502-31504 GCA_001797105.1 Chloroflexi bacterium RBG_19FT_COMBO_62_14
AGTCGTCTGGCTCCGGCCAGATCGCTCAGTGCTGCGGTCTGGAGAACGGGATAGGCGCAAGGTTCACCCCGCGACCGAATGACTCGCCTGGCACTCTCTTCCATGAAGCCGGGGAGGGACTCCCCCGTCACCGTCGCCGGCGGCGACGGATCCACCGACCATCTCAGCACAGCCTCTCCCTCATCTTGCCGCAGACAACGCCCGGTCAGCAAGAATCCTGCTCCACTCAACCCGGCGAGGCTGGCGCTGATGAACCCTGGCTCGGCCTCGGGCACGAATGTCAGAAGAGGGGTCTCCTCTTGGAGAACAGGAGGCAGGCTGGAGAGTGAAGCCCGCAGCGCGCTTGCATGCCACGACCAATCGTAGCGCCGGCGACGCAAGGCGACCTTGATCTGGGCCGCGGCTTCCTTGCCCCAAAGCCAGGCCGCCCATAGAGCTGAAAGGGTCCAATAGGCCTGGTTCGGACGTGGCAGGACCGTCAAGACTTGGCCGAATTTCCACCCCTTGAGGTCGGAGAGCAATTCACGAACTGGCTGAGATGAGACGACCACGGTCCCGGGTTCGGGCGGCTGGCCGACTGGCCACTCGGTCACGTTCAGTCCTGGGTCTCCGACGGCCCACTCCGCTACGCCTTTCTCCAGGGACCGCCAGACATTCGCTTCCTTATATTGGGGCGAAGCGATGAGCTGTCGCGGTCGCGCCCGTCCCTCGGGAACACCCCAGAGGGCGTTTGAGGCATCCAAGGCCGACAGGACCAGAGCCTGCACCGCCTTCAGTCGCCGGCCGCCGAGCCCCAGCTGGTCGATCTTGTTGATCACGGTGATCAGGGCATAGACGGCGCGGCTGGGGTAGACGGCGATCGCCGCCAACGCATGCTCCCTGTCCGGATCTCCAGCCGGCGCCACCTGCTCCAAGGCGATGGAGCTCTGTAATCCTCTCCGGCTGTGCGCGTGGGCGCGCTCGACGTCCAGACGGTTGACGGGCGCTTCGCCGGCGTGTCCGCATTCCGCGCAGCTGTACGCCTTGAGGATCGGGTCGCCACGCTCCCGATCCCAAACGAAGTAGTCGGCGATCGTCCTTCGGCCGCAGCGCGCACACTCCGTCCGGTATAGATCGAGAAGAAAGGGCTCGAGCCGTCCGTCGTCCTTCGGGGCGGAAGCCAGCGCGGCCAGCGCGGCCTGTAGATCGCTGTACGAGAACGGCGTGAGCATGTGCAGGAGCACAAAACGGGTGACGGGATTGTTGACGGCTGCCAGAACCCCTCGCCCGGAGCGGGCCGCGTCAACCACAAGGCGCGGCGAGGCCCCAAACGGGTCCAGGATGAGATCACTCGGGCTTCCATAGTGCTCGAGTGTTGAAGCCACGACGCCTTCGTCCATCGGGGGAAGGAAGCGCGCGAGCGGTCCGGCGTGAACCGGGGGAATCCCTGGATGAAAGGGTAGATCCATGTCTCGAGTATACGGCATGACAACCTGGCCTAGCAGTCCGAGAGTCCCGATGACCGCAAACGCGATCACCCAACGGAAAGCCATTTGACTAGGCTACCTTGCATCCATCGCACCTTCCGCTTATGCTGGGGGTGCTTGGTCGGCCTTCACGTCTGGTACGGACCGGGGAGCGTAAGAGTCCATGCGGGTATCGATCGGTGTCATCGGTCTTGTTGTGGGTTCATTGGCAATTGCCGGCTGCAATCTGCCAGTTTCGACTCCTTCGGAGGGAACGAGTCCGGGAGATGCCGCTGGGCAAGGCCTCACCCCCTTTGTGGCTTCGACACCTTTCATCAGCTCATCGGCGACACCCGTCCCCACTTTGGCTCCAAGCCCTGAGGCCACCCCGGTGCAGGCGATCGCCTGCCCGGTCACGCCCGGTGAGCCCGCCCTGCCTCTGCTCCAGGTTCCCGCCTCCTATGTCGCAGATCTGCTGGCGTTCATGAACGGCGGTGGCGATGTCCATGCTTTGGAGAATCACATACAGGCCCTGAAACTCTCGCCGGAGACTGGGATCCCCTTCGCTCAGCAGGATTTCAACGGGGATGGGCTGGACGATGTCGCCGTCAGTTTGCTTACCCCCGACAATGCTGCGATCGTGGCCCCGGGCGATCTTTACGTGTTCCTGTGCGGTGGCCAAGCATACGCTCTCAACTACACCAGTCCTGCGGTGTCCGATGTCGGTGCCCCTGCGATCCTTGATGCCCGCGATCTCAACGCCGATGGCGCGGCGGATTTGCTAGCGGCGCGCGAGTCGTGCGGGGCACACACGTGCTTTAGCCAGCTCGAGGTACTCACCTGGCACCAGAACACCATGATGAATGTCATGCTCGGCGAAAGCGACGATTTGCCCTACCCGTCGATCCGGGTCGTTGGCCCAGGTGGTGACGGTCGATACGGTCTCGCCGTGACCGGGACTGCCATCGGCTCGGCGGGCGCCGGTCCCTACCGTGGACTCACCCGAACATGGGATTGGGATCCGACTGGCCTGTCGCTCGTCCCCGGCTCGGACCTCGCACTTCCGTCGACGTTCCGCATCCATGTTCTGAATGACGCTGATCAAGCCGACCTCAGCGGTGATTACACGACAGCGCTCGAGCTGTATGGCAGGGTCGTCAACGACGACTCGCTCCAGGAGTGGGTGGACCCGGTGGGGGAGAGGGCGAACTTGAGTGCCTATGCCTTGTTCCGCCAGGTGCTCACACAACTACAACTCGCCGACTCGAGCACGGCCCAAGCCGCCTATCTGGCCCTCCAGGACGCGTATCCGCCGGCTTCACCCGGCGGGGCCTATGGATTGCTGGGGCAGGCATTCTGGACCGCGTATCAGGCAAGCGGGAGTATCGGCCTGGCTTGCGCGCAGGCTCAGGCTTTCGCTCAGGCAAACCAGGCGACGGTCCTGCAACCGCTCGACTTCGGGTACGCAAACCCGACATACTCTGCGACAGACATCTGCCCGGCGACGGGCCCATAAACATGACCAACCATCTTCTGCCGATCTCGCATTTCGAAACCCGCCTGCCCGACCAGCTGGATCTCCTCAGGAGCCTGGTTGAAATCGAATCTCCCACAACGGAGAAGGCGGCGGTCGACTCTCTCGGCGAGTTCGTCGCCGAATCGATGCGCCGCCGCGGCGCTGTCGTCCGCCAGTTCACTCAGGCAGCGAGCGGCGACCACTGGCTCGGCCAATGGGGCGAGGGAAGCGGCGGCATCCTGCTGATGGCCCACCTGGACACGGTGCACGCGCTCGGCACCCTGGCGAGGATGCCCTGGCGGGTGAATGGAAAGCGGCTTCACGGTCCCGGCATCCTCGATATGAAATCAGGGGTCGCCATCGCTCTAACGGCGATCGAGGGACTTCAAGGGGCTGCATGGACACCCGCTTCCCGAGTCAGCCTGCTCTGTACTTCGGATGAGGAGACCGGCAGCCACTCCTCACGCGAGTTAATCGAGCAGCTCGCCCGAGAGCATTCTCTGGTCCTGTGTCTCGAGCCCGGGTTGGCGGATGGGTCGCTCAAGACGTGGCGCAAAGGGATCGGAGACTTTCGAGTCGAGGTCACCGGCAAGGCCGCCCACGCCGGCGCCAACCCCGAGGCAGGTGTGAACGCGATCGTCGAAATGGCTCACGTGATCCGTCAGATTGCCGCGCTCGAGGATCCGGCGAAGGGGACCAGCGTAAGCATTGGCGTGATCGGAGGCGGGACGCGCTCGAACGTCATCCCGGCGATCTGCTTCGCCGAGATCGACGTGCGCGTGCTGGATGAGTCGGAGATGTCCCGCCTGGATGCGGCGATGGCAGGTCTGACTCCCACCCTGCCGAAGGCGCGGATTTCCTTCGAAGGCGGTTGGAATCGTCCTCCGATGCCGCGGACGGCGATGATGGCGGAGACCTTCGCCCGCGCCCGGGCCGTCGCCGCCAGAATCGGGCTGCAGCTAACCGAAGGTGGAACGGGAGGCGGATCCGACGCCAACTTTGTCGCGCCGCTAGGGGTTCCCGTGCTCGATGGCCTGGGGGCTGTGGGAAACGGGGCACATTCGGAACGCGAGTATATCGAATTGGACAGCTTACCGACTCGGACGGCGCTGTTGGCCGCCATGATCGGCGAGTGGGGTTAGCTCAGCGTTCCAACGCCCGCAGAAGGTCCTGATAGGTCCGCATCCAACCGATTCGCTTGAGGAATGAAGCCGGCGAGGGGCTGCGCTCCCAAAACAGCCTGACGGCCTCTCCAACTGGATCGGCGCCGGCGGCACCGCCCGGCTCGTCGCTGTACGCACCGTAGAAAGCGAAGTAGGCCTGGTTCAATCGGCGGATGTGGTAGCCCGCATCCCAAAACACCTGGCGTCGAGCCTCCATGTAGGCCTCAGCTTCTTCCACCTGACCTTGAGCCAATAACGCATCCACATTCAGACGGGTGGCGTGCATCTCGGCCCGGAAGTCGAACGCCGGGGGTTCATCCGGCGGCGCAGTTGGAGCACTCGAGGGTGGTGCAGGCCCGAGGTCGGGGAAGTAGCGCTCGAGCAGTGCGAGGCTGACGGCTTTTCCGAACAGCGAGGCAGCGGTCTCGTTCATCGTCCGCACTTCGGGGCTGGAATCGAAGTTGGTCTCATAGAGAAACCCGAGCGGGCGAAAGAAGAGGTAGTTGTGGGCCCATTCGTGGGCGATGACCTCCGCGAGCCAGGCCAGGCTGGTGCTCTCTTGGACCATCGTCGGGTAGGTCCCGATCCCGCCCAGCGGGACGACCAGCGCCGAAACCCCAAGCGTGTCCTCCATGTGGTTCTCAAGAGCGATTTGCCGCTCCAGGGTCAGGCCTGGATCGAGCTGGACGCTGGCGTCCTGACGGATGATGTTGCGTGGTGATACGACGATCGACAACGGTAAGCGCGAGAAGCGGAAGGAGACCGGAGGCAGCGGGAGACCGGCGATTTCGAGTCCCATGTCCTCCAAGATGACCGCCTCTTGCTCTTGGAGCACGGTCTCCGCTTGCGGTTGCAGGATGGCCAGGCGTTCCCGTATCCGCCTGATCTCCAACTGATTCGACTCCGCTTCGAGACTCGGCTGCGGGATTGCGGGATCAGCGGTAAGTTCCACCTGACGTGCCTCGAATTCGCCGGCTATCCGGGTGAGGTCGATATACTCCCGTACGATCTGCTGTCGGGCTTCATCCGGGAGGTAGCCGGCATATCCCAGGCTGGACTGCTCGATCTTGACGCCGAGAGCACCCAAGGTCCAGCGGGCAAAATCGAACTCAGACGTGCGAGTCAGTCGCCGGATTCGATCCAATGGATCCCGGTTGTTGAGCGTGCTCCCAGTGAGCACGAGAGCCGCGATCAAGAGCCAGGCGCCCCGCCGTGTCGCGTGGAGGACACTCTGGCTGACTGGGGAGAATCGCATAGTCCGATGATACCAGCCGGGGGAGAAACTGCCCTGGCCCGGCGGAATGGACGCTCGCTTATCAACCTCGCGTTGAGAGGTATCTATTCCACCACGGGAGCCTCTGGCCCCTCTCCCTTCTGTGCCCGGGGCGGAATGACGGCTGTCGCGCCACGTCCGAGGGCAACCGGGACGAACCCCACTAGCTGCATGCGGGGCGAACGCCTCCATTCGGCCCCTCAAGGTGGGATACACCCGCGGAAACGGCACCGATCGCCGCTGTGCTATAATCCCCGAACCTCGGAGGGTGGCCGAGCCTTGGTTTCTCACCAACAATGAATTTCCTCGTAACCGGCGCTGCAGGATTCCTGGGCTCAGCCCTCGCCAACCGCCTGGCACGTGAAGGTCACCAGGTACGTGGTCTGGACGATCTTTCCGCGGGTGACCCTCAACGCCTGGTCCCAGACGTTCTTTTCAGCCGGGGAGACGTCACGGACCGGCCGAAACTGTGGACGCTGCTTCAGGACGTGGACTGCGTCTACCATTTGGCGGCTCGCGTCTCAGTGCCCGAATCAGTACTTTACCCGCGTGAGTACACCACCGTCAACGTCGGCGGAACAGTCGGCGTGATGGAGGCGATGCGCGATGTTGGCGTCAAACGCGTCGTCCTGATCTCATCCGGCGCGGTCTATGGCGGCCAGCAGGTTCAGCCCCTGGTCGAGAGCACACCACCTGACCCGCGGTCGCCCTATGCTGTATCCAAGCTGGCGGCCGAATACTATGTCCGGACGATTGGGTCTCTATGGGGGATTGAAACTGTGGCTCTGAGAGTCTTCAATGCCTACGGACCGGGCCAGCCGCTGCCTGCGGCTCATCCCCCGGTCATCCCGCACTTCCTTCGGCAAACGGTTCGGAATGGGACGCTCGTGATCCACAGCCGGGGAACCCAAACCCGCGATTTCGTGTACGTCGACGACGTCGTCGAGGCCATGGTGGCGGCCTCAACAGCGCCGAGTGTCGATCGGCTGGTGATTAATGTGGGAAGCGGGGTAGAGACGGGGATCGCCGATCTGGCTCAGCTCGTAGTCGAGAGCGTCGGGCGTGGGGCTGAGTGGATCTATATGGATGAGCAGGACCCCGGGCCGACACGCATGGCCGCCGACATCCACCTGGCTAACGAGAAGTTGGGCTACTCGCCCAGGATCAGCCTGCAGGACGGGCTGCGCCGGATGCTCGAGCGCGATCCACGCTTTCAGATCCCTCAAGAGGCGTAGGACCCGGGCAGGGGAATTCCTGACGGAATTCCGTCCCGAGCATACCCGACATGCCGGCGAAGAACATCGTGCCGGCCTCCAGGGTCAAAGAGATCAATTCCGTAGCACTTCACGACCATGCACATTATCGCCAAGGCGATCTCGCCTGATCGGTCGATCGGCGAGATCCTTGAATTCACGGGTGGAGATTCTCGGCGGCTTTCACTTCAATCATCGTCCTCCTTGAGGCAACCTGTCGTGCGGTCGCCTGGCCTTTGGCCTGCCGCAACGCCTTCGGGATCGATCAAACCGACCTGCCAGGATAGTGAAACGGGGCAGCGCCCAGACGGATTGAATCAGGGAAGACGAATGCAGAAACCCGTGCTCGAGAGCCTTCGAATCGTGCCCAATGGGGCTCGGAGACGCAGAGGTTCTTGCAGGTGGCTCCCCGTCGGCTCGGCCGTGCCTTCTTCGCCCGCCAAACGCTTAACGTCGCGCGCGAGCTGCTCGGACAGAAGCTTGTCCGCCTGCACCCTGGCGGGGTGCGGCTGTCGGGCTGGATCATCGAAGCGGAGGCCTACATCGGTTCTGACGATCTTGGATGTCATGCCCGGCACGGGCGGACGGCCCGCAACGAATCCATGTGGGGCCCGGCGGGGCGTGCCTACGTCTACTTCACGTACGGGATGCACTGGATGTTGAACATCGTGACCGAGGCCGAGGGGTTTCCCGCAGCAGTGCTCATCCGGGCCTTGTTCCCGGATGAGGGTTTGCCGTCGATGCGGCGCAGGCGTCGCGGGAGTCCGGATGTGCGGCTGACCGACGGGCCGGCAAAACTGTGCCGGGCGTTGGGCATCAATCGCAGCTTCGATGGGGTGGATCTTTGCCGCGCCGAGACACGCCTTTTCCTCGAGTCTCTGCCGCAAGTGGATGAGGCCAGCGTCACCCGCGGCCCCCGAGTGGGTTTAAACACGGTACCAGAACCCTGGCAGAGCGTTCCCTGGCGCTTCCGCGTGCGACCGGAGATCGTCCAGGGCCTCTTCAAGGAGGATTGAGCATGAGCCTGCTGGCCGGCAAGACCGCGCTGATCTTCGGTGTGGCCAACGACCATTCCATCGCCTGGGGGATCGCCAAGGCCATGCATGAGCAAGGCGCTCGCCTCGGGTTCTCCTATGCCGTCGAAAGCCTGGAACGGAGGGTTCGTCCACTGGCCGAGTCCATCGGATCGACCTTCGTCGAGCCATGTGATGTCTCCGATGACTCGCAGATCGAAGATGTGTTTGAGAAGTCCGCCGATGCATTCGGTACGGTAGATACCCTTGTTCACGCCATTGCCTTCGCCGGGCGGGAAGAGCTTTCCCGGCCCTACTCGGAGACCAGCCGGGAGGGGTTTCGAGTCGCGATGGATATCAGCGTGTACTCCTTCACGGCCCTCGCCCGCGCCGCCGCGCCACTCATGAAGAACGGCGGCTCGATGCTCACGCTCACATACTACGGCGCTCAGAAAGTGACGACCAACTACAACGTCATGGGGGTAGCCAAAGCCGCCTTGGAAGCCTCGGTCCGCTATCTGGCGGCCGATCTCGGCCCGCGCGGCATCCGGGTCAACGCCATCTCGGCCGGGCCGGTGCGGACCCTGTCGGCGGCGGGGGTCTCTGGCTTCAAACGCCTGTACCGCCAGTTCGCCGACATGGCCCCCTTGCGTCGCAACATCACTCCTGAGGACGTCGGCGGAGCGGCCGTCTGGCTGGCCTCGGATCTCGCCCAGGCCGTCACCGGAGAGACCATCTTCGTTGACTCCGGATACAATATCTTGGGCGTTCCGACCCTCGAGGAACACAGCAGTTCATGATCCACCCAGGCTAAGCGAGTGCTCGACAGACTCCGCCCCTTCCTCACCCCCGACCGATCGGATGAGCAAGAAGGCTATAGAACGCGCCTGGCGCGGGCGATGACCCTCATCGCCTGGGTCTTGCTCCTCGTCTATATTGTCGAAGACCTGGCCTATTTGCGGTCGATTTCTTCCCACGATCCGGCGAGCTATGTGATCGAACTGACATCCGTCCTGGCTCTGGCCGCCATGGGATTCGCCGCCTGGTTGCTTGTCCGAGCCGGCAAGGTCGTCGATGGCGGGTACGTACTTTCGACAGGATTGTTTCTGACAAGCGCCTTGAGCCTCGGCCTGTTCCCCGGTGATCTATTCGTCCAGATAACCGGCTTCTTGTTCTCGATCCTCACCGCGGGTTCGGTCATCGGTGGCGCTTCGGGGTACCTCTTCGCCATCGGGGCCGTAGTCGTGCTCACTCTCGACTGGGTGACCTCCGGGGCGGTGATCATCTTCTCCAACGCAGCCGAGGCCTCGCTCGTCAGCCTGTCATTCTTGGCTGGGCAGTCCGCTGCATACATCGGCCTGGCAGTCGTGCTAGATCTGCTCTCGAAGAACTTCGACGGGATCGTCAACAAGCTCAAGTCCCAGGCCGACCGGCTGACCGAGCTCGCCAACACCGATCCACTGACCAATCTCGCCAATCGCCGGCAACTGGGCGAGAAGCTCCAACATGAGTTCTTGCGGTCTCGGCGGTACAAGCATGCATTGTCGCTTCTCTATCTCGATATGGACGGTTTCAAGCGCATCAACGACCGCTTCGGCCATTTGTTCGGAGACGATGTCCTGGTGGGGGCTTCCAAGGCGATGCAAGCCGTGCTGCGCGCCTCGGACCTGCTTGTCCGGCTCGGCGGCGATGAGTTCGCCGTGCTCCTACCCGAGACAAACCTCGACGGCGGGCGCGAAGTCGCCGTCAAATTGAGGGAGGCCCTGGCAGCATACGGCAGACAGCTTGGCCCGACCGTCCCCGAACTCAGTTTTTGCGCAGGTGTCAGCCAGCTCCTCGATGAAGACGAGTCAGCCGAAGCCATCATCGCCCGGGCCGACATGGCACAATACCTGGCCAAGTCCTCCGGCCAGGCTCACATCCGCACCCAGCGCGGCCTGGCCGAACCCATGCCGGCTGCAAAGACCTAGGATCTCCCCCGAACAACCGAGTGGGCCTCGAGCTGCCGACCTTACCGTAACGCTCCACTCAGAAGCATGTTTTTCACGCGCGCACCCGCCGGGTATTAAGAAATCGCCTTCTCGGTTCGCCCAAGTCAGGGTCTGTTCCTCCGGACTGGCTCGTACTCTCAAGGTTGGCAGCGCCTTTACGGGTGGACAAGTCAGGCGGTCCCCTTCTGAACTTGAGTCTGTGAACCGACGTCTTTGTCGCACCCCAAATCCCGGCGCGTAGCATGCCCTCGGCCGATCGGCTTCGCCGCCCCTAGGTCCGTGAGTCACATCTCCACAACTGCCTTGAGGCGCAGCGATTGATGTCTGGCGAGGCAGCGGACAGGAGGT
>MGOM01000133.1:31535-31617 GCA_001797105.1 Chloroflexi bacterium RBG_19FT_COMBO_62_14
GCCCCGATGCACTTGTCGGGGCTCGCCCCGGAGGGTCTTACCGGGGCCGTTCGCCCCGGAGGTTCTTACCGGGGCCGCTCGC
>MGOM01000133.1:31635-34420 GCA_001797105.1 Chloroflexi bacterium RBG_19FT_COMBO_62_14
GCCCCGGAGGTTCTTACCGGGGCCGTTCGCCCCGGAGGTTCTTACCGGGGTCTGGCGAGAGTGGGAATGTGGTAAAACCGGTGCAACATTCCCGACCGCGTACCCGTAGAGGCCCGATCCCAACGCTAATCTCGCTGAGGGGTGAGAATGCGCCGCACGGGCTCAGACCAGGAGTTGACATGGTTCATTCCGGAAGCATCCGATTGGACACTCGCGGCAATAGCGATATGCACGATCTGACCCAAGCCGTGCAGGCAGTCGTCCGTGAGAGCGGGATCGAATCGGGGAACGTGTCGCTGTTTTCACCTTCGTCGACCAGCGCCTTGACAACCATCGAATTCGAGTCTGGTGCCCTGGACGACCTGCGACGGGCGCTAGACGAAATCGCCCCGCCCGGCGCCGACTACAAGCACAACCTGCGTTGGGGAGATGGAAACGGCCATTCACACCTGAGGGCGGCATTGCTCGGCCCTTCATTGTCTGTGCCTGTCCGCCGCGGACAACTCACTCTGGGGACGTGGCAACAGATCCTGTTCATCGACTTCGATGTGCGCCCAAGACAACGCGAGATCGTCGTTCAGGTCATGGGCGAAACCAGCGGGCGTGGTGACGAAAAAGTATGAGGCTTTGCTCCCTGACACGCTTGGGCACGCCCTCCCCCGGGACTCTACTCGCTGTGTTCGCGCATCCAGATGATGAATCATTCGGCGTCGGAGGCACCCTGGCTCTGTACGCTCGGCGAGGCGTGTCCGTTCACCTGGTGTGTGCCACGCTCGGTGAGGCGGGGTCTGTCCCTCAAGAGATGCTGCAGGGGTTTCCGAGTATCGCCGATCTGCGGGAGACCGAACTCCGCTGCGCCGCCTCACATTTGGGACTGACCAGTGTTCACTTGCTCGGTTACCGCGATTCGGGGATGCCCGGAACCGCGGACAATCACCACCCCGATGCCTTGATGGCCGCCCCGCTAGAAGAAGTGACCGCCCGGATCACGCACCTCATCCGAGGCCTCAGGCCGCAGGTCGTTGTGACATTCGACCCTGTCGGGGGTTACCGCCACCCGGATCACATCGTCATCCATACGGCAACGGTCCAAGCCTTCGAGGCCGCAGCGGACCCTCGGCGGTTCCCGGATGGCCTGCCGGCCTTCCGTCCAGAGAAGCTGTACTTCCACACCTTCTCGCGGCGCCTCCTGAGGGTCCTTGTCAGGACCCTGGAGGTTCTCGGCCGCGATGTTCATCACTTCGGACGCAATGCTGACATCGACCTGGCTGATGTGGCAAGCGAGTCGTTCCCAGTTCACGCCCGGATCAACATTCGGTCCATGGCGAAAGCTAAAGCCAGGGCCGCGGCCTGCCACGCCAGCCAGATGGATCGTTCGACGGGATCGTTCTTGAGATGGTCCTCGCGCATCCTGGGCAGCACTGAAACCTTCACGCGAGCTTTCCCCCCGCCATTTGCGGGGTTGCGCGAAAGCGATTTCTTCGAAGGGGTGGACTAGCAAGGGGGTGAAGGGTTGACGGCCTGCGTGAGAATGGGCTGCTTCGACCGATCGGATCAGGGACGACTGCCCCCCGAGTTATCCTGCCTGCTGTCGTCGGAGTCCGAGCTCACTCGTAACAGATGACGATCACCTTCCCCGGACCGTGCACCCCGCGCGTCAGAGTCATTTCGATGTCAGCCGTGCGGGAAGGGCCTGTGATCAAGGCGATGCTCGAAGAAAGCGCGAGTTGGGCCCGCCCATCCGCCTTGAGCCATGTTTCCAGGTCCTTGAACAGCCGCGTCGCCGGAAGGAGACAGACGTGAAGCCATGGCAGGAGCGAAGCCGACATCGGCCTTCCCGGGCCTCCCGGCAGGATCAGGGTCGCAGACTCGGCCAGCCCGGCCTGGGCCCCGGTCAGGCCAGCCTCGACGACATCCAACGATTCCAGACCGGCTTTACGTTCCGGGCCCGCAAGGGGAATGACCCCATCAAGCAGCTGGACCCCCGCTAGTCGCAGACCTTGATGGACGGCGGACGGCAGCGCCGAAGTGGCTCCCCAGGTGAGTGCGCGTGAGATCCCCTCGCGCTTGAAGACCCCGACCACGGCTTCCGGCAGTTGGCTCTCCGTGCAGCGGACGAAAATCCCTCCAATAGACACAAGTTCGGCTTCGAACGCGGCCGGCAGGTCCGTCGGGAGGGAGGTCGGCGTCTGAAGACCTTCGGTCGAATGTGGCACTGCCTGCGGGCGTGCGGAGGCTTCTCTCCTCGGCCCGGGATCCAGGTCCCTGTCCCTTAACATCCGCCTGGCGAAAACCGGAAAGTCCCGCTTGCCGGTCCAGGCCGAGAGCGGGGGCGGCAGCCATCTCACCCAGCCTTGTCGACGCGGCATGAGTCGCAACGCCATCCCGGCGATCCTCTGCGAGATCCGGTAGCGGCGGGGATCGGTCATCACCCAGGTATACAGACGCATCCCCACTCGCATCCAGGCGATCTGAGGCTGGCCGGCGCTGTAACTGGCGCGAACGCGCAATAGAAGCGAAGGCAAGTCAATGTCGACCGGACACGCGTCTTTACACGCGCCGCACAAAGTCGAAGCCTTGGCCAGGTGCCCATAGGACTTCAGACCGAATAGACCCGGTGAAATGACAGAACCGATCGGGCCCGGATAAATGCTCCCGTAAGCGTGCCCCCCTGCCTCGCGGTATACCGGACAAGCGTTCAAACAAGCACCGCAACGAATGCAAAGGAGGATCTCGGACAGATCCGACTCACGAATACGTGAGCGGCCGTTGTCCACCAGAATGA
>MGOM01000133.1:34431-54398 GCA_001797105.1 Chloroflexi bacterium RBG_19FT_COMBO_62_14
TCCGCGCCATCTGGGTCCTGCTCGCGACGCGGCCCCTGGATCAGGGAAACGTAACTCGTGAGTTTCTGGCCCGTCGCCGACCGAGGCAGCAAGTCAAGCATCGGCCCCAGATCCTCCAGACGGGGGATCACTCGCTCGATACCCATCAGGGCGATATGGATCGGGGGAAGAGTTGTGACCATGCGCCCGTTGCCCTCGTTGGTTACCAGACACAGCGTCCCGGTCTCGGCGACGCCGAAATTGACGCCTGAGACCCCGACTTGGGCTGACAGGAAGACCTGTCGCAGCACGCGGCGGGCAGCCGCCGTCATCTCCTTGACATCGGTCGTGTAGGGTGTACCCAATTGCTCATGAAAGGTCTGAGCGACATCCTGACGGCGCAGATGTATGGCCGGGGTGATGATGTGAGCCGGCTTCTCGCCGCGCAACTGGACGATGAACTCCCCCAGATCCGTTTCCACTGGTCGTATCCCGGCCTCTTCCAGGGCAGCGTTCAACTCGATCTCTTCGCTGACCATCGATTTGGATTTCGCGACCGTGTCCGCGCCTGACGCCCGGGCGATCTCGACGACGCGCGCCGCGGCCTGACGAGCGTCCGCTACTCGATGCACTTTCAACCCGTTTGCCTCGGCGTTGCGGACGAAGGTCGCCAGGACTTGGTCGAGGTGCTCGATCGTCTCCTGGCGAATCGCATGCGCCCGGCGTCTGGACTGGCTCAGGTCTGGGAGGAGCGCCCTGGCCTTCCGCGCCGCCTCGGCTCTGAGTTCGGTATTGAAATCAAGCGCTTGTTGGAGCGATGGATTTTGAGTTGCCTGGCGAACATCTCGCCGGAATTTCCGGATCATCGCAGCCCCGCCCCCCTCCCGGTCAAGGCCTGCGCCAGGTGCAGGCAACGCACCGACGATCCCGCCCTTCTCAATCCGCCTTCGATGTGCATGAGGCAGCTGACATCGCCAGCAACAATGGTGTCGGCACCGGAGGCCTCGATCTCGGCTATCTTGCGGGCCAGCATCTCGGTCGAGAGTTCGGGTTGCTCGAGCGAGAACACCCCGCCGAAGCCGCAGCAATCCTCGCTAAGACGATCGATTCGGACGCCTTCCAGCGTCCTGAGCAATTCCATAGGCTGGCGGTCCACGCCCAGGCCGCGCAGCATGTGACACGAAGGGTGATAGACCATCCTGCCCCTCACCGAGACACCTGGCGGAGGCCCACCCCATACGTCGATTAAGTACTCGCTCAGCTCAAAGGTCCGTCCGGCGAGCGCCCGTGCCTTCTCGAGCTGCTCGGGCGAGTCACGGAAGAGTTCGAGATATCCGTGCCGGATCATCGCGGCGCAGGACCCCGATGGCACCACAACCGGTTCATGGCTCTCAGAAAAGACCGAGGTCGTTCGCTCAGCCATCTCGCGGGCCTCTGCCCGGAACCCGGCATTGAATGCCGGCTGGCCGCAGCAAGTCTGCGCCCGGGGGAAAATGACACCCAGGCCCGCCTGGTGCAACAGCTCGATCGCGGCCTCACCCACTTCGGGAAAGAGGCTGTCGATGAGGCACGTCGCCATGAGCTGGACGGATTGCGTCACTGAGACCCTTACCGGGTAGGACACGCTCGGAGTGTATCATCTCCTATGGTCCTTGTACCCGTCGCCACGGTAGGGGGAGTCGCATCGGGAAGTGCTGGCCGGCTGGGGATCTTAGGCTTACGGTCCGTGAGCTCCACCTAGCGCCGTGGGCTAAAGGTGGGACAGCAGGGCCAAGGGTGGGCAATACGGGAGGACGACTCCTCGTCTCGCCTCTCACGGGCCAGGGCTGGCGGGTGCCGCGGTGCCGTCTGCGTTGGCTGAGCATAGGTGAGATCCTGCCACCGGGGAGTTCGGCCGGAGAGGCACGAACATTCTGTCCCTTCCGTTCCTCGAATGGCAGGCAGATGGATACAGACGAAATAGCCCGCCCGAGCGGGACGAAATACCCACAACGGTGTTGTTAGACGCTGGGAGGGCTGCATGGTATCATCACTCTCTTGTGGGGCGTCGATCTCACTCCTGGAGGCCTTCTAGAGCCGCATGGATCCCGAACTCTATCCTCACCTGCGGGCCGGAGCCCCGAACAACTTCCGGTTACCGCAGCGCCTCGCTCGCTTGCCCGATCTAGCCTACAACTTGTGGTGGACGTGGAACAGCGAAGCTGAACGTGTGTTCCGCCTGATCGATGTGGAGGATTGGGAGGCCGCCGAGCACAACCCCGTGATCTTCCTTCGCAAGACGGGGAGGCGGAAGCTTAATGCCGCTGCCCGCAATCGGGCATATCTCGAGCTTTACGACCACGTCATTCGGGAATTCGATGATTACATGCGAGGCGGGAGTAGCACCTGGTTCGCCAGGGATCACGAGGCCCATCGCAATCAGCCTATCGCATACTTCTCCACCGAGTTCGGCCTGCACGAGTCTCTCCCGATCTATGCCGGTGGCCTGGGGATCCTGTCCGGCGACCACCTGAAAGAAGCCAGCGACCTGGGCGTGCCCATGGTCGCACTCGGTTTCCTCTACACGCAGGGTTACTTCAAACAACACATCCGGGAGGACGGCTGGCAGGAGGCTCGCTACACGACTCTGTCCTTCGCCGACCTGCCCGTCTATCCGGTCCTGGATATGGCCGGCGAACCGTTGACGATCAGCGTCGATCTATTTGACCATTTCATACTCGCCAGGCTCTGGCGAGTCCAGGTTGGGCGGGTTCCCCTCTATCTCCTAGACAGCAATGTCGAAGCCAACGCCCCCCTAGACCGAAGCCTGACGGCCCAGCTCTATATCAGCGACCTCGACCTGCGCATCTTGCAGGAGATCGTCTTGGGTCTGGGTGGTGTTCGTGCGCTGCGGGAACTGGGCTACAACCCGGCGGTGTGGCACCTCAATGAGGGGCACTCGGCTTTCATGATGGTGGAAAGGGTGCGCGAGCTGGTGGCCGCAGACCGTCCCTTTCACCAGGCGGCCGAGGCGGTGCGGGCGAGTACGGTCTTCACCACGCACACCCCCGTCCCGGCCGGCCACGACGCATTCCCCTATGACCTGATCGACAGGTATTTCAGTGCCTTTTGGCCGCAGATTGGGTTGGATCGAGCCGGCTTTCTCGACCTGGGCCGCCATCCCGAGTCGTGGGGAGAGGCCTTCAGCATGTCCGGCCTGGCCTTTAATCTCTCAGGGCGGTACAACGCTGTGTCGGCCATGCATGGGCACGTAGCCCGACGCATGTGGTCATCGCTCTGGCCCGAGACCGAGCCGGAGCAGGTCCCGATCCGAAACATCACCAACGGCATTCACACTGGCACGTGGCTGGCCCGGCGGATGCACAGCCTATACGATCGATACCTGGAGCACGACTGGGCCGAGAACCTGGATCGGGAAGAGATCTGGCAGGCGGTCGAACGGATCCCGGACGAGGACTTGTGGGCCGTCCGGCGCCATCTCAAACGCAAGCTCATGGCATTCATGCGCGAGCGTGCCCGCCGGCAATGGATACCGGGAGGCTTGCATCCAGTTCAGATCGTTGCCAGCGGGGTGCTGCTCGATCCATACGCCCTGACCATCGGTTTCGCCCGGCGGTTCGCCACGTACAAGCGCGCCAATCTGATCATGCGCGATCCGGATCGGATCCTCCGATTGATGAACCGGCACGGTAGGCCGGTGCAGTTGGTCTTCGCTGGAAAGGCTCACCCAGCCGACGAGCCCGGCAAGCTGTTGATCCAGGAGGTCTACAACGTCATCAAACGCTCTGAGAACGGCGGGAGGTTGGTGTTCCTGGAAGACTACGACATGAACGTCGCCCGGTATCTCATCCAAGGGGTCGATGTGTGGCTCAACACCCCGCGCCGGCCGAATGAAGCATCGGGCACCTCCGGCCAGAAGGCGGCCTTGAACGGTGTCCTCAATCTGTCTGTCCTCGATGGATGGTGGCCCGAGGGTTTCAATGGCAGCAATGGGTGGGCGATCGGCGGGACCGAGGAATATGAAGATGCGCAGGCACAAGACGACGCCGATGCCGAGTCGCTCTACCAGTTGCTCGAGGAGGAGATCATCCCGCTCTACTATGACGAGCGCTCGAGCGACGGTTTGCCTCGGGAATGGCTGGCCCGGATTAAGGAGTCGATCCGGACTCTGGCCCCACGTTTCAGCATGCGCCGAATGGTGAAAGAATACGTCGAGACGATGTACGTCCCCGCGCTGCCCGAACCCGAGCAGGTCTAGCGGTCTATCACAGATCTGTCACGGAGAGGTTGGGGTTGGCTTGTCGCGCCGTCCGACAGCCCAGCCGATCACGCGTGACAGAGCTTGAAGAGCAGCGTCGACGGCGAGATGACGGCGGGGGTCCGGCGATCGCCGCCCAGGGACCCTCCCCAGGCTGATGCAGTCGCGTTTGCGGGTTTCCGCTCACCGGTCGAGCGCCTGCCATTCCGCACTCGGTACCCAATAGGGGATGACCCATGCTCAATCTTCTCGCTATCCCGGCGGCCGTCATGCCGTTGATCATCTTTTGTTTGCGCGTCGGCGACATGTCGCTCGATACGCTCAGGGTGCTGTTCGTCGTCCGCGGAAGGAAGGCGACCGCATGGATGCTGGGCTTCTTTCAATCCGCATTGTGGGTTGTCGCGATTACCAGCGTTCTGAGTAATCTGGGCAATCTGTGGAATCTCATCGGTTACGCGGGCGGTTTCGCGACAGGGAATGTCGTGGGGATGGTGATCGAAGAGTGGCTTGCCGTCGGTCATGGGCACTTGAGGATCATTAGTTCCCGACGTGGGACAGCGATCGCCGAGGCGATCCGCTCGGCCGGCTATGCGGCCACCGAACTTTCCGGGCGGGGGAAGGACGGGATGGTTAGCGTGATCAACTGCAGCGTCCGTCGCCGCGACATCGATCGCGTGCGCGAGCAAGTCAAGCACATCGACCCGGAGGCATTCCTCACGGTGGAAGAAGTCCGCCCTCTCCAGCGCGGCTTCTGGAGGGCCTGATCCCCACCCCGCCCGCTACCCAGGACGAGATGTTCGCATCGGCCTCGGTCTCGAGACACTCGTGAGCCTGTCCGGTCTGGCTCAACTGGGTGCCGGGGGCATCGACCTGGCGAGTCTGCCAGCCTGGCTGGTGACGCTGTCGATCTTCCTGCTTCGCTGCACGGACACCACTTTGAGTACACTCAGGATGCTCGCCGTCCTCCGCGGTCGACGCGGCCTCGCCTGGATCCTCGGCTTCACCGGTTCGCTGCTGTTCGTGCTGGCCACAGCCGCGGTGCTTGAGAACCTCAGCCATCCGCTCAACGCCTTGGCCTACGCCGCAGGCTTTGCCTCGGGAAATTTCCTTGGAATCCTGATTGAAGGACGCCTGGCTGCCGGCCACAGCCTGCTACGTATCGTCAGCCCGGACAGGGGTTCGGCAGTCATCGAAGCCTTGTGGGGGTCGGGAAAAGGCGCCACGGAGCTCACCGGTAGGTCGCACGCGGGAACTGTAACGACGATCTACTGCTATGTCGCCCGACGGGAGGTTTCGCTCGCGCAGCGTCAGATCAATGCCCTCGATCCAATGGCATACGTGACCGTGGAAAACGTCCGGCAGTTGCGCGGCGGTTGGAAGGCGTGAACTCTCGGGCCGCGGTCTGGTCGGTACCATTTTCCTACCGGTGGGTTGGCCTTGACCGGGATCGCGCGGGCTTCAGAGCGAGGCTGTAACCGATTTGGTTTGCATTCGGGTATCCGCAAAAGTATAATCCCGCCACCCAGTGGGAGCGTGTCCACGAGGCATGCATGGCGCTCAAAGGCAACCTGCGTGACTTCAGCGTCACCCAGCTGCTCAATCTGATCAACCTAGCCCGAAAGACCGGAACTCTCACCCTCGAGGGGCCCAACGAGGCAGCGTGGGTTTCTTTTCGTGAGGGCAAGTTGATCTTTGCCCAGCTGGGCAACGAGGACGGCACGCTCACGGGGATTCTCCTGAAATCGGGCAAGATCACCGCCAAACAAGCCCAGTTGATCAAGTCGCACGCCGGAGAGAAGAGCGACCAGGAACTGGGACTGATGCTGATCAACGCCGGCTATCTCAACCAGCATGATATTCTGGCCAACATCCGCCAGTACATCCTCGACATCGTATATCGACTGTTCACCTGGATCGAGGGCTACTTCCGTTTCGACGCCGACGTGCTTCCGCCGGACGACCGGATCACTATCCGCCTCGACCTCGAAAACGTCATCATGGAGGGCTCGCGCAGGATACGCGAATGGGAGCAGCTCCAGGAGGAAATCCCAAACCTGGATATGGCGCTCAATTTCGTCGACCGGCCGGGTGCAAACATCCGCGACGTGAACTTGAACGTTCAGGAGTGGAAAGTTGTATCTTACATCAACCCCAAGAACACCATCCGCCAGATCGCCAAGACCAATCGGATGAACGACCTGGAGATCCGCCGAATCGTATATGGGTTGCTTCAGGCGGGATTGGTGGAAGTCGTCCGGCCGGTCGGGATGCCGTTGCCGCCTCAGGCGCGCCAGCTCCCGCCGGTCAACAAAGAACAGCAGGCATCCTTGGTAAACCGCCTGATCAACCGGATCCGTTCCTTGTAAGCGGGGATGGCGCATGCAAACCGTCAAGATGGTAGTCACTGGTCCATTCAACGCCGGGAAGACGGCCTTCATCCAGGCGATCAGCGAGATCGACGTAGTTTCGACTGAACGCAAGATCAGCTCGGAGGCCGAGCGCGTCAAAGAGACGACGACGGTGGCCATGGACTTCGGCCGGATCACCGTCGATGACGATCTGGTTCTCTATCTCTTCGGCACCCCGGGCCAAAAGCGCTTCGACTTCATGTGGGAGATCCTCTCGGAGGGGATGCTCGGCTTTGTCGTCATCGTCGATAGCGCCAGGCCGGAGACGTTCCGCGAGGCCAAGGGCATCCTGCAGACTTTCCGAGCATACGCGCCGACACCGTACGTGGTGGCGGCCAACAAGCAGGACCGCGATGATGCCTGGACGGTCGAAGATCTGCGGATCGCCCTGAAACTCGACCGCAAGATCAAGATGCTCCCATGCGTCGCCTCCGATCGAGAGTCGGTCAAGAAAGTCCTTCTCGAGTTGCTCTACAGCATCCTGGAGGAGATGAAAGAGAAGTGACCCCGGTGTAACCTCGGCCATCATCCGTTCGTCCTCTTCAGACCGCGCGATTGCGCGGTCTTCGTTTGCTCTTTCTGTCGTTCCTGAGAGCCTCGACCGACATCGGCGCAGCCACCACCCGTACCGGGATGTGGTCTTACAACCCTTTCTGTTCTTCTCTCAAGGGACAGTCCCTGCCCCCCCCAACCCCGAAAGCGGCCGTTTGTGGCTCAAACCGCAAGAGCGCCTTCTCGTCCGCTCCTGATTGGAGCTCTGCTTCGCACAATCCATGGCCACCTTTGTTGAATCCGACTGCTCCAGAAACCGAAATCCGGCTCGAATCAGGGATGGCCGAGGTCTGGCTCTAGCGGAGAGGCCCAACAACGGCCATTTGCGGAAGGGGGATGGGGGGGTCTGGGGGGCGAAGGGGGGGAAACGCAATTTCCCCCCTTCGCCCCCCAGAAAAGAAGCCGAGCCCTCCAGTTAGGACACCTCCGATTGCGACGAGCTTGACGTCCCTGCCACGGCGGGCTATACTTCGCGGCGATCAATTCACAGCACGGGGAGTCCGGTAAGACCGGGCTGAGAGGAGGGCGATCGAGCCCTCGACCCGCAGACCTGATCCGGGTAATGCCGGCGGAGGGATGGCAAGCAACATCGAACTCCGGCCCTCCGCCAAACAAGGCGGAGGGTTTTTCTTCCTTGCGCGCCGTGATCTTCGCCAATGGAGAGCTCAGAGATCGAGAAGCGGCACTGGCAGCCCTCAGGCCGGATGACTGGCTGATCGCGGCGAACGGCGGGTCGCGGCACTGCCTCTCGCTGGGTCTGACGCCGGCGTTGATCGTCGGAGACCTCGACTCACTCCCTCCGGAGGACCTCCAGAACTGGCTGTCAGCCGGGGTCGAGATCCGGCGTCACCCGCGGCGAAAAGACCAGACCGATCTCGAATTGGCGATGCAGCATGTTTTCGAGCGCGCCCCTGAGGCGATCCTGGTATTGGGCGGCATGGGAGCACGTTGGGATCACTCTCTGGCCAATCTCTTGCTTTGTTTCCATCCACGTTTGGGTGAGGTGCCGTGCATTTTCATCGAAGGCGACCAGAGCATTTTCGCTGTGCGAGGGAAGACGCGCATTGACGGAGCTCCGGGCGATCTGGTTTCGTTGATTCCCGTCGGCGGCGACGCCATCGGAGTGACGTCGAGCGGCCTCGAGTACCCTCTGCAAGACGGCAGGCTGCCGTTCGGAACCAGCCTGGGTGTGAGCAACGTCCTCGTCAGGCCACCGGCCACGCTCGAGGTGCGTCAGGGCGAAGTTATCGCCATCGTCACTCGCGTTGCATCAGCTGGAGGTGCAGCTTGAAGACAACTTCTCGGATTGCCGCGTACGCCTTGGCGGCCGGACTGATCACCCTGGGACTGTATGTCTTGGCGGCAGTCGTTCGCGGCCCCGAAGTCGAATTCATCCAATGGAACCCGGTCCATGCTGTGGTCCTGACCGTGTTTGGACTTGCCGGCGGCGCAGCCTGGGGGTCGCGCAGAGCCCTTGAGGGCTGGAAGACGCTCGAGGTCATTCTCACCGCTAACTTGGCCCTGGTCTTTGGGCTGCTCTTCCTCGGATGGGCTATTGTCTGGGAGCTGGTCAAGCCTCTGAACACGGTCTTGCCAGGCCTGCGCGATCTGTTCTACGGATTCTGGTTCATCGCATCGATTGTCGCGGCCTACATCATCCGAAAACCGGGTGCGGCACTTGCAGCGGAGACCCTGGCGGCGCTGGCGGAGTTCCTGGCGGGCGGCGAGTGGGGGTTGACTATACTGATCTCAGGCCTGGTCCAAGGTGCGATGGCCGAGCTCGTCTTCGCCGCCGTGAGACACGAGCGCTACAGCCTGCCAGTCCTGGCTGTTGCCGGGGCGGCCGCCGGCGTGGGCAGTCTGATTGTCGACTACCTCTTCTGGTACTCCACCCTGACAGCCGGGGTTCTGGTGGTCATGCTGATTGCCCGCGTGATCTCAGGTGCGATTCTGGCCGGCTGGCTGGGCAAAGTCATCGGCGACGGCTTGGACCGCGCCGGAGCACTGGGGTCGTTCCGGATCGCGTACCAGGAGTGAACTCCGCGAGAGGTCTCGACTCGGCTTGATACAACTCAAGCACCTGACCGTTCGTTACCCCAACTCAGCGATTCCCGCCTTGAGTGACGTCAGCTTGGCGGTCGATCAAGGACAGACTGTCCTGCTCTTGGCCCCGTCCGGAGGCGGGAAGTCGACTCTGGCCCAGGTCCTCAGCGGGTTGATCCCCCAGGACATCTTCGCCGTTGTAGACGGTAGGGTGAGCGTGGGGGGAATCGACCCTTTGACGGCTCCCCCAGGGCAGGTGGCCGCCCAGGTCGGCTTGCTCTTCCAGGATCCTGAGGCAGGCTTTGCCACACTCACGGTTGAGGACGAGATCGCCTTCGGTCTGGAGAACCTCCGCGTATCTCCGGATCAGATGGCGGCCAGGATTCAGTCAAGCCTGGATCAGGTCGGCCTCTCGGGGTTCAATGCTCGACGGCTGGATAGCCTGTCCGGCGGCGAGTCCCAGCGAGTGGCCCTGGCCTGTCTGCTGGCGATGTCCCCGCCAGTCCTCATCCTGGACGAGCCGACGGCCAATCTCGACCCGGCCTCGACGCGCGAATTCTTCGCCACCCTGGCCTCCCTGCGCCCGTCACACACGATCGTGCTGATCGAGCATAAGCTCGATGCCTGTTGGCACCTCGCGGACGGAGTGATCTTGTTGAACGCGCATGGGCAACTGATGGCACACGGCGAGCCAAGCCACGTATTCGACGAGAACAGGGTGGAAATCCTCGAATCGGGGATCTGGCTCCCCGCCGATTTCGCCGATGCCGCTTCCTCATTCGCGCCCGTCGCTGAGCCCATGCCTCCTCCGCCGATGCCCGGGTTACCGGCAGTGCACCTCGAAGGCGTGTCTTTCGCCTTCCCCGGCCGGCCGCCTATTCTGCAGGACGTCGGACTCGATATCCGCCGCGGGTCCTTCTTCGCCCTCGTCGGACCGAACGGGTCGGGCAAGACCACCCTCGCCCGACTCATGATGGGACTGCTCCCCGCCCCGACTCGCGGTGAGATCCACGTCTTCGGGGATCCACTTGAGAAGTTGTCTTTGGCCGATCTCACCGAGCGGGTCGGTTTCGTGTTTCAGAATCCCGAGCACCAGTTTGTGACAGACAGCGTGCAGGACGAACTCGCCTTCAGTCTCAAGGCCCGCCGTTGGCCAAACATCGAGGTCGAAAAGCGTGTGGAAGAGCTTCTCGTCCGGTTCGAGTTGGTCGATAAGGCGACGCAGAATCCATTCACCTTGAGCCAGGGACAGAAGCGACGGCTGAGTGTGGCGACCATGCTGGCCGTCGGCCAGAGAATGCTTATTCTCGACGAGCCGACGTTGGGCCAGGACCGGAGGACGACCTCCGCACTCATGGGTTCAATGGCCGGCCTCAACCGACAGGGGGTGACGATCTTGATCATCACCCATGATATGCGTCTGGTCGGTGGGCATGCTCAGCAGGCTGCGGTCTTGTTGGACGGCCGGATCGCCTTCGTCGGATCGCCGCAGGCTTTGTTCCGCAATGCCGAGCTCATGCATGCCGCCAGGTTGGCCTAGCCCGAGGGCGGACGAATGTTCACATACCTGGCAAGCGCCTCCCCACTTCATCGCTTGAACCCGTCCACCAAGTTGCTGGGGATGAGTGTGGTCGCGGCAGGGGCGACGTTGGCCTTCGATCCCTTCGTCCCGGCGTCGCTCCTACTCGGCCTCTGGCTGACCACCTGGATCCTGGGAAGGGCGCCCTTGTCAAACATGATTCGCTGGAGCCTGCCCATCTTGATCCTGCCCCTGCCTCTGGCATTCTTCACGGCCCTCTACACCGACCTGACCCGATTCAACTCGCCGACGATCCTCTGGCAGTGGGGTCCCTGGAGCCTGGCCGCCGAGGGGATCGTCATCGGCATTGGCTTGGGTCTGCGTGTATCGTGTTTCATGGGGACCTCGTTACTTTTCATAACAACGACCGATCCGACCGACTTCGCCGTCAGTCTGATCCAGAACCTCAAAGTCCCCTACCGGTTCGGCTACGGCGTCTTGATTTCATACCGCTTTCTACCTCTCTTGAGGGCGGAGCTCGAGACGATCCGCTTGGCGCAGAAGGTGCGTGGTGTCGGGGAGCGCGCCGGATTCATTGGGCGGTTGAGGCAACTCCGCCGACTGGCCGTCCCGCTTCTGGCCTCTGCCATACGCCAATCCGAGCGGGCTGCTCTGGCAATGGATGCCAAGGCCTTCGGCGCCGGCCCTCAAAGAACCTACTTTCGCCAGATGAGATTGCGACCCAGGGATGGAATGTTCCTGATATCAGCGCTGGTGTTCGTCCTGGGCGTTTATGCCGTGGCCATTCGTTTGGGACTGGCCAACCTGCAGTGGATCCCCGGCGCGTGAGGGGGCATGCGACCCAGAATCGGTTTCCATGCCCAGGGTCAGCTCTGCGATCACCCCCTGCCCCTCTCCGCCCCATTCATATCGCACTACTTACCTCATGGAACATGTCTTCCCCAGGACGAGGATCACTGGCTGGCGGCGACGTGCTATCCGTGATAGAAGATGCTCGGGCGAAGCCGCATGCAGAGTAGCGAAGAGTTCACCGTCCACAAGCTCGACTTCCAGGGTCATGAGGTGTGGCGCTACGCGGGGAGAGTGCTCGCTCGCCACGCCTCAAGCCTCACCCTGGAGGCGGTTTTCGACCATGATGATGAGGAGTTCTTCGGGCTGAGACTTCAGCGCGGGGACCGTTTCGTTGAGACGTACTACATCGATCGCTGGTACAACGTCTTCGCCATCTACGACGGAGAACAAGGGGGATTGAAGGGCTGGTATTGCAATATCGCCCGTCCTGCCCGCATCGAAGCCAACGATCTGTTCGCCGAGGATCTTGCCCTGGACTTGATCGTAGACCGTCGCGGGAAGTGGTGGGTCGCCGACGAGGCAGAATTCGAAGCGCTACCGATTACCAAAGACGACCGGAGGCGAGCCAGTGAGGCCCTGACCGAGCTGCAAAGGCTGGCCTCGGCAAGAGCAGGCCCGTTCTCGGCCCAGGCTTGACGCCTTCGGCATCAGGCGCCGCCTGCACCTTCAAGGCCGACGGACGACAGTCCGGGCCACCGCTGTCGAGCGGTGGCCTGGACCTATGCTGTCCTGCCTCAGATAAGAGCCGCCAGCGCCGGTAGAAACGAGTTGAAATCCGAGCTCCCGGCAAAGATCGCTATGCAGAACGGGAGGGCGAACACAACGCCGGCGACGCACAGTCCGATGCCGCTCAGACCGATCCCGACCCAACCCAGGATCACCCCCCATTTTGCCATGCCTTCCCCGCCGTACGCCCCCGCGCTATCGCGGATCTCGCGCCGGGCGATCCCACCGACGATGACGGCCACAATGCTGCCGATCAATGGCAGCATCGTCAGGCCAAGGATACCTGCAATGAGGCTGATCAGTGCATTGCTGTTCGTTGGCAGCGCCTGTGGGACGCCGCTCGGCGGGCTTTGCATCGACATTCTCTTCTCTCCTCTTTGAACGAATGCTACGGTCTATGTCGCCCGGATGGCGTTGGCGCGACGCCAGAGCAGCCAAACCACCAGAGCTGTGACGACTACGATCAAAGCCGCGACGATAACCGGGATCACGACGGACAGGATCGAAAGCGCCGTCGCCAGGATATCCTCAGCTATGCTGACCGGGATGTTCGCCACACCGCCGCTGGTGGCCGTGATCGCCGGCCGGACTGCAGCGGCCTTCACCACATGCACGCTTCCGGCGACAAGCAGCCCGGCAAGCATGGCCACGATCGGATGGATATCCGTCACGACGCGCGTGCTGGCGGCGAAGAGCACCGCCCCGGCCGCCGGCCGGATGAAAGTCTGAACAACGTCATTGACATGGTTGACGGCCGGGATCTTGTCGGCAAAGAATTCGATCGATCCCAGGACGATCAATCCGCCGATCACCCACCAACTGCTCAGCGCATCCCAGGGCGGCGCCAGGTCGATCCAATTCGTGAAGCGCGCCATGAGGGACACAATCAGCAGAGGGACATACGCATTCAGGCCGGCGCTAGCCGATAACCCGAACGCCGAAAGCACACCCGCAACTCCGTCCATTTGTCCTCCCTCCTACAACTGGAGGCCTCCCCACGTGCCCGTGATCCAGAAGCGGACGATATCTGCCAGCCCGATCTGCATGAAGGCCAGTGTCAGCCCGGCCAGACCGGGGAGGATCAAACCCCGCCACGATCCGATCCGGTTCTCCTTGCCCGTGACTAGAAGACCGATCATGGTGTAGATCGACGAAAGCAGGAGCACGACCGCCAACGCGCTCAGCAGCGCCAGGGGATAAAGGATCAATGGATTATCAGACAACACGACGGCCACCAGACCCGCCGTGACGATCACAACCAGCCCCAAATCCCAACCAGAGCGGAGGGCCGGTTCGCGTTTCCAATCTACCCAGACCGTCTGGTTGAAACCGGCATAGACCACAGTCGCCATGACCACGCCGACCAGCGAACCGGTGATCAAGCGAAGCGTGTTGGTCGGCTCGTACAACCCACTCATGCGGGGAAAGAAATGCAGGTAGGAATTAACCCCATCGACGGCCCATGCCAGGAAGAAGACCGCCATAACGGCGAGGATCGGTCGACCCGGCATCAGGCCGGCTCTCCCGCGGCCCCGAGATAGATAGAAGATGAAGGTGAGCATCGCGCCCAGATACATCCCACTGCAGCGGGCACACACAGGCAGGGCTCGGACCCCGAGGTGAAACGAGCGCAGGTCTATCTGATGGCAAACAGCATAGCCGATCGCGTCGGCCTTCCCGAGCAACCCGGCGGGCGTGCTCAACAGCCACACCGTCAGGACGATCCCCGCCAAAGCGACGACCAGGGCGCGGCCTGCGAACCACGCCCTGCCAGCCTTTGCCTGGATGACGGTTCCTTCCATGGGGACATTATAGCTGGACCGCAAAGACCGGCCAACCTCCTGCGACCCTTGTTCCCGAGGCGAGCTGACCTCGGTATTCAGACGACCGCTGATGAGCATCTTTGGCGGGCCGATCAGAGTCTGTCCGAGGTGCATCCGGCCAGTTCCAGGCCCGGCTTGTGTGCGAAGGACCTCGAAACTTGACGGTCAGTGATCCCGACCGGTATAATCCCGTCGCCTTCCTCGGTAGCTCAATCGGCAGAGCAACCGGCTGTTAACCGGTGGGTTGCAGGTTCGAGTCCTGCCCGAGGAGCCTGCGTCTTCCCTCCGGGACACCTGAGTGCTAGCAGAGACCGCGTCTGGCCCTCGCCGAGGGCCAGCTTTCTACCGGGTCGGTGCATAAGCCGCCGCCACGACCGATTCCAGACCATCGCCTGCAACGCCCGCCGACCGAAAACTCGGGCGAACGCCGCTGACTTCGTCGGACCTTTGGAGGATCACAATGGCTTCGAATCAAGCCGGACAACTGTCTCCTGTCTGGAGCCGCATATTCGATATCCAGGTCGACCGAGGTGAGGGTTGCTACCTGTTCGATGTTCACGGCCGCCGTTATCTGGATTTCACCTGCGGGATCGGCGTTTCCAACACCGGGCATACGCACCCACGCGTGGTGCAGGCGATACAGGAACAGGCCGCCAAGTTGATCCACGGCCAGGCCAACATGGTCATTCACCAGCCCATGCTGGACCTCGTCGAGCAGTTGACCACGGTCATACGCCCACCGCTCGATTCCTTCTTCTTCTCCAACTCCGGTGCGGAAGCCGTCGAGGCTGCGGTCAAGCTGGCCCGCGCCGCAACCGGAAGACCGAACATCATCGTATTCCAGGGGTCCTTTCACGGCCGTACCAACGCCACGATGGCGATGACCACCTCAAAGACCATCTACCGGGCGGGGTACCAACCGCTGGCGTCGGGGATCTTCGTCGCGCCCTTCCCATACGCTTATCGCTATGGGTGGGACGAGGCCAAGACCCTTCGATTCTGCCTCGACGAGCTTCAGCTTCTCCTGAAGACACAGACAGCCCCGGAGGAGACGGCCGCGATTCTGGTGGAGCCGGTCCAGGGCGAGGGCGGCTATGTCGTGCCTCCAGACGGTTTTCTGGCCGGGCTGCGCGAGATCTGCGATCGCTACGAGATCGTCCTGATCGCCGACGAGGTCCAATCGGGCTTCGGCCGCACCGGACGTTGGATGGCGATTGATCACACCGGTGTCACCCCGGACATCCTGATCATGGCCAAGGCGCTGGCCTCCGGGCTCCCGCTATCCGGCATCGCCGCCCGGGCCGAGACGATGGCCCGGTGGCGGCCCGGCTCGCATGGTGGGACGTACGGAGGTAACGCCGTCGCCTGCGCCGCGGGGGTCGCGACCCTCAAAGCGATGCGAGAGGAGAACATGATCGAAAACGCCGCCGCCATGGGGGAGGTCTTGATGTCCGGCCTGAGACGACTTCAAGAGGAGCATTCCGAAATCGGCGACGTGCGCGGGCTGGGGCTGATGATCGCCACCGAATTCACCTCGCCTCAGGGGGAGCCGTGGACCGAGCGGGCCAAGGCCGTCGTCCACGCGTGCCTCGAGAACGATCTCATGCTGCTCACATGTGGCCCGTTCGACAACACCATCCGCTGGATCCCACCACTCATTGTGAACGAGGCCCAGATCCGCGAGGCCCTCACCGTTTTCGAATCAGCCCTGGAGAGCGCTTCCGGTTGAGGCGATAGCTCCGGCTGTAGGGAGCGGAGAGAAGGACGCTCGGGCCGCTGTCCTCGGCGGCCCGGATCGTCGCGGGTTGCTTCCCCCTGTCCGGGTAGGTCAGAGAGGACGGGGCAGGGAGCGTGGATGTGATTGTTCGGGCCGGCGACCACGCCGGCTGTTATGACCCGGCGCCGAGGACGGCGCCGGGAGCATGGTGATAGTTGCTCGGGCCGGCGACCACGCCGGCTGTTATGACCCGGCGCCGAGGACGGCGCCGGGAGCATGGTGATAGTTGCTCGGGCCGCCGTCCTCGGCGGCCCTGACTCTCCCGGCCGAACAGGCCAGGGAGGACGCCGTAGGGAGTGGGGAGAGGGACGCTCCCTCTCCACCAGCCATCGTCTGCCCTTTGAGTAGGATCCTCTCGCGCCGGCGGCGAAGCTGTCGCCCACGGCTAGAGATAGGACGACGAACTGATGTAAGGTGAGGCAATCCTGAGCCTCAGGCGTGAGCTGCAATTCCCGTGGCGATGGGGACGATCCGCCCTTCGGCCTGACAAGTCGGACAGTAGCCCTCGATGCACAGACACGTGCGCTGCAGCATCCAACCTTGCCCGGCCTCGAGTTCGCTTTGGAGTTGCCGAATCCGACGCGTTTCGAACTCGATCACGTTGCCGCAGGCGAGACAGGTCATATGGTGGTGCTCAGGACCACGCACCGCTTCGTAATACTCGCGGCTGTGGTCAGAACCGAGGTAGCGCTGCACAACCAGGCCGGCCTCCGTCAGGGCCGACAGGGTGCGGTACACCGTCGCCAGGCTGAGCCCCCCTCGGCTGGTTGCGGCCCGTTGGTGGATCGCCATCGCGTCCAGATGGCGGCCGTGCTCGAGGATCTCGAGGACAAGCACCCGCTGCGGTGTGACGCGAAGTCGGGCACCGCGCAGTCTCGCCCGGGAGTCAGTTGAAACTACGTTTGGCATGCAGGCCTCTCCCCTCATCGACCTGGACCAGGACCGCTCTCGCCACGTCCGCGTCGACTGCAAACTGACTGAAACCAATCTGGAAGACATATCCCGGCGATCTCCGGCGCATCTCGATCCGGGCACCGGGGAACACACCCATGGCGATCAGCTTCTGCGTATGCCGTCCACCCTCCTTCTCATTCACCACCCCGACAACGCGCGCCGGCTGCCCCGGAGGGAGGTCCGCCAGGGTTAGAGGCCCGACCCACTTGAGCCCTTGCTCACCCCGAGCCCTCTTCCGCCGACACCCCATGCGCCGTACCCAACCCAGCAGCCGCGATTCGGGCACGTTGTCGTAACCGCACGACGGGCATCGGATCAGACCGCAGTTGCCGACCAGTGGACATCCATTGCAGGAACGGGCGGCGGCTTCGACCTCGAAATCAGCGCCACACATGCTGCATCTCATAGCGGCAACCTCAGCCAGATCAGGAGCCTGGAAAGCCCCCATCCCACCACGAAAGCGAAGGGCACAATGAAGGCAATCGCCCCAAGGGCGATCTTCCAGCCGCGCTCTTTGAGCATCACCGCCGCCTGGGCGACACATGGCACGAAGAGCGTCAGCGTGACGGCGGCCACGGTGAGCTGCACGCCGTTGAGCATCCCCTGAATATCATAGAGCCCGGCCGCCCCGTAATCCCTGCGGAAGAAGCCGAAGAGGATTGCCGGTGTGGCCTCGTGCGGGAGCCCAATCCATCTCACGACAGGGTCGAGGGCGGTGAGGGCGGTGCTGAACAACCCGGTGATCTGACCGAGCCAGATCAGCACGCTCGCCAGGACAAAGAGAGGCAGGACCTCACGCAGATACCACTCCATCCGGGTATATGTCTTCACCAATACGTTGGAGAGGCTCGGGAGGCGGAGAGGCGGCAGTTCCATATAGAACGCTGCCCTTTCCCCGGGTACGAGCCTGGCAGCTAGAAAGCCGACCAGTAAAAAGATGCCGATCACGATCATCGCCCAGATCAGGAGCGCCAGCGGCCGCCCGGCCAGGATTGCGAATATCACACCCAGCTGGGCGGAGCACGGAACGGCCAGGGCGAGCAATACCGTGGCAATCACCCGTTCTCGGCGAGTCTCGAGGGTCCGAGTGACAATCGTAGCCATTGTGTCGCAGCCGAAGCCAAGCACCATCGGGATCACCGCCCGTCCGTTGAGACCAATCGTCTTGAACAAGCGGTCGATCAGGAGAGCCAGGCGTGGCAGGTAGCCGCTATCCTCGATGATGGCAAAGGCGAAGAAGAAGGTCCCTACGATGGGGAGGATAATGGCCACGGCGTAGCGGATCCCCAGCGTGAGGATGCCGTACTCGCCAGCGAAGAGCGCTTGAATGACTGGCCAGGGGATCAGCCGGTTGACCAGCGCATCGACCCATGGATTGAAGAAACGGACGAAAACGCCGGCCTCGAGCCACCCAACAAGAGTCTGCGCGCCAAGCACGCCGACGAAGGCGTAGAGCGCCGCCAGGGCCGCCACGAGGATCGGGACCCCAGTCAAGGGGTTCATCATCGCCTGGCTGAGACGCTCTCCGAACCCGACTGCTCTGCCCGCCTTGATCCGTACGAAACGCGGAAGGAGTCTCTCGACTGTCGCTTGCCGCTGCGCCGCCAACATGTACGCCAACGGCTGAGACTGACTCGACCGCACTTTGGCGACAAGCTCGTCGATCCTCGAAGAGATCGCCTGATCGCGAGCCTCTACGGCGGCCCGGATCTCGTCATCCCCGGCAAGCAAGAGCAACGCTACCGCCCTTGTCGACAGGGGATAGCCGCCGCGGAGCAGGCGGCTGATCTCGGTGATTGAACGTTCAATGGCAGGGGCGTACTGCACAAGCTGGGTGGACACAGGTCGAAATCCGCTCCCTCAGATACTCAATCCCGCTGCCGTTGGTGCCGATGGTCCCGACAACAGGGATACCCAGGGCGTACTCGAGGCCGGGAAGATCGATGGTCAGTCCATGGAATTCCGCCTCGTCCATCATGTTCAGATCGAGTATCAGCGGAAGCCCGGCTTCGATCAGTTGCAGGGTCAGCGGCAGCATCCGCGGCAAGTTCTTGGCATCGACAACGTTGAGGATCAATTGCGGGCGCTCATCGAAGAGGATCCGGCGCGTCACCCGTTCCTCCTCGGTGGTCGGCACCAGGTTGAACAGACCGGGAGTGTCGACGATGCGCAAAGCCTGGTTGCAGCAGCGGAGACGAGCCCGCCCCCGGGCCACTTCGACTGTCGTCCCCGGGTAGTTGGACACCGTCACATAAGAGCCGGTCAGTCGGTTAAAGAGCAGGCTCTTGCCGACGTTGGGCTGCCCGATGATGGCCACGACGGCCAAGCCTTCCGTATCCGCCCGGGCCTGAGTGTGGCAAGAGCTTGGGTGATGTGCGTTCCCTCGGAAGGAGAGCCGCCTCATGCTACCGCCTAGATGAGAACGATTCGCATCTTCAGCTTACAGGCAAGGCTCTTCGGGCGGAACGGAGCGTTGTCATGCCTCCGGCGGACGATCGTCACCCCCGGTGGGGCACCAGAGACACACCCCCGGCCCAGGGTCTGGGGAGCCCATGTGTCTGCCCAGGCGAGACCGTCGACCGGTTCAGATGAGGTTATGGAAGGCGCCTCGGATGAGGCGGTTTGGTGCTCCGTCAGCCGGGAAGGACCGGTGATCTTCGCCCCTCGGCCCTAACCCACGGGGGCGATGGACGCTGGGAATTCATCCAGGAGGGGATGCACGCGGTCGGAGGCCTAGGGAGCTTTGGTCTTTGTGGGGCGGGGGCGGGCCCACGGCGGAGGGCCGTGTGATTTCTCGGTTGCGGCTGGCTCGGGGGTCGCCTCAGCCGACTTGCCCCGGTCCTCGTCCGGCTTCCCCGCCGGGATCTTGGGGGTCTTCTCCTGGCCCGGTGCGAGATCGCTTGGACTCCCACCGCGCTCGAGTTGCTCGATCACGGCTCGATTGTGACGAGACCGTTCGACCGCGGCGTTGATTTGCACCTGAGCGGCGGCCGTCGCGTGGGAGCCTACACCCTGGAGGACCTGAATGTGACGGTCGAGGTCGGCCTGTAGCCGC
>MGOM01000133.1:54411-57230 GCA_001797105.1 Chloroflexi bacterium RBG_19FT_COMBO_62_14
GTCCCTCCTGCAATGCGGAAGTCGCCGCCAATGTGGTCAACCTGTCGATCATCTGGTCGTAGCCTGCCAATGCCAACGCCAAGCCCTCGGAGCTCCTCCCGGCCGACAGCGTCGAGGCTTCCGACAACCTCTCTTCGGCAATCTTCTCCATCAGCGCGGCATCGCCCGAGGCGCTCCAGGTCAGGGCCAGCTGTGTCTCCTCAACCGCCCGCTTGACGACGTACAGGGATCCTCCGGGCAAAGCCTCGGCCGAGGCCTGAACTACACCAGCCCCTCCCAGCAAGAGGGCGGCTGCGAGCAGGATCGTCGCCGGCGCGTAGGCCGTGCGCCAGATCGATCGGGCGGGCCGAACGGGTCTAGGTGAGACCTGACGTCTTCCTCGCCCTGCGATCCGGATATGGTTGAGCAACCGAGCAAGGGAAGCGTCGACGAACGCAGCCTCCGGCTCCGCCGGGGTCAGCTCCGCCCGGACGCGGTCAGCCGCTTCCAGCAACGTCCTGAGCGGCGCGGCAGGCTCGAGTAACTGGTCCGAGCGCGATTCAATCCCTGCCCTTCCGAGCTGGGCCTCGGTCAGATACCGATCGAGCATCTCGGGGGAGACTTCACCCTTGATCCTGGTCAACCTCTTCCACCTTCTTGCGCAGGGCCTTCAACGCCCGGTGCAGAAGCACTCGAACCGACCCCTCGCTCCGGCCCATCCATTCCGCCACAATGGGTGTCGGGAGGGCCATGGCCACCCTGAGTCGAATAACCTCTTGATAGTCCGGTGGGAGAGAGGACAGAGCCCCCAGGATGGCGCGATCGCGGTCTTGCCTGATCAGGCCATCTTCCAGCGCCGCCGACTCCCCATCCTCCAGGTCCGCCTCGTCGAGCGCGACATCCGATGTCTTCGTTCGGTAGTGATCAATCAGCATATTCCGCGCCACGCGGTAGAGGAAAGCGGAGAAAGGGTGGCCGCGTTCTCGGTAGTCAGGGAGTGATTTGAACGAGCGTAGAAACACCATCTCGGTTAGATCCTCGGCGATTTGCGTGTCCCCAACCCGCATCCGAATATAGCGGTAGATCGGATTCACATACCTCAGGTAGAGCTCGCCGAATGCTTCCGCATCTCCCGATTGGGCCCGCGAGATGAGATCGGAATCCGAGGCCGGTCGTTCCACGCCTTCACCCATAACAACGCTAATCCGTAGTGATTGTTACACAGGACAGGATGGCCGGGCAACGTGTTCCGGGGTGGGTGGCGCCGGGGAAGGCCCGCTCCCGAAGCCGCAACAGAGTCCGACCAGTACCAAAGTCTCATCCAACGTCTGTAACGGAATCCCCTCGTCCTCGATTGTCTCATCGGAAGCGTTTTTCGCCTTCCGAGAGGGAGGCATGCCGTCCTTGGTAGGGAAGATCGCCACAGGCCATTGGGCATCCCGAGAGAGAGGCTAGCTTTGAGTCCAGGCGGATCGATGGAAGCCGAAAGGTCCCAAGAGGACAGGTTGCACGCGGTCCTGGGGGATTACCGGATCCAAGAAGAACTGGGCGGTAGCGTCGGATCCCAGGTCTTCAGGGCTGTTGGCCACGATCAGTCATCTACGGTGGCGATCAAAGTCTTCCCGGCAAGCGTAACTGAGAACAGACAGACCACCGAGCGACTGCTGCAGTCTTTGCGGACTGTGGCCAGGATTGATCAGCCCGGGATACCACGCATGATCGGCTCCGGCATGGTCGCTGGTCGCCCGTATATCGTCATGCCCTTCTTCGCTTCGGGCAGCCTGCGCGATCGCCTTGAAATGGGCATGATGTCTCTGGCCAATCTCGAGCCGGCATTGACTGAGATTTCCGCCATCCTCGGTTGCGCCCATTCCCATGGTGTGGTCCATGGGGACCTCAGACCCTCCGAGATCCTGTTCGATACGGACGGCCAGATGCAGATCATCGGGCTTGGCCAGACTCTTGACCTCCCTAACCAGCCCGATTCCGGTCCACAGCCGGCGGACGAAGTCTATAGGGCACCGGAGGGATTACATGGCCAGCCACCGACACCGATGTCGGACCAGTACTCCCTGGCCGTGATCGCCCTCGAGATCGCAACCGGCTTCGACCCCAGAAGCGCCCTGCGCTCGCTGCAGGCGGGCGTGGCTGATGGCCCATACCATGCCACACGGCAAGATCGGTCACGGCCGAGCCTGCCCCCAAGGATGATCCAGGTTCTGCGGCGGGCAGTGGCCGACGATCCCGGCCAGCGCTTTCCGTCCGTGGCGGACATGGAGCGCGCACTGCTGGCGGCGATGCATGGCACGCCCCTCCCGGCAGCCGAGCCTCCTTCCGAGAATGCAGCCGGCGAGCCTCCTCGTCGGAAGCGCCGCTCACGGATCGCAATCCCGGCCACGGCCCTCGCCCTCGTCTTGTGCTTCGCCGCCACCATCCCAGCCATGTCTTCTTCGAATTTGGGGGGCTTCGACCTGGGTCACTACACCGGTTTACTCGTTGAGGCTTTGTCCCGGAAAGGCGGACAAGCTTCGGAACCTGTCACCGCGCCGGCATCCTCCATCAACGGGACTGATCCAAACAGCTCTGCGGATTCGACTGCCCTCAGCGGGGAGCCCCCGACTTCTTCTAACGTCGAGGGAGGGACCCCTCCCACCAGCTCTCCATCGTCGCCCGCGGATGCCGCCGACGCGCCAGCCAGCACCCCTCAATCAGCCGATGCCGATCCCGGCTCAGACGCGGTCCCGACTGACATTCCCGTGGCTCCGGGCCCGACCTCGACGATCATTCCGGTGAGCAGCCCAACGCCGCTGCCAACGAGCACTCTGGTGCCGACGAGCGTG
>MGOM01000133.1:57258-58550 GCA_001797105.1 Chloroflexi bacterium RBG_19FT_COMBO_62_14
CTGGCCGAGGCGACGATCAACCCCAACAAGTGCAAGAGCGATCCGGGGCACAAGAACTACTGCACCCCGGTCCCATGATCCAGGCAATGAGGCATGTGGCAGATCGAGTATCTTGGAGGGAGGCGGGTCTACTCTCAGGGCAGGCGCGCACATCGGCACGCATCCGATGAAACTGGTTGGAGCGGCCGGGAGAGAAAGGTCTCACCGTATCACCCGATCCCGCGCTCTCGGGTGTAACAGGGCCGAGGCTGCACCGTTACCAAGGATGAAGCGACAGATCCTCACATCAAGACGAGGTCGTGCGGGGCAATGATTGCAGGCCGGTCGGAGGGGGTTTGTCCGATCTTCATGGCGGGACATGAAGACCGACGGAGCTGCCGAGCATCGACGATCACAGGTATCACCTTCACAGGCAGTCGACAAGCGAAAGGGAGGCATGAACAATGTTCCTAAGAAAGCTGGCGATCGTGTGCGTGTTGGGAAGCCTCGCTGTCCCGGGATCCGTTTCCGCCCAGGACGGCCTTGTGATCAGTGTGACGTCGACCGTGAGCTGCGCCGAGGCTTCATTCGATATTGGCATAACCGGCGGACTCCCGCCGTATCAGCTCGAATGGGAGTTTGGAGACAGCGAGACCCTTATCGAGCTGGATGTAGCCTCTCCCCATATAACCAGTCACACCTATCCCAGGGGAGGCGAGTACATCTGGTCCCTCAATATTATTGACGGGGCGGAGAACGCCGCCACGACGCAAGGCACGATCGAGATCGCTGGTCCGACGGTCTCGCTGACAAGCGACCCATTCCCGCCGCTACTCACACTCAGCGAGGGTGCGGCGACGGCAGCTTTCACGGCTGAGGCCTCCGGAGGCGTTCCCCCATACGCGTTCGAATGGGACCTCGACGGCGACGGAAACCCAGAAGGGGCTGACCCGACGGCCAGCTCCGTCGACTTCACCTATACCTCCGCCGGAAAGTACCTCGCAAGCGTGACCGTGGAGGATGGATGCGGGCTGACGGCCACGGATACCCTCCCCGTCATCGTTGACGATCCGCTCGATACCGAGGCCTGCCATCCCATGGCCCAGCGCATCGCCGATGCGGTCAATACGCTCTTCCCCGATCAGGCTCAAGATCTGTACACCTGCGAAGACATCTTCGCGTTCTTCCAGGGCGGTCTTACGGGTTCTCAACTTGGGTTCGGTCGCATGTGGCACGCTTACAAGCTGACGCAGACGATAGACGATCTGACGTGGGAGGAGACTCTCAGCTGGCATCTTGACGGATTCGGGTGG
>MGOM01000133.1:58593-63731 GCA_001797105.1 Chloroflexi bacterium RBG_19FT_COMBO_62_14
GAGCCGTGTTCTGAGCGGCGAGAATTCGATTGCAGACATTCGGACTGCCGTTCGAGCCGTAACCCGATACGACGCTGATATGGAAGACGCTCTTGCCCGGCTGGCCTCGGGCGCCTCACCCGGGGAGCTGGGGCAGTTCTACAAGACTGTGTCCGAGCTGGGCGTTGATCCGTCGGCGCTCGATGGCTACCTGGATGCCGGGGTGAGCTTGCCCGAGCTTCACCATGCCGCTAGTCTGGCAGAACGCGCTGGCGCGGATTGGGCAGATATCGTTGGCGCCCATGCGAACGGTCACAGCTGGGGCGAAATCTCCCAGGCATATCGGCTTGCCGACGGCGAGACGAACGCAGCGACGATCCTCGAAGAAGGAGTCCAGGGATATCGGCAGGAATCGCATGAGGAAGCGCAGTCCACGCGCCAATCCGAGCAGGATCAACGCACCGCGGCCAACCTGGCAAAGCAGTTCGGTGTGTCCCAGAATGATGTCCTTGAAGTGTTCAGCGGTGAGTGCGACGACGATTGGGGTTGCGTTCGGGCCCACTTCAAACAGCCGTCTGGCGGTTCTCACACCGAAAGCGATGAACGCACAGCCGAGCAGATCGCGCAGAAGTACGGCGTCGGCCCGGATCAGGTCTTGGCGTTGTTCACGGGAACGTGCCAGCAGGACTGGGGATGCGTGCGGGAACACCTGCGCCCTCAGGATCACGGTAAGCCGGGCAAAGACAAGTAGTTAAGACCAAGTCGGCTGCACGGTTGTGTACGTTTGCCAAATCTCCGGGCGGCGGCGTGCGCGGCGTGACGCTCCAGCCGTCCATCCGGCCTGGAAGGCTTCGGCCCGGTCAATGGGCGGAGGATCATCGGCCAGGCCTGCTCTACCTAGAGAGTACCCGAATCCCCTGCCCATGCAGGCAGCGAATATCACAGTGATGGGCTTTCACCGCTCCACCCGGGCTGTAGTGCGGCCTGCGGCCGCTTACACCCCAATCACTTCTGCCGAACGCATAATCGGGTCGAGCGCGGGAGCTGGACCCATGTCAGGACGCTTCCTGGCAAGTCGACCGCGTGAAATGAAGGCCCTAGTACCAAAGGATCACGTCGCCCAGCGCTCCGCCCCAGTCTGGCTGGGTTATCCTATATGTACGACACTCGTCACCTGTCGAGGGTCTCAGGCGGGATCGCGGCGAGCTTGTTCGTCGGCGCCCGCTTGCTGGTCCTCAGGTGGATGAAGCACAGCTTTTTCAAACTCGGCCAGGAGTGGTGGTAAAGGTGGGCGTTACTTCGGGTGTGAAGACGGGGATGATCGGCGCAATCCTGGCGGAGTACCGGCTCCTAGAGGAGCTCGGAGGCCAGGGGGGATCCCAAGTCTACAAGGCTGTCGGTTTCGACGGCCGAAAGCCGGTGGCGATCAAGCTGTTCCCGGCAGAAATCCATCACGACAAGGAGAAGCTCCAGTCGCTTCTCGATTCTCTGCGCAAGGTCGCCCGACTCGACCAGCCAGGCATCCCAAGGCTCATCGGTTCCGGGGTAAGCGGCGGGCGGCCTTACGTCGTGATGCCTTTCATGACTGGGGGCAGTTTGCGCGACCGTCTCGAGATCGGGAATGTCTCACCAGAAAACGCCAGCGATCTCCTCACCAAGATCTCTGAAGTCCTCGACCGGATCCACGCCCTGGGTGTGGTCCATGGTCACCTGTCAGCCTCTGAGGTGATGTTTGATGACGCGGGCCAGCTGCAGATCATCGGACTGGGGCAGCCGCCATTGGTGTCGAATGGATCGAACGGGCAAGGAAAACAGGCCATCCACGAGTACTTGGCGCCTGAGGTCCGTGAAGGCGCCCAACCCACGCCTGCCTCGGATCAATACTCCCTGGCTGTTCTGGCTTTCGAACTCTTGTCCGGTCTTCGTGTCAAGGAAGCTGTGAAAGCCGCCGCCGACCTCAAGGCCGGTGCCAGCGATTCTGTGGCCGATCCAGGCCACCGGCAAATCCAGCTGCCGCCGAAAGTGAGCGAGGTTCTTCAACGGGCGCTAGACGATGATCCGTCCAGACGGTTCGGTTCTGTGGGGGAGATGATCCGGGCTCTCGATTCGGCGGCTCGGACTCCCTCCCTCCCATCACGTGCTCCTGGGTCCACACCTCACTCGGAAGGACGAATACGCCGGTCCCTCGGCTGGGGGTTCGCAAGCATGGTCGTTGTGGTGTTCGCATGCTTCGCTCTGTCCGTACCAGCGTTGGCGGCAGTGCGCTGGATGGGGATTGACCTGACGTCGATCGCCGGCTTGCTCTCGGATCAGCGGCGTGTGCCAACGGTGTCCGGGACACCTGAGCTGCTGCACGCCCGCTTGCCTCAGCCAACCCCGAATCAGCCGGGGTCTGTTGTTGATGATCCCCCGGCCGCCATCTTCCCCACCCAAGACACGGTCGGACAGACCGACCCACCGTCCGCGTCACCGCCCGAAGACTCTGAGGCGCCGGATCCGGTAGAAGCGGCCAGCATGGCCCCTACCCAGGATGCGTCGCTGCCCGGGAGTGCCTCGAACAACCCAGACGATGCGACGGCGACCCAGGCCGTTTCCAGCACACCGGATCCTAACAATCCGCAGCAAGCTTCACCCACACCGCCGCCGGCCCAGCCGACCCCGACCGATCAACCGGATGACTCGGCGGCCTGCCGGGATCCGTCGGGCCAGACGCAGTCCTGCACTACGACCCCCTAGCTACTCCCTGGCCCGGCGGTCAATCTCCCGCGTGGCGCATGGTACCCGCCGATCGAGGTCGCCGGGTCGCAACAGAATCAAAAAGGACGCCGTGAACCGGTCACCCGGTACCTGTCGCCCTTGCGGATGGTCCCCGCTCTCTGAATTCACCTATCCCCACAGGTGAAATGGCATTTTCCCCTAACCCGTCCGACGGGGATGGGCTATCTCCGGCCTAGGCCGCCAGCGGCAAAGTCGCCTCCAACTGCTGGGTGAGCATTGGCTTTGGAAGATAGCCGACGATCCGGTCGACCACTTCACCGTGGTGGAAGAGGATCAGCGTCGGGATGCCCTCAACCCCGTAGGTCATCGCTACGTCGGGGTTCTCATCGACGTCCACTTCGATGAACTGAATCCGGCCGTCGTATTCCTCCGCCAGCTGATCGATCACGGGTGCCATCAACCGGCACGGTCCGCACCATTCCGCCCAGAAGTCGACAACGACTGGACCTTGTGCCTGGAGGACCCGGGTTTCGAATTCACCACTCTTCACGTGGATCGGTTTTGCCATGGTTTGGTTCTCCCTTCCGGTTTTATGGACGCATCGAGGAGGAGGACTCTTACCCGGTTTTTCCCCACAACGGCCCCGGCCAGCCCGCTCCCATGGGCGGGATGCTGTGAAGTCAGCGTGAGGGAAGAGAAGGCGCATCTAAGGTTGCGTGGGTGAAACCCAGACCACCTGAGATGGGCTTGTTAGTGGTGTGACGGTCTCCTCTTCCGCGGCCTGTGAGTCGCGCTCAGCCTGCACCCCGATAGCCGGAAACAAGTGCGGTCTCATCCAACAGTCGAATACTGGTCAACTCTGATACAAAACCTGTATAATCAGTCCTGACCTTTCTTGCCCCTTCCAGGGAGACCATGCATGCCCCAGATCATCTCCATCCACTCGTTCCGAGGCGGGACGGGTAAGTCGAACACGGCTGCCAACCTGGCCGCAATGCTGGCCAAACAAGGGAACCGGGTATGCGTGATTGATACAGATATTCAATCACCAGGCATCCATATCCTCTTCGGCCTGGGCGGTGAGGAGGTCCAATCGTCCCTGAACGATTTTCTGTGGCACGGTCGCGCCATCGAGGAGGTTGCCCTTGACGTAACCCCTGATGATGTCAGGGCAAATTCCGGCACCATCTTCCTCGTTCCATCCAGCATCAAGCCGGGTGAGATCACGCGTGTGTTGCGCGAGGGGTACGACGCGCGGCAATTGACCGAAGGTCTTCGCCGCCTGCTTACGGGGCTCAGGCTGGACTACTTGCTCATCGATACCCACCCCGGACTCAACGAGGAAACACTTCTTTCTCTGGTCATCTCCAACACGCTGCTCATCGTCATGCGTCCCGATCAGCAGGACTACGAGGGCACCGGCATTACGGTCCGGGTCGCCCAGGAGTTGAAAGTTCCCCGCATCCTGCTGCTGGTCAACAAGGCCCCCAGCAGCCTGGAGCCAACCGCCCTTGCTCAGCAGGTCGAGAAGGCTTACGGATGTCCGGTGGTCGCGGTTTTGCCGCATTCCGATGAAATGATGGAGCTGGGCAGCCGGGGGCTTTTCAGTCTCACCCAGCCCTCCCATCCTATTGCCGAGCAGTATCGCGGGATCGCAGCTCAGCTGGCCTAGGTCGCCGGCGGCCTCCTCGACAGCATGCCCGACGAACCCTCCTTCTTCTCTGGTTTGGACCTGCTGGATGGCCTGCCCGCGCGCCGCGCAGGCACCATCTTGTACGCCATTGAGGGACGCACTGCGCAGCTCGTCTCCCAGTCCAGGCAGGCTCTGGCCAGCTACCTCACCGAAAAGAGCGCCGAGGAGAAGGAACAGGCCTTCCTGGCGGCCCTGTCGCAGGGTCGGGATCTTCCCCTGCAGCCTTCCATCCAGGAGCTGGAGCGGTTTGCACCTGAGTGGGCGACATTGGTTCCCGCTGAAGCCAACCTGCGCGCGGCGCTCGCCCACTCTCTGGGAGAGAAGTATCGGTTTCGGCTCAAGGATGTTCCTGCCATGCGTCGGTCGCTCGGGTTGGAAGCCGAGGCGGTCGAACAGGCCTTTGAGCGCATGTACCAACACCCCCTCGACTCAGTCTATTCGCGCACCACCTCGGTGGCGGAGCAGATTCGCTGGCTGCTTTCTCGCCTTGCCAACGGCCTGGAACGAATGCCGCCTTTCTGGACTGCCTTTTCGTTGACATTGACTGAGACGGTCGGCGGGAGTGTGCTTGCGCTCCCCATCGCACTGGCTGGGGTCGGACCCATCCCAGGGGTGGTTCTGCTCGTCATCCTGGGCCTGGTCAATATCCTCACCATCGCCGGGATCGTCGAGGCGATCACGCGGAACGGAAACATGCGCTATGGCACCGCCTATTTCGGTCGCCTGGTAGGCGACTATCTGGGCCGCC
>MGOM01000134.1:0-2021 GCA_001797105.1 Chloroflexi bacterium RBG_19FT_COMBO_62_14
CAAGTACGCGTTCGGTCTCTACCGGGTAATAGCGCTCGCCCACGGCGTCAGCCTCCCTGCGACGTACATCAGGAATAGCGCCCCGTTCCCCTGCAAGAGAAAGTAAGCAGGGAGGCATCATCGCCCGGCCCAAAGTCCACCAGCAAACGCGCCGAATCGCTCTCCCGATCCGCCTATCCCATGCGTATCCTGTATATACCGACCAAACGGGTCCGATTTCAGCCGGGTGGATGTTGTCCTCAGACTTGTCGCCCCCCTCCACAAACACGAGCCCAAAGCCCAATTTCATTTGGCTCGTCTATCTCCTCTTCGGCGGCCTCATGCTGGTCCTGATCTTTTCCGCCACGCGGCTAACGCTGGCCAATGCTCCAAGCCGGGAGGCGGTGGCCGAGCTGGAGCCTTACGGCCTGGTGACGATCCGTTTCTCAACGGAACCTAATCCTCCCCTGCCCTCGGGCACCGTAGGATTGAGCTTCACCCTGATCGACGACCGTCGCCGCCCGGTGGAGGTCGACAGGGCTCGATTCGAGTACGGGACGGAGGCCAGCGATCAGCCGGTGGGCGCCTCCCAGGCGCAACCGATGGCAGACGGAAGCGGAATGTTCATGGGTCAGGCGCAGTTCGCGCAGGTTGGGACTTGGTGGCTGCGTCTTACGATCGCCAAGGGCGACTCGCAGGCCGAGGTCCGCTACACCTTCTACGTCGAGCCCGCGCAGTAGGGCAACGGGAGCCGCGAGGCCCTCCCAACTCCAATCGCCCTCATGGTCATCCACGGGCCGATGAGCAGCCGAGAAGGCATTCCATCTGTAGGCAAGTCGAGTTCGGACGAGTCGAATGGAGGCGTCGCCCCCGAGCCGCGGCTGCGCAGCGCGTAAGGGGAAAGGGCGTCCGGTCAGGAGAGCAGAGCATGAGCAAACGAAGTAGAAGCGTAGCGGCGGGTGCGAAGAAGAACAAGCAAGAATGGCCTCTGGTGGTCTACCTTTGGGTCCTGGGACTCGGCTTCGGAGGATACCTCGTGGTGGGTGAGTTCGTTCTGGGTAACCGGCCGCACCCCATGCACTGGGCGGCCGGGCTGGTTGGGGGACTGCTCGGCATCCCCCTCGGCTGGCTGTGGTACCGCTGGCGAGGAGATGTCCTTTGAGACAACCCCAGATCAACCTTCACCCGGACCCACAAAGACCCCACCACGAATTGGGAGGCATAGGGAGCCATGGAGGCGGCTACACTCTGATCGTCCTCGCCGCCGCTCTCCTCGCGGCCTGCCAGCCGGCGCCTGCCGACGCGCCAGTCGCCGAGGCCCAATCAGGTGGCCTCCTCACGCCGTCCCAACTGGCCCCGATGCTGGAGCAGAAGGACTTCTTCTTCGTGAACACGCACGTGCCCTATGAGGGCGAGATCGAATCGACAGACGCCTTCATCCCTTACGATCAGATAGAGGCGAACCTGATGCAATTCCCCTCCGACAAGAATGCCGGGATCGTGCTCTACTGCCGAAGCGGTCGCATGAGCGCCATCGCTGCCGAGACTTTGGCGGAGCTTGGCTACACCAACATCTGGGACCTTGACGGAGGCATGATCGCCTGGGAGGAGGCCGGGCTCCCGCTCGAAGGAAGGTAAGGCAAAGGGCAGGGGCGCCTTGCGCCCTTCGGCCCCCCGGGACAGCCCGGTCGATCGGTTATTGCCATCGCCGCCTGCCTCGGATCGGAACCCTGTCCGAAGGTCCGAGTTCGCCGGCCGAGCAAGTGCGACTGTCTCAGAGCCCGCGGTCCCCTTTTCTCCGCGCCCCGCTCGGCCTGTGGCCGCCCGCCTTCGCCTGTGTTACCTTCATGAGTTAGGGCCCTTGTGCCCCGTGCTGTTCGCCATCGACCATCCTAGCGGCAGCGGCTGGGCCGATGAGCCACGAAGGAGTACTCTTGTCGAAGCGCACCCTGGAGCCCACCACCACCCTCTACCCAGTTGCCGTGGTGTTGATCACGACTGGGGCTGACACGCCGAACGTCATGACCTGCAACCGGGTGGCC
>MGOM01000134.1:2027-5018 GCA_001797105.1 Chloroflexi bacterium RBG_19FT_COMBO_62_14
TCGGCCGAGCCGCCACGACTGGCCGTCTCCGTGCGACCATCGCGCCATTCACATACCATGATCCGCCAGTGCGGTGAATTCGTCGTCAACCTCCCCACGCCCGCCCAGTCCGGCTTATGTGACTACCTGGGGGTGGTCAGCGGCCGCGACGAGAACAAGATCGCTATTGCCGGGCTTCGCTTGGCCGCGGCGACGCGGGTCAGGACGCCCCTGCTTGCCGACTGCCCGGTCAACATCGAGTGCACGGTCGAACGCGAGATCGACCTCGACTCCCACACACTCTTCATCGGCCTGGTGCAGGCCGTGCATGTTGAAGAGGCGCTGCTCGACGAGCACGGCGATGTCGATGTGGCCAGAGCCATCGGCGTGACGTACAGCTGTGGGACCGTGCGTGAACGGCCGACCTACAGCTTCCGTGTGGAGGACCTGCGACGGGTGGCGCGGATGGATTGAAGGCGAGTGGCGGAGTTCCTGCGGTCCATTCCCAGTAGGGAGACTGTGCTATGATTGCCTCCGCCGCGCGTATGAACCGCAAGATCTTCGCTTTCTCCGCCATTCTCCCGCTCGTCACTTTCGCCTGCGCTCGCTCCTCCTTGCCTCCCTCCGTCGGCGATCCAGCTCCCGGATTCTCGCTCGTTTCCGCCGAAGGATCTGTCCTCTCTCTCGGCGATGTACTCGCCGATTCCAACGCTCTCCTCTACTTCAACATGGCCTACGGCTGACCGCCTTGAATGCAACAGGTCGTGGACCTGGAAGGTTCGCAACAGTTCCTAGCTCTCCCCATCACACTCGTCAGCATCTCCATCGACCCCACTCCCCAGCTCGCCGAGGCCGTACAGGAGTACGGTGTGGCCTCAGCTCACCTCTACGATAAGGGCGGCGAGGTTACAGCCGCCTATGGCGTCGACCGCTGGGCGATGCCCAGCGGCGAGCCGGGCCACACTTTCGTCCTGATCGGGAGCGATGGCCAAATCAAGTGGGTAAGAGACTACGGCGCACCAGAGAATGGGGGCCTTATGTACGTCCCCGTGGCAGATCTTCTTCCAGAGCTCCAATCCGCGCTTGGCTACTAGACCAACGAACACGTCCCTCCATAGACCCCTGACCTCCGTCTAGCACGCCGTCTCACAACTCCGTGGAGTCGTTCCAGGACGCTCCACGGACGCGAACCTCGAGGCCGTTAGGCAACGCGGCCCCGCTAGGGAAAGCGGGCTCCGATGAATGGTCCCCTGCTCGCCGCCCGAACCACAGATAAGCATGTTGGCTTATGCCATTCTTGACCGCAAGAATGAACTCCCGATTGCCAAGAACAAGCCTGGGGATGCTTTGTTCATCGCTAATTGACAAGTATATAGAACAACAGGCTCCGTCTATTCTCGAAGCCAGTCCCATGTCAACGTTCGATCTTGTAGTTCCTCATCATACCCGCATCGCCATGTTCGAGATTGTGGCAGTGATTAAGGAATGTCCCCGCATAATCCTCGAAGCGGACAAGTACCTGGACCCTTTCGCCAGGCATAACTAGTACCGTATCCTTCCATCCATCGTCTACAAACCCAGCGCTCAATTCCTGATACGCCGACTGGTAGCCCCGCGTGACCTGACGTCCAAGTACTTGAAACTGCACGCCGTGAATGTGCATGGGATGGGGCATTTCCATATTCATCATGCCCATCCCCATGCCTCCCCCGCCGCCTTCTAGATTGGCGAATTCCCAAATCTCCAGGTCACCAAGCCGAACGATCTCATCCCGCTCAACCGCGTCCATCTCGAACACTCGGCCATTGATGGTGTGACTCATGCCTTGCATCGCCAGCGCAAACGAGCGCGGGCTATTGCGGTTCACAGCATCTTCCACGCGATGACGCACGATCGTCGCGAGTCTCGGCGGGAGCGGGACAACCTCCGCGGTTTTCTCGGCGACTCTCAAACTGATGATATCCAATGGCGCACCGTTAGGCAGGCTCGAACCGCCCATCATGCCGCCTCCCATCATCCCTCCGCCACGGCTGAACCCTGAGAACGGCAAGCTGACCAGACGCATTTTAGTGCCCGCCGTTCGCCCGCTAAAATCGGACCACAGCTCCACTCGTTCGCCCGGGCCGAGCGTAATGTACTCCTGGGTCACTTGTGCTTCCAGCAAACCGCCGTCAGTCGCGATCACGGTCAGCGGTGTGCCGTCCTGCCATGCCAGTTTATAGATCCGGGAGTTCGAGCCGTTCAACAATCGCAAACGATATGCACCGGCTTTCACGTCCAGCACCGCGTTGGGCACGCCGTTGACCAGAATCGTATCGCCCAGAAAGCCGATCATCTGATCCATCATGCCGTTCGTCAGATAGACCATCTGGTTTTTTGAGTCGAACGTGCGATCCTGTATCACCAGCGGAAGATCGTATTCACCGGCAGGCAACCCCAGCGAAGCTTCCTCGGCGTCGCTTACGATGAACAATCCTGCCAGTCCGTAATACACTTGCGGGCCCGTCAATCCGTGCGGATGCGGATGAAACCAGTACGTGCCTGCGCGGTTAATCACCTGGAAATCATATTCATAACTCGCGCCAGGCGCGATGGCATCACGCGGATGTCCATCCACCTCCTCGGGGATGCGCAGTCCGTGCCAATGAATAATGGTGGGGTCGGGAAGTTCGTTCTTGAGCCGAACCCGGACTCGTTGACCCTTTCCTATCCGAAAAATGGGGCCCAGATAAGACCCGCTCAACGTCTGGATCGATTCTGCACTTCCCTCGCGCACCGACGCCTGATACCGCCAAACGGAAGTTTTCGCCCCTGAAAAGATGGGGAGCGTGGTTGGTCCAGCCGTCAGGTCAACGGCAAGGGAAGGGAACACAGGTGTGGCCATGAACGGCGTCGAGACAACGCGCGCCGGTGTCGCGGCTGATGAGTCGGGCGGAATAAGTCGACACGCGCTAAGGGTCAGTGTCCCCGCGCCTATCCCCATCAATTTGACAAAGTCCCTGCGAATAAGCT
>MGOM01000135.1:0-967 GCA_001797105.1 Chloroflexi bacterium RBG_19FT_COMBO_62_14
AGGGTTGGGCTGTTCGCCCATTAAAGCGGTACGTGAGCTGGGTTCAGACCGTCGTGAGACAGGTCGGTCTCTATCCGCTGTGGGCGTAAGGGATTTGAGGGGAGCTGCCCCTAGTACGAGAGGACCGGGGTGGACAGACCTCTGGTGTGCCAGTTGTCGTGCCAACGGCATTGCTGGGTAGCCACGTCTGGCAGAGATAACCGCTGAATGCATCTAAGTGGGAAACTCGCCCCAAGATAAGATCCCTCACCCCGTCAAGGGGGTAAGGCCGCAGGTAGACTACCTGCTTAATAGGCGGCAGGTGTAAGCCCCGTAAGGGGTTCAGCCAAGCCGTACTAATGGCCGAGGGCTTAACCTGTGATGCGGAGAACTTGGCGCTTTTCGAAGAGCAGCAATAAGCAATTAGCAGTAAGCAATAAGCCACACATCGCGAGAGTGTTTTGGCTTACTGCTTATGGCTTATTGCTGATTGCTTGATTCACTATTCAGTTGTGACAATCGAAGACTCAGGGGATTCGTCCCTTGGTGATTGAAGCGGCGGGGGGACACCCGGTCCCATCTCGAACCCGGTAGTTAAGCCCGCCAGCACCGATGGTACTTGGCTGGTAACGGCCTGGGAGAGTAGGTCATCGCCAAGGGACTTCTCATTTCTCCAACAGACTCGGCTCGGCATCGGGCATGACGAACACCCGCTCGCCGAGAGCCTCCCCCACGACTACAGCCTGGTCAGTCCCTTCAACCTTCAACCTGAGCGTTTGATCGAACGGTGAGCGCTCGAGCAAAGTCAGGCGCGCCGGCGGACGCAGGCCGAGCGCGCCCATGTGTCGCAATAGCCCCGGGTCGTGGTCGGCCGTCACCCGCAGCACAACGCCTGAGCTCCCGGCCGGCAGATCCTTGAGGCTCATGGCGCGTGTGACCGGCAGCTCGAGCTGCCGATCGGGGATCGGATCCCCGTGCGGGTCGTGGC
>MGOM01000135.1:1008-1248 GCA_001797105.1 Chloroflexi bacterium RBG_19FT_COMBO_62_14
GCAGCTCGGCCTCGTCGTGCACCTCGTCCCACTCGAGACCCAGCGCTTCGTGCAGAAAGAGCTCGATCAACCGGTGATGACGGATGACCTCCAGCGCCACCAGGCGACCTCGGTCTGTCAGCGCCACCCCGCGATGCTTCTGGTAGTCCAGCAAAGGCGGGCTCATCCCGGCCAACGCCTGCGCCATGCCAGTGGCGGAGGCCGGAGTGATTTCGAGGAAGCGCGCTAACTGGCCGGTCG
>MGOM01000135.1:1337-18198 GCA_001797105.1 Chloroflexi bacterium RBG_19FT_COMBO_62_14
CTACGGCACTTCTGTCCGGAGCGGATTTCGTTTGCACCGCGGCTCAGATTGCACCCGCCAAGAGGTGCCATATCTGGGCAACGACGAAGGTGACCGACACGCCCAGGATCAATGGCATCAATGTCGCCACTGCCGTCCACTTCACACTCCCCGTCTCCTTGTAGATCGTGTAGATCGTCGTGCTGCACGGGTTGTGGATCAGGCTGAAGAGCATCAGATTGACCGCCGTCAGCAGGCTCCAGCCTCCGGCGGTGAGCAGAGACTGCAGGGTCTGCTGCGAGTCGAGTTGGAAGATCACTCCGGCGCCTTGGCCAACACCGGTCACGCCCGTCATCAAGACCGTCAGCATCAGAATCGTGGGGATGACGATCTCATTGGCCGGGACCGCCACGATGTAGGCGAGCAAGATCACCCCGTTCAGACCGATGAACAGCCCAACCGGATCCAGCAGATTTACCAGGATCTCGGCGAGGCTCGGGCCTCCCAGGTGCACATTGGCGACGAGCCAGATCACGAGGCCCGCCGGGGCAGCGAAGACGATCGCCCGCCAGAGGATGTAGATCGTACGGTCGATGAGCGAGGTGTACAGAGTCTGGAACACGCGTGGCGGCCGGTAAGGCGGCAGCTCGAGGCTGAAAGTCGAGGGCTGACCCTTGAGCATCGTGCGCGAAAGCACCCACGACGCAACAAGAGTCAGACCCACCCCCAGCAGGGCGATCGCTACCACAGAAGCGGCGGAGACCAGGCCGGCCAGTTGAGCCGAGACGAGGGTGCCTAGAAACACGCCAGCGATCAAGATCTGAGTCGGCCAGCGGCCGTTGCACAAAGCGAAGTTGTTGGTGATGATGGCAATCAGTCGTTCGCGTGGACTGTCGATGATCCGGGTCGCCACGACGCCGGCGGCGTTGCAGCCGAAGCCCATCACCATGGTCAGCGATTGGCGTCCGTGCGCTCCAGCCTTCTTGAAGAAGTTGTCGAGGTTGAACGCGACCCGGGGCAGATAGCCGAAATCCTCGAGCAGAGTGAAGAGGGGGAAGAAGATAGCCATCGGCGGCAGCATGACGCTCACGACCCAGGCAGTACTGAGATACATGCCGTCGATCAACATCCCGCTGACCCAATGTGGGATCAAGACGGCCTCGGCTCCTTGCTTGAGGGCCGGGTAGATACGACCGATCAAGACGGAGGCTATCCAATTCGAGGGGAGGTTAGCACCGGTGATCGTGAGCCAGAAGACCAGCATCAGTAGAAGCAACATGATCGGCAAGCCCCAAACGCGGCTGGTCACCAGACGGTCGATGGTCGCGTCGAGATCGAAGCGCGGTCTGTCTCCTTCGCGGGTGACAGCCCGATCGGCGATCCCGGCCGCGTCGGCGTACACCGTTTCCACCACGCGATCGTGATAATCGCGCCCGAGCTCCCAGCGAAGCGCCTCGGCGCTACGTAGAATGTCTTGAACGGCTGCCTGGTCGAATCTCGAAGCGCTCATGCCGAGGCCTCCGCCAATGCCGCGCCTTCGACGGCGGTCTGCGAGGCGCCTTCCAGCTCGCCAAGCTCTCCCTGGCGGACGGCCGCGGCGATGCGGGCATCCCCATCCAGCAGGCGCAAGGCCACCCAGCGGGCACTGGTCAGCTTGGGGAAGACCGCCTCGATCTTTCGAGCGAGACCGCTCACGGCTTGCTCGACCTCCGGGGACGCTCCGCCGATCCGGTGGGGCTTGCAGGCCGTCTTGCCGGCGGCGACGTCGTTGATCGCCGCCAGCAGCTCGGGCAGGCCCTGGCGGTATCGGGCGGAAGTGGGGACGACGGGCACTCCTAGGTCGCGCGCCAGCCGGCGCTCGTCGACCCTAAGATGGTGCCTTCGGGCTTCGTCGACCAGGTTGAGGCAGACCACGGCGCGGCCGGTGATCTCGAGGACCTGAAGCACCAAGTTCAGGTTGCGCTCCAGGCGGGTGGCATCGACGACCACGACCGTCACGTCGGGGTTGCCGAACAAGATGAAATCGCGGGCGATCTCCTCGTCGAGGCTGGCTGAAAGCAGCGAATAGGTCTCGGGCAGGTCCACCAATTTGAAGCGTTTGTCTCCGTACTCAAACCCGCCTTCCGCCCGGGTCACGGTCTTACCAGGCCAGTTGCCGGTGTGCTGTTTCAGACCCGTCAGGGCGTTGAAAACCGTGCTCTTGCCCGTATTCGGATTCCCGGCGAGGGCAACGACGTAGTCCCAGTTGCCCATGTCGACCCCCAGATGCGATGGGCGGCCGGTGTTGTGGACGGGACAAGCCTCGCAGCTCATAGCTTGGCCTCCTCGGACGAAGTGATGGCAATTTGGTCGGCCTGCTCGCGCCGCAGGGCGATCAATGCCCCGCGGACGAGGTAGGCCGTCGGATCTCCACCCGGGCTGCGTAGACTGGCTTCGATCAAGGTTCCCGGCAGAAGGCCCAGGTCCATAAGGCGCCTCCGCTCGGGGCCGCGGGTTGCGCGAGAGATTGCGACCACCCGGGCCTGCTCCCCGACTTCGAGGGAGGAGAGCCTGCGTTGTTCGAACCCGGGTTGTGGGGGAGGGGTAGTGATCGGGATGACAGTCACGTTGTTGGCGACGATCGGTGCCAGGGTATGCTCGCGGTCGGCCGCCCAGACGACGATCCGCTCCGAAGAACGCTCGATGATCCTGAGTTCCAACCCGGGATGAAGACCTTCGGCGACGAGTTGAGCGTAGATCGCTTGGGGTTCATCCTCAATGTGAACCACGCGTAGATGATCGTCCGTCGCCTGGGCCAACGACCCGCCCGCCAACGGAGCCATCTCCCCCGTCGCAGCGGGTATTGGGTCACCATGCGGGTCGTAAGTTGGGTTCCCGAGGTGTTCGGCCAGACTGTCGGCCTGGCTCGGTGTAAGGACGTGCTCGATCGCTTCGGCGCGGTCGTGCCATTCCATTTCAGGGTACCCGGTCTCATCCGCCAAGTGCCGTTCCCACAACCGGTGTGCCCGCAAGATGTGAAGGGCATACTCTCGTCCGCGCGGCGTGAGCTGAATCTCACCGGCCTCGTATTCGACCAGGCTGTGTTTCTGCATCAGCGGGAGCAATCGGGCAACCCGATCCAGAGGAACGGACAGCGCGCCGGCGAGGCTCTCCAGGCTAGGTTTCAGGCCCGTCAGCTTGAACTCGTAGAGGTGCTTGAGGGTGTCCTCGATCAGGACTCGCTCCGACGCCCGCCGGGCTTCACGCCAGCGGGGCGCGAGCCCCGAGCCCGGCCAGAAGAGCAGGGCCGCCAGGGAGGCTAGTCCGGCGGCGATCAGGAGACGAATGAGAGGTTCGGGCATGCCAGGATTCCTGTCTTCTCCCACAATGATCGTGTTGACGAGGCCGATACGAATTTATCATATCAGAAATTATGATTTTGGCAAGCCTAAATTCAATCCGGCCGAGGGGAATGGTCACGACGGCTGGCGGCCGGGGAGACAGTTCCTATTGAACGGTCACTCAGGGCGAAAGCAGGTGGGGGATCGGGAGGGGTGCGGGTCGAGAAGTCTCGGAGGGGACGGGTCGCTTGCCCAGGTGTCGGGCTACGGCCTCCACGCCGGCTGGTAATCGAGAGCGGGGTCGGCGGTGAGACGGATCACCGCCGAGCCGTTCGTGGCCATGATGTAAATATCGTGGTTGGCCGCATCGCGCCAAGATTCGAACGTGATTCACTTCCCGTCCGGTGACCAGTCGGGATCCTCGTTGGGAGCCTGGGTCGTCATCGATCCTGTCGTATTCCAGACAGTAGACTCCCGGGCTCGGACCACGCGCTTGTCCAGGGCCGGGTCACACTACCTTCGACGTGCGGTCTGGCAAGCGGCCCATGTGGCGGCTCGCGAGAACCCGGCCGTCGGTCGCTGCTACGAAAAGAAACGACGCGCCGAGAAACATCGCTTCGGAGCTGCCGGCGCCGATGCCGACAAGCTCACGCACATCATCTACACTTGCCTGCGAGACTGCAGGCTCCAATTGGCAATCGCCTGGGGGTTCCCACTTGGCTCCGCACAACCGATCTTGGACGTCTGCTTCAGCCAGGGGACATGCACGACGCACATCAGCCCCCTTATGGTCAAGCCTCATCTGTGACGATCGTGAGTCAAGGGAGGCGGTCGATCGGCGGTCCACTCTGCGGTCTGGCTCATGCTGGACGGCTCGGCTCCACGGAGTCGCCCCCCAGTTGGATGCCCTTCACCATGCGCCGTCGATGACTACGTATATGGGTGCCTTGATCGCAGCCGGCTTCCGGACCAACAATCGTACGTGCTCGATGTTCGAGTGGATCCGGACTTCCAGATTCAAATGACTGGAATATCGCATCATTAAGGCAAGAGGTTTAGTGACGTTCGCCCGGATTGCGCCTTCGTGAGCCAATTGTCTCCGGTTTCCGGATCGAGGTGTCAGCGCGCATCCAGCCAGTGCTTGATCTCGCCGCCGATTTCGCGGACATGGGCGATGACCTCGTCTTCGTTCACGGTCAACATCTGCCGGTCGCGCATCACCGGGCGGCCGCCAATAACGACCGTGTCGACATCGGAGCGCCCAACCGCGTAAGCAAGGTGCGAGTAGACATCATACATCGGCACGAGGTGAGGCTTGTCCAAGCCGATGAGAATCATGTCGGCGCGCTTGCCGATTTCGAGGGATCCGAGCTGATCGCCCATCCCGATGAGATCGGCGCCGACGCGCGTGGCCATCGCCAGGACCTCCCGTGCGGTCACCGCATTTGGATTTCCACTCACGCCTCGGTGGATCTTGCTGGCCATTTGCATCTCGCCCCACAGGTTCAGATCGTTGTTACTGGCTGGCCCGTCGGTGCCCATTGCGACCCTGACGCCTGCCTCCAACAATGCCGGCAATGGGGCGACCCCGGAACCCAGTTTCAAGTTGGCTTCAGGACAATGGACAACCCCGGCCCGGGTCTCGGCCAACACGGCAATCTCGGTCTGGTTCAGATGAACGCCATGGAAAAGCAAAACGCGATCATCAAGGAGGCCCAGATGAGCCAGGAGCTGAGCCGGCGAATGGCCTGTCTTCTGCCGCACCCCGGCAACCTCCTCCGCCGTCTCGGAGGCATGCAACCCGAACACGGCGCCGAACTCGTCCGCCAGATCCTTCGCCCGCAGCAAGTTGTCCGGGGAGACGGTGTACGTGCTGTGGGGTTGAACAGAAACCGAGATCAGCGGGTCGAGGCGATAGGTTTCGAGCAAGTGGCGGTTGAAGGCCAGGGCATCGGGGAAGGGGCGATGGCTTGGCCCAGCCATTTCGAACAGCGCCTCCCCCAGCACGACACGCATGGAGCTCTTCCTGGCTGATTCGGCCACCACGTCCTCAAAGAAATACATGTCAAGGAAGATGGTGGTGCCTCCGCGGATCATCTCGGCGATTGCCAGCAGCGTACCCCAGCGAACCCTCTCTTGGTTGACGAACGTCTTCTCAGCTGGCCAGATGTACCCCTCCAGCCATTGCTTCAGCGGCTTATCGTCGGCGAACCCGCGGAACAGGCTTGTCGCCGCGTGCGTGTGCGCATTCACCAGACCCGGCATGACAATCGCGCCGGAGGCATCCATCGTCTCCCCGGCTTCGTATCGAGCGAGGAGCTCCCGACTCGGGCCGAGATCGAGAATCTCGCCTTTGTGAACGGCGACGGCGCCATCTTCGATGACCTCCCAGTGGGGGTTCATGGTGACAACCAGGCCACCGAAGAGTAGGAGGTCCGCCTTGGGGCGTTCACCTTCGGTCAATGGCTGATCGCTCACTTTTCCTCGGGGTCGAAGTGTGTGCCAATCGCCAGGGGCGGCCGGCGCCCGCCGATGCCGGAAACCACCAGGACCGTGAGCAGGTAAGGGATCATCTGAATGAAATGATTCGGTATGATGCCTCCCTGGAGGCGAAGCTGCAAGGCGTCGGCGAGCCCGAACAGGAGGCTCGCCAGGAAACTGCCCATAGGACGCCAGCCGCCGACGACATTGGCCGCCACGGCGACAAAACCGCGACCGGCGGTCATGTTTCGCCCGAATAGCAGAATCTGACCCAAGGACAGCTCCGCTCCGGCAATCGCGCACAGGGCACAGCCGACCAGGACGGCGACATACCGGACGCGATTGACACGGATCCCGGCGGTGGCAGCCGCGCCAGGATGTTCCCCGACCATGCGCAAGCGCAACCCGTAGGACGTGCGGTGAAAGACGACCCAGGTCACCGCCAGTAGGGCGAGCATGGCGAAGAAGAGGACGCTCTGCCCGTCCAGGATGGGCCCCACCACCGGCACCTTCGTCAACCACTCCCACTCAAGGTGAGGCAGGCCCGCGACCGCGCCGGAACGGCCACGGCTACCCCACACGCGTTCAAGAAGCACAGGAGTGATCCCCGTTCCAATGAAGTTGACGCCGAAACCGACAATGATCTGATTGGCCCTAAGGTTGATGGCGGTGACGCCCATCAACGCACCGAACAGAAGGCCCGTGAGGATGGCGGTGAGCAGGCCGAGCCACGGAGAGCCCGTGTAGTGCGTGGCGACGACGGCGGTCAGCGCCGAAGAGAGCATGACACCCTCTGCCGAGAGGTGGATGATCCCAGCCGCCTCGGAAAGGGTGATGCCGATCGCGGCCAATGCGATCGGGGTGGTCGCGCGCAGGCCGGCGGCGATCAAGCTGAAGATCTGTTCAGGGGTGATCTGCATGGGACACCATCAACTTGTGAGATCCTCGATGGGGAGGCTCCCGGTGGCGGGACTGCGTTTCTCAATGAGCAGGCGCAACAGTCCGGGGGTGGAGAGGAAGACCAGGATCAGCCCCTGGATCACAGTGACGAAGTCAGCCGGGATGCTTGTGGTGCGATCCATGGTCAGGGCGCCCGTCCGAATGGCTCCCAGGACGTGTGCAGCCAGGATCACCCCCAGGGGGTTGGCGTAGCCCATCAGGGCCACGGCGATGCCGGCGAACCCGTAGCCAGGTGAAAAGCCTTCCAGGAAGCGCAGCTGGACACCTGACACCTCCGTTGCACCAGCCAGCCCGCTCATGGCGCCGCCGATAGCCATTGCCAGCAGCCAAACCCTGGTCCGCCGAATGCCCTTGGCTTCGGCGGCTTCGGCGTTCAATCCGACCGCCCGGATTTCATAGCCCATGACGCTGCGCTGGAGGAGCAGGTGCAGAACGAACGCGCAAGCGATAGCCACGAATAGACCGATCGTGAGCTGGCTGCCGCGCACCAAGCGGGGAAGCTGGGCGCTTGCAGCGATGATCTCGGTAGCTGGAAGCATCTCATCAGGAGGATGGAGTGGATAGTTCACCAGATAGCCGGTAAGAAGGGTCACGATGTAATTCAGCATGATCGTGGTGATCACCTCGTGCGCGCGGAAGCGGGCCTTGAGGTAGGCGGGCACCATCCCAAAGAGAGCACCGGCCAGTGAACCTAGGCCCAGAGTCAGTGGGATGTGGAGCCATGCGGGAATCCCCGGAAGCATGCCGACGACCGCGGCCAAGAGCGCCCCGAGAAGGAGCTGTCCCTCCGCCCCCACGTTGAACAATCCGGCACGCAAAGGAACCGCGACCGCGAGGCCGGTCAACAGAAGTGGGGTCGAGCGCGCCAAGACATCGGAGAGGGACATCCGACTTCCGAATATCCCCCGGAGCATGGCGGAGTAACCCTCACCGGCATCAAAGCCAGCCAAGCTAATGAGGAGCGCGGCTGCCCCGATCGCGAGCAGAAAGCTCGCCAACGAGCCCAAGAAGGGGCTGTTGAGGGCCCTTCGAAGCCAGTTCCCCGCATTGGGCCGTGCCTCCTCAGCCCCGGCCATCACATCCTCTCCGACGCGAGTTCCACAGGCTGCCGACCACGCAGCATCAACGCGCCCAATTCTGCGTCCCGGTACTCCCCCTTTGGTCGATCAGCGATGACTTCCCCTTTGAACATGACAGCAAGCCGGCTGCTCAGAAGCCTTACTTCGTCCAGATCTGCAGAGACAAGGAGCACAGCCGTTCCCCTATCCCGCAATTCGCGCAGCTTGCGGTGGATGAACTCGGTCGCGCCGACATCCAGGCCTCGGGTGGGCTGCGAGGCAATGAGCAGCCTTAGCGGTCTGGCGGTCATTTCCCTCGCCACGACCAATTTCTGCTGATTCCCTCCCGAGAGATATCTCGCCTGAATATCCGATCTGGGGGGTATGATGTCGAAGCCTTCTATAAGAGCGCGTGTTCGTCCGTGAATGGCTTGTCGGTCCATGAAGAAACCGCGCTTCAACGGCGGCTTGTGTTGTTCCCCCAAGATCAAGTTCTCCTCGACCGTAAACTCGCCGATCACACCCCTGGCTTGCCGGTCTTCATGGATACACACCAGACCGCGCCCAAGGATTTCGCGCGGGGATCGCCCGACGATGGAGACGCCGTCCAGTTGCATCTCTCCCGCTGTGACCGGACGCAACCCAACCAGAGCCTCCACCAACTCCAGTTGACCATTTCCTTCCACCCCAGCGATCCCCATGATCTCGCCTTCGCGGATGTCGAGATCCACCCCGCGTAGCGCTTCAACACCGGATTGGTGGCCGGGAGCGCGTAGCCCGCGAACCCGCAATACGATCTGCCCGCCTTGGCGGGCCTCCCCCGTGGCCTCGGCGTCGACCAGGCGGCCGACCATCATCTCGACCAGCATGTCTTCGTTCAACTGCGCGACGTCGTGCGTGCCGACGAGGCGGCCGTGGCGAAGTACTGTCAGCCGATCGGCCGTGCTCATCACCTCCCTCAGCTTGTGGGTGATGAAGATGACCGTCTTCCCCTCCTCCTTGAGACGCTGCATGATCCGGAACAGCTCAACAATCTCGGGAGGCGTCAGGACGGCGGTTGGCTCGTCGAGGATGAGAATCCGGGCATCGCGGTACAGGGCCTTAAGGATCTCTACTCGCTGCCGAGCACCGACCGAGAGGTCCTCAACATGCGCGCGTGGATCCACATCCAGCCCGTAGCGTTGTGATAGCGACCGGACGATCTCCTCGGATCGTCTTCGATCGAGCAACACGCCGAGCCTGCGGGGTTCGTGCCCGATGACGAGGTTCTCCGCGACGGTGAAGGGCACAGCGAGCATGAAGTGCTGGTGCACCATCTGGATGCCCAGGCTCGCCGCATCGGCCGGCGAGTCGATCCTGGCCGGCTGCCCGCCAACCGTAATGCTTCCGGCATCCGGTCTGTACAGGCCGTACAGGATGTTCACCAGGGTGGATTTCCCGGCCCCGTTCTCTCCGAGGATCGCGTGAATCTCGCCCTGTCGGATGTCGAGGTCGATGTTGTCATTCGCCAGGGTGGGCCCGAAGCGCTTGGTCACCCCGCGGATCCGGATCGCCATGTCCATCGGTACCGCGCCAACTCCTCGCTGCTCGCTAGCGCTTTCGAGGGGAACTGATTATGGGGGGAGAAGGAAAGGGCTGCTCCTCAGAAGCAGCCCTTTCCCTGGTGGATCATTCTACTGATTCAACGTCGCCAGGTAAGAGTCTAGGTCTTCCTGGGAGAACGGCGCCGTGATCTCGCCGCCGGCTAGTTTGCCTTGGTACTCCTGAAGGGCCGCCTGGCCTTCGGCCGAGAGTGGCACCTCAGAGCCATCCAGGTCGACGACAAGGTAGCCCTCGGAGAAGCCGTACACGAAGTTGCCGCCCTCGAAACTGCCTTCAACCGCAGTCTTGATGGCATTGAAGACAGCATTGTCCATGCGCTTGTAGGTGCTGGCAACGATGAATGTCGGGTGCAGACGGTTCTGGTTCAGGCCTTCGCCGATGGCGTAGACGCCCTTTTCCTCCGCTGCATTGAACACGCCCAGGCCGGCTCCTCCTGCCACCTGGTATACGATGTCCGCGCCTTGCTCGATCTGTGCGATGGAAAGCTCCTTAGCCTTCGCCTGATCGCTGAAGTCGCCGACAACGCCCACCACAACGCTCATCTCGGCGTCGATTGTCCGGGCTCCGGCCTCATAAGAGATGGCATAGCGGCGCACGTGGGGGACATCGATCCCCAGCACGATGCCGAGCACCTTGTCGGGGTTGATCCCTGGCAGGTCGGTCTGCTGAGTGAGGTACGCTGCGACGATACCCGCCAAGAAGGCGTTCTCCTCCTCGCGGAACAACACCCCCTGCACATTCGGCTGCTCAGAGGCCGAGTCGATTAGGGCGATGCCCTGATCCGGGAACTCCTTCGCCACCAGGTTGGCCGGCTGAGCCTGCTCGAAGCCCAAGCCGACGATCAGGACATATTCCCCGCTGGAGGCGGCAGCCCGGTATTGGGGTTCGAACTCGGCCGACTCCGTTGGCTCGACAACGTCAAGCGTGATCCCGAGCTCGTCGACGGCACGTGTGGCGCCCAGGTTCCCCGCGTCGTTGAATCCCTGATCGCCAAGACCCCCTACTCCGGTGATGAGCAAGACCTTCATCGGAGGAGCAGACACCTCAGGGGGCTCTGTGGCGGGCGCAGTGGTGGACGCGCTGGTGGGAGCGGTCACAGGGGCTGTGGTCGCGGTGGGGGTTGCCGCGCTGCAAGCCGTCAGGGCAAGCAAGGCCACGATCAGCGCGGAGTTTAGGAGAAACGGGAAGGGATGTCGTGCTGGCATGCTCTTCACTCCTTAGAGGATTCGGGTCAGGGGTGAGATTTCATCACTTCGAATATCTGGTCACGACCGAGTTGTTCAGACAAGTTCGATGGGCACCTCTCAGGTTCTCCCCAGATGAGCAAGCCGGGACACCGTGGCTTGGCCGATGTGTGTGCCCGGGCTACGGTTCCGATCTCGGGCGGGACCGAGGATGACTCCCGGCGATCATTGTATACTGACTCTCGGGCGATGAACGATCAGATTGTGCGTTTGACGGATGCTGCAGCCCACATCGAGCCCCGCAGACTTGACTCGCCCCCGTTGCGTAGGTACGATACGTTGGTCACCCATCGATAGAATGCGATCATGGAAAGGCGGTGGATGTGAATTCGGGGCGAAATACTGCGGAATGTTCCGGTCCGCCGGGGAGAGAGGAGGCCAGCTCATCGCGAGTGCGTTGCGCCTTAGATGATCCGAGAGTTCATGGCTCCTTGCGACGGTGCCGAGGGAACCGTCAGCGCAATCACGGCAGGAGGGCGACATGCCCCACTTCAAGATCTACCCCCTGAGCACGGGTACGTTCTATACAGCCGAGACATCGCTTCTCTACTATTTGGCGAACGACGCCAATCCAGGCGTTAAGATCCCTGCGGTCTACTGGATGTTTGTGTTGCGCGGCCCGGATGTCGTGATCCTGGTCGACAACGGGCCTGGCGATCCTGCGACATGGGGAGCCAAGTACCACCACAACTACGAGCGACTACCGGACCAAGAACCGATTGCCGCGCTCAAGAAGCTGGGCCTGAGCCCGGACGACGTGGACATCGTCATCAACACTCATCTTCACTGGGACCACTGTCACGCCAATCACTTGTTCTCCAAGGCCACCATCCGCGTCCAGGCTGCCGAGATCCAGGAGGCCCTTAAACCCGTACCGGCGCACCGATCCCTGTACACACCAGCCGAGGCGAACCCGCCTTGGATCCAGGCGATGTCCAGAACTGTCCCAGTCAACGGCGACGAGGAACTCCTCCCCGGAATCCAAATCCTGGCGCTCCCCAGCCACACAATCGGTTTCCAGAGCGTCCTCGTGGACACCGCCATCGGCCCTATCCTGGTGGCCGGTGACATACTGCCCTACTTCGACAACTGGACCGGCCGATGGGGCTACGACCACATCCCTTCAGGGATCATGGAGGCTAGCTTGCACCAGTACTACGCTTGCTTCGACCGGATCGAGAAGATCAAACCGGTCGCCATCCTCCCAGGGGTTGATCCGAAGGTTGCGGAGACGGAGGTGTACGGATAGGCCCCATTCTTCAAGCCTCTGCCGGATTGTCTCAGGGCGGGCGCGGCGAAGCCAAATCAGCCGTTCTTGTGACGGGGGCTGCCGGAAAGCTGGGTCGGGCGCTTGTCCTCCTTCTCAGGGCCAGGCATCAGCCAGTGCGCCTCTTTGACCTGCCAGAAGCGCTTGAGGGGCTCGGTGACAACTGGTCGGGACAGGCGGTGGCCGGGGACATCAGGTCGCGCCATGATGTGCGTAGGGTATTGGATGGGGTGGGGGTTGTCGTGCACCTGGCTGCGGTACTTCCCCCTTTGAGCGAACAGGAACCGGATCTCACCCGGACTGTTAACGTCGACGGGACGCGCACGTTGTTGGAGTCGCTCCCCGGCGATATGACCTTGATCTTCGCCTCGTCTGTAGCCACCTACGGTGTTCCGCAGACATCGCCGGTGAGCGAAACCCACCCGCAGAGGCCACTGGATGTCTACGGGAAGTCCAAGGTCGAGGCCGAATCGCTTGTCAAAGCCTCCCCCGCCTCGTGGACCATTCTTCGGTTTGCGCCGATCGCTGTGCCCGAAGTGCTCGACCTGCCCGACCCTTGGCCCTTCACTCGAGAGCAAGATGTGGAGTTTGTCGCGCTCCAGGATGCGGCTACGGCCGTCGTGAACGCGATCGATAACCCTCAGGCCAGGCGCCGGATTCTCAATATCGCGGGCGGGAGGGGATGGCAGATGACTGGCGAGGCATACTCGGCTCACATTTCCTCTGCCTTCGACCTGGACCCGTCATGGGCGACCTTCCGTGAGGGCCCCGGTTGGGCGGGTTGGTACGATACCTCTGAGTCGCAGGCTGCCCTGGCCTATCAGAAGACGGACTTCGAGGCCTTCATTGCTCACCTGCGCCAGCTCTACATGCTGGCAGTAGGTGCGTGAGCACGGGAGCCCGGCAAGGGATGGAACTTTGGATTTGGTGTGATCAATGCATGGGACACGACTCGCTGTACGTACTCAGGCACGACTACGGAGGCGGGAATGCGTGAAGAAGAACTGTTGGCCATGGAACGGGAGTTGGATCAAGTCGTCGAGTGGCGGCATCGTTTGGGGAACAAATACACGCAGGACGGCAAGTCCCTAGTCGCCAAAATCGCGACGGACGGACTGGACATCAAGGAAGCCGTGCGCAAGGCGGTGGAGCGCATCGGCGGCTTTGCCCGGGCGCTCTCTCCCGGCGACAAGGTTCTGCTGAAGGCCAATTTCAATAGCGATGATCCCTTCCCGGCCTCGACAAGCCTGGATTTCCTGACCGCGGTGATCGAGCTGTTGCGCGAACACGGCATCCAGGACCTGACGTTGGGTGAGCGCTCCGGCTGGCCATGGATGCCGACGGATCGGGTCCTGCGGCGTATGGGCGTTTATGAGGCTATGGCCAAGGTCGGTGTGCCGGTGATCGACTTTGACCATGTTGAGTACGCCGACGTCAAGATCGAAGGGAGCGTCCACTACGAGACCATTGGAATCGCCAAGCCGGTCCTGGAGTTCGACAAGATCGTCTTTCTCCCTTGCATGAAGCACCATTTCCTGGCTGGCTTCACCATGAGTATGAAGCTGGCGGTGGGGATGGTGTATGTCGTCGACATGAAATACCTGCACTACCATGTACCTCTGAAGGAGAAGGTCCCTGAAATCGCTCTGGTAGTGCAGCCGGACCTGATCATCATGGACGGGCGGAAGTCGTTCATCAGCGATGGTCCCGATCATGGCACACAGGTCGAACCGGGGGTGGTGATGGCCTCCGGTGATCAGGTGGCGATCGATGTCGAGGGTGTGCGCATCCTTCAGTCGTACGGACGCCCGCCGAAGGAAGACGCCGTGTATCTGATCGATGGCGATGTCTGGTCTCTGGAACAGGTGTCGCAGGCTGTCAAGCTGGGTATTGGCGCGGCAAGCGACCAGCAAATCGTGGTTGTCGGCGCCAGCTGAACTGCGCCCGCCAAGCCCTCTGGAACGCGAGTACACACGCGCTGACTGGACAGCCGCGGCGAGCTCGTAATCACCGAGACGGTCCACAACAAGGCGGTGGCGGAACGTGGAAATCCGTGAACTCGAGGCACTCTGCTTGAAGCTGGCGGATGACCTTGCAGGGGTCTCGCTGCAAGATGAGATGCGCGCTTTGGCGAAAGATCTCGCTTGGGCGAGGACCAAGGTCTATGTCCGCAAGCCTGCAGGCCGCGAGCGGTTGATCCAGATCGAGGAAGCCGCGGCAAGACTACGGACGGCGCTTGAGGCGCAGGGGGCCGACGGCGAGCAGGTCGGGGCTGCTTTTGCGGACCTTGACGACACCGTACGCCGACTACGTATTGAGATTGCGCGGGACACCCAGACCGCTACCTAAAAGGGCAGGCGATACCGCTGCGCGGTTCCGCAGGGGCCTGTTCTCCTCTGGGAGGCTTCTCCGCGCACTCACTGACCGCACAATACCGGCACGGGACCCGACCGGGGCACAGGCGCCCGGGAGATACGAGACGTGGAGCTGTTCAGGAATCTGATCGCAGGCCAGTGGGTGGATGCCTCGGACGGGGCGACTTTCCCGGACACGAATCCAGCTAACCCAGCCGAGACCATCGGCATTTTCCCGAGCGCCACGTCGCAAGATGTGCGGCGGGCCATTGACGCTGCCCGGGCGGCGCTGCCGGGGTGGGCGGGCACTCCGTCTCCTGCGCGCGGAGAGATCCTGGACAGGGCCAGCCGCATCGTCGATCAGCGTCTGGACGAGTTCGCCGCGGCCCTGACTCGGGAGGAAGGCAAGACCCTGGCGGAATCCCGGGCTGAGGTGGCGCGGGCGCGCGACATCTTCCACTACTACGGAGGGGAGGGTTGGCGTCTCGGTGGGGATGTCCTGCCAAGTTCCACCTCGGGGGAATTGCTGTATACCCGGCGCGAGCCGCTGGGTCTTGTCAGCATCATCACCCCCTGGAACTTCCCGATAGCCATCCCGGCCTGGAAAATCGCCCCGGCGCTGGTATGCGGGAATGTCGTCCTTTTCAAGCCCGCCTCGTACGCTCCTAGAGTGGCTCTGATGCTCGTTGAGTCGCTCGTTGAAGCCGGATTGCCCTCCGGCGTGATCAGCTTCATCACCGGATCAGGCTCGGCGGTGGGGGATGAGATGGTCGCCAACGAGCACGTGAACGGAGTGAGCTTCACTGGCTCACATGCCGTCGGTGTGGGAGTGTATGGCAAAGCCATCAAGAATATGGCGCGTGTTCAGCTCGAGCTCGGGGGCAAGAACCCGATGGTGGTGCTCGCTGATGCCGACTTGGACCTTGCAGTCGGGTTGGCCATGAAAGGCGGGTTTGGCTTGACCGGCCAGGCCTGCACTGCAACCAGCCGGGTGATCGTAGAGGATCCGGTGGCCGAGGAATTCGTATTGGCTCTGGCTCGCCAGGCCAAGGCGTTGGTCGTGGGCGATGGTCTGGATAGCCGCACGCAAATGGGCCCAGCGGTGAGCCAGGAGCAGATGGAAACGGATCTTCGTTATGTCGGTCTTGGCCAGGAGGAAGGCGCGAAACTGGTGGCGGGCGGCGGGCGAGCCGGCGAACCTGGCTTCTACGTCCAGCCGACGGTGTTTGACCACGTTGATCCAGCAATGAGCATCGCCCAGGAAGAGATCTTCGGGCCGGTAGTCAGCGTGATTCGGGCGAGGGACTTCGATGATGCTCTCGCCAAGGCTAACGCCGTGAGCTATGGGTTGACTGCGGGCGTGGTCACCAATGATCTGAAAAAGGCCTTCTCGTTCGCCAACCGCGTTGAGGCCGGCGTGGTGAAGATTAATGAGCCGACGACGGGGCTTGCCTTGCAGGCACCCTTTGGCGGCTTCAAGCAGTCCAGCGCCAACACTTTCAAAGAGCAGGGGCGCGCTGCGGCGGAGTTCTATACCCGGCTCAAGACTGTGTATGTCGGTCACGGTTGACCGACTCGGGGTCTCCATCGGAGGGACGGAGTCGACCCACCTTCTCGCTACAAGGGGTCACGCCCGGACCTGGCGCATGGTCAGGAGTCCCCGCCGGATTGTCACCGGGGACGAGATGCGGAGTACTTGTCCCCGACTCCCTTGGGATATCGCTAGACCACTGAAGGTGGCCAGGTCGTGATGACCGGAAGAGAGCGTGTACTGGCGGCACTCAGGTTCGAGCATCCGGATCGAGCGCCGCGCGATCTGTGGGCTGTGCCGTACGTCACCCTGTTTTGCAAGACCGAATTGGATGAGCTGCTGCGGGAATTCCCGGTGGATATCACCGCCCCCCAATCTGGCTCTGCCTGGAGCGAGGAAACGATAAGGTCTTGCGAGAAGGTAAGCACTTATGTCGACGCCTGGGGGAGTGTCTGGCAAGTCGTCCAGCCGGGGATCCTCGGTTCCGTAACGAAGCCTGCCCTCTCGGATTGGACAGGGCTTGCATCGTTTCGACCTCCATGGCACACATCCGCAACCGTGATCTGTGCGAGGTCAACCGCGCCTGTGAACAGAGCGATCGGTTTGTGCTCTCTGATGTTACGGCTCGCCCATTTGAATGCCTGCAGTTCCTTCGCGGCACAATGGACCTGTACTTGGATATCGGGTACGGCACTGCCGAGTTCCACAGTCTCCTCGATATGGTGCATGAGTTCTACCTGGAGGATATTCGGAACTGGTGTGCATCGGACGTCGATGGCATCTTCTTCATGGACGACTGGGGCGGCAATCGGCAGCTCTTGATCGACCCGAGGACCTGGCGAGAGGTCTTCAAACCGCTCTACAAGGAGTACTGTGACATCATCCATGCAACCGGCAAGTACGCGTTCTTCCACTCTGATGGGAACATACAAGCCATCTTCGGAGAGCTGATCGAGGTCGGAATCGATGCGATTAACTCCCAACTGTTCGCCATGGACATCGAGGAGTTGGCAACGATGTATCGGGGCGAAGTGAGCTTCTGGGGGGAGATTGATCGGCAACATG
>MGOM01000135.1:18209-18667 GCA_001797105.1 Chloroflexi bacterium RBG_19FT_COMBO_62_14
GGTGCTCGGGAAGAAGTCGTCGACGCGGTGAGGAGAGTCCGTGGCGCGCTGGATGACGGGATCGGCGGCGTGATCGCGCAGTGTGAATGGGGGATGGACGACCCCAACGACAACATACGAGCTGTGTTTGAAGCTTGGCTCAACTAGCGTAAGCAACCGAACCCGACTCTGGGTAAGATAAGCAACGATCTGTCATCAACCTCTCGGGAGACTCCCTTCCCCCGACAACCCCAGTTACATGCCGAATATCCCTAGAGGAGCAATTGGCGTCACCTGATCTTGGCGAAGCGGGCTGCGAGATGCTCCGGTGGGTGGGCCATCGTTTCCCAACCCACCCCCTGCATCAGCTGCGCGACTTCGGGCGGTTCGACCTCAGCTCGGCGGAGAAGCCCGACTCGGGGAATAAGCCGCGCTTAGGGCCGTCGGCGAAAATCCCTCCGACGGCCATCACAAGCACC
>MGOM01000135.1:18686-19023 GCA_001797105.1 Chloroflexi bacterium RBG_19FT_COMBO_62_14
ATCAGTCCGGGTCATGCTTGACGCTGACCAGCGTGCGCCCTTCCGCGTGCAGCTTCCCGACACGCGCTCCAAATCGCTCTACACCTCGCGGGTCCAGCCCGATTGTCGGCTCGTCGCCTGAGGGGCGAGTGGCGAGTGAGACGCTGGGGAGGGTGGGCCATCGGACGGTCCGGCGCGTCTGAGAAGAAGCCGGGAGACAGTAGCCCCAATCGCCTGACCCCAGCGAGGCCTGGTGAACGTGGTCAAGCCTTGGGTGAAGAACCTTCGCGTCAGCGGGGTTGGCATGACCCGGATGAAGGAGATCCGGCTCGAACTACGACCGAAGCGGGGGGAGTGA
>MGOM01000135.1:19080-33718 GCA_001797105.1 Chloroflexi bacterium RBG_19FT_COMBO_62_14
GAGGCGCGTCACCGAGGACCCGTTAGTGGCCATGATGTAAATGTCGTGGTTGGCCGCCTCGCGCCATGATTCAAACGCGATCCACTTCCCGTCCGGCGACCAGTCGGGATCCGCGTTGGGTGCCGCAGTTGTGAGCTGGACCTCATCAAACCCCACTGCATCCCATCTCACCAGGTAAATGTTCACATCGGTCACATATGCCACGAGGTCACCCAATGGTGACCAGTCGGGGGAGGTCGCCGGTCGATCTCGCGTGACCTGATCGGGATTGCTTCCGTCGAACGTACCGTCCTGGAACATCCAGTACACGGTCGGCGATCCAGCCCGTGAAGTGTTCATGAAGACCAATCGGTCGCCGCCGGGAGACCAGCTTGCCTGGCGGTCGGCCGAGTTGGGCTGACTGATCTGCTTGGCTCCGCTGCCATCCGCAGCGACCTGCCACAAACGCAGCTTGTTGTTCTCGAGGAAGGTGAAGATGACCTCGGATGTGGACCAGTCCGGGTCGAACAACCCCCCGACCATGCTAAGAAAAATCCTCTGATCACTCCCGTCGGCATTCATGATGTAGAGGGCGGAACGCTCGTACACTTCGGCCTTCCTCAGGCAGGGTGTTATGAAGAGCAATTGCTCTCCGTCGGGTGACCATGCCGGTTGGCAAGCCCCATCCGGCAGGCTGGTGAGTTGGGTGACATCCGTCCCATCGACGTTCATCAGGAAAACTTGAGGTCTCCCGGCGCGCTCGCTGACAAAAGCAATCTGCCCATGCCCGCCGCCCTGGGGAGCGACTACAGGCACGACCTCGACTTGCGCCGTCGGTGTGGGCTCTGGAGGGGCTGTCGGGCTGGTCTCGACGACCGGAGCGGCGGTGAGGGTCGCGGTCGGCGGCGCCGGTGCGACCGTCGGCGACGGGGTGGGCGTAGCGACCGAGCCGCTCACGGCCGGCGTCGAGCGGAGCAGACCCGCCACAACGACGATGACCACAACCGCCAGAACGAGTAAGACTCCCCCGCCGATGATCGCCGGGATGAGTAGCGACCGGCGGGCGGGCGCGGGCTTGATAAGTGGAGTGTCCATCGGTGAGCGGATCGTCGGGGGAAGCGCGGGTGCGTGGACCCTGGTTGGCTCGGCCGCCACCCGGGTCGTGGCGGAGGGAGCGCGCAGACTCTTGAGGAATTCGGTCGCGCTGGCGAACCTGTCCTCCGGCCGCACCCCCATCGCCTTCTCAACCGCCGAGGCCACCTGAGGCGACACCGATGGGTTGAGGTCAGGGATCGGCGTCAGTTGGGTGTGGCCCATCGCCCGTTCAAGGCTATCCTCAGGAATCTTCCCCGTGAGTAGCATGTACATCGTGGCGCCAAGAGAATAGATGTCGGTTCTGGCATCGGTCCGGCCGAGGCCGTACTGTTCCGGTGGGGCAAACCCGGGTGTAAAAGCCTTAGCCCCGGTCGTCGTGCTGCGTGAGGCATCGTGGATCTTAGCCAATCCGAAGTCCACCAGGACTGCCCGATCTTCCGGGGTGATCTTGATGTTACCCGGCTTGATATCGCGGTGAATGACGGGCTGGGGTCGCGTGTGGAGGTAATTCAACGCCTCCAGAATCTCACGCATCCAGCGAATCACCTCGCCCTGCGGCAGCGGACCATTCTGGGCTTCGAGGATCTGGCGAGCGTCCGTGCCCGGGACGAAGTCCATGACCAGGTACTGTCCCTCGTCAGGGATCACGAAGTGATCGGTTACCCGAGGAAGGTGGGGGTGGCGCAGGGTGGCGAGAAGGGAGGCCTCGCGTTTGAACTGCCGCTCGGACTCGGGTGTGGTAAAGAAATTCTCCTTGATGGCGACGTCGACGCCCAGGCTCTCGTCCAGGGCGCGGTAGACCGCACCCATGCCGCCGCGTCCGAGTTCCTCAAGGATGCGGTACCGATCGTGGAGGAGCGAGCCGGCTTCAAGGGCCACGATGGACTGCGCTACAGATCAAACGGAGTTCCTTTGGCGTACGCCCCTCGCCGCAGACGCCTCGATCTCGCGCCGGGGTGCTCGGCGAAGTTCCGAACCCTCGGCCTCAAGCCGGGCATGCCATGGTTGCGAGTCGAATGACGTTTGACAGGTCAGCGCACTCGGGCGGTGGGCTTTCTTCTCGGGCCATTTTATATCACTGAACCCGACACCCCGCAAACAAGCGAGGTCTGAGCGGCGGATGCTGCTGATCCGGGCAAACCACCAGGGCAGTTGGCTCACAGAGAGCCGCCCGCGTGCGCGGATTCACGCCTCCCAGCCGAAACTGTCAAACCACTTGCCCTGGCGGAGATTCTCGAGCGACCGGCGAACATAGGGGATGAGATCGGGCGGCGGCTCGTTTGTGGGGATCCAGAGAAGCTCGCGGCACCGGTCCGGTTCTCGGATCGAAGGCTCTCCCTTCCAACGGTGTGCAGCCACGAACCAATCCACCCGCTCGTCCGTCGTTTTGCGGTGCATGACCCCCACGACTTCTATCTCCTCCGGGAGGATGTCGATGCCGACCTCCTCTTTCGCCTCGCGGCATGCTGCCTCCTTCACCTGCTCACCCCCATCGAGGTGACCGGCGATGACACTCAGCTTCCCGTCCTCGTAGCCGGTGTTATGTCGACGCAGGAGGAGAACCTGCCCGTCCTTCATCAAGAAGAGATGAACTGCAGACACGAGCTTGAAGCGCTCACGCGACATCTCTTCCTCCCAAATCAAGGGATAGCCCGCCCAGGCTTGCCCTTCTCTGAGCGGGGCTGGATGCACATGAACTGTCTATTGCCGCCGGCGGCCCCGGGTCCAACCGGCGATCGGAAGCGACGAACCGCCCTCGGCCCCGAGGTTATAATCCTTCGCGACGTGCAGAATCACACATCTCCCGACGCCGACATCATCCAGCGTGTGGCTCAAGCCGACCACAATGCGTTCCTTGTGCTTTACGACCGTTACGCCTCCCGGGTGTACGGTCTCGCTCTGCGCATGATGGGAAATGCGATGGCGGCCGAAGATGTCGCTCAGGAAGCCTTCCTGAAGGTCTGGAACCGCGCCGGGTCGTTCAAGCCAGACCGCGGCTCGCTGGCGGCCTGGCTCCTCACGATCACTCGTAGGACGGCCCTCGACCGGATCCGGGCCGACGCTCGCCGTACCTCTCCCGGAGATCCCTTTGACCCTGAGGCGGTCTTGCTCGACCTGCCCGATCCCCAGACGAACTCGAGCGAAGCTCGTTGGAGAAGTCTGCGCTTGATGCTGACCGACCTTCCATCGGAACAGGCGCAGGTCATCGACCTGGCTTTCTTCGGCGGATTATCTCATAGTCAAATCGCCGAGCGGTTGCAGCTCCCATTGGGTACGGTCAAGACCAGGCTAAGACTGGGAATGGAGAAGCTCCGCCAGGCGTGGCTCGCCTCCGAGGTCCCGGATCGGGACAGATCTAGCCCGGTGAGTGGCGACGTTAAGCATACGAGAAAGGCATCGCAAGCGAGATGAATGACGTCTGCCTTGAGCTGGAGCCGATGTTGGCAGGGTTTGCATTGGGCGCCCTCGATCCGGGTGATCTTGAGAAGGTGCGGGAGCACCTCGGATCCTGCCCTGATTGCCGGGCGATTCTTGCCGACTACCACGGCGTTGTAGAGGGGCTCATGCTCTCCCCACTGCCGGTGAGACCTCCGGCAAGGCTGCGCAAGAACCTGGCTGCCGCCACCCGACCGGTCCGGGCCGATGAAGGCCGCGGCTGGATGCGGGTGGGATGGCGCATCCCGGCGTGGGCCGGCTTGGCGGCGTTGGTCATTCTTGTTGGAGTGAACGGACTGGTCCTGGGGCAGACGTCCCGGCTGCTGAGTGCGCAGGAGAGGCGCCTCGATCAATTGCTGCAAGACCAGGCAACACTCTCGGCGGATTTGCAGGCCAACCAGACCGCCACCGCCCTGATCACCTATCCGAACTCGGCCGTCGCGCAGGTGGAGGGTGACAGCGCGTACGGTACGTTTGTCTATGATCCCGGTTTGCGGGTCGCCGTCCTCTACGCCTGGGGACTTGATCGTCTGCCCTCGGATAAGACCTACCAGGCTTGGCTGATCGACAACTCCGGCGATCGAACGGATGCCGGTGTGTTCCAGGTTTCGGAGGGAACACGTTTCACCTTGTTCGTCGTGAGCGCCTCTTCACCCCTGGGTGAGTTTAGTGGCATGGGTGTGACGATCGAGCCCGCCGGGGGATCCGCCGGCCCGACCGGTCCTCGTGTCCTGACTGCTGATTTCTGATCCAACCCCGCTCGCGTTAGCCACATTTTTTCTCCGCAGCTGAATCAGCCGGCTCGCTCCCTTCGGCACCCGGATGTGACGGAGCACGTGTGATGCGCCGGAGTGGGGTCCGAGTCAGGCCCCTTCTTCAGGTTACAGACCGAAAGCCGTCAGGGCTGTGCCGAGGCAAGCCGGGAAGATCCGAACGCGGCTGGTCCGGCGTTAATTGTCGTGAATGCGGGCTGCAGGATGTTTCTCGCCAAGGAAAGGAGACGCCATGAAGTGTAGCAACGACGCACTTCGCCTGCTTGCGGTCATCATGATGCTGGCCGCCGGTTGTGCCAGCCCAGGCGGGAGCACTCAACAAGAGGCGCAAGACCAGTCGCCGACCGCAGTCATCGCTCCGGCAAGCGCAACCCAGGCTTCGCCGCCGTCGCCGATTCCTCCAACCCTGTCACCAAGCCTCGTACCGTCAAGCACACGCCTTGCCTCCGCCGGCTCGGTCACAGACGACTACGGTTACGGCGCTGACGACTATGGACAAAGCGTCTCGGATTCGACCCCGACAACCGTCCAAGCCGGCTCACAAGCCGGCCAGGCAACCTTGCTGGTATCGGCTTCCTCGCTCGGTTCGATCCTGATCGATGCGCGCGGCCTAACGCTGTACGCCTTTACGCAGGACTCCCCGGGTACAAGCACATGTCAGGCAGGCTGCGTCGAATTCTGGCCCCCCCTTCTGATCAGCGGGTCGCCGAGCGCTGGAGATGGGATCCAAGCCTCCTTGCTTGGGACGATAACCCGGTCCGACGGCGGGAGTCAGGTTACCTACGCGGGAAGACCTCTTTACACCTTTGCGCAGGACAATGCACCCGGAGAGCTGAATGGACAAGGGAGTGGGGGTGTCTGGTTTGTGGTGACACCGGAGGGAGATATCGTCTCCTGAGGCCGACGACGACCGCGTAGGCCCCTGAGTGACTCCCGCTCCCTCGGGATTTCAACGCCGAGCAGATCGGCCGCCTCGCGATTCCCATTGCACATTCGGCGGGCAACCTTCGACATCGACGGCGGAACCTCCTCGAGACTCGGCGAGGTCCACCTGACCGATCGTACGCGTCTCACATGGATCTGATATCTTCACATGGCCGGGCTCCTCGCACATCCTTTGTGCGCCGCCTCTGCATGACCTTCGCCTTTTGGCACAGGGCGAGCCGGGCCGCACACGCTTCTCTGCCGGCTGCGTGACTCAGAGTCAGGTTTAGTCAACAACCCCACACTTCCTGGACCAATCCTTGCGTAGAACCGCCGTGGTATAGTGTCATTATGGTTGACGGTCGAGCGGCGCTAGCAAAAGGGTCGGTCATATTGGTCGGAGATGGGATGGTGTATCTCCTGGCAATTGTGCTAGGTTTCTTGGCCCATGGCGAACTCGGCCCGGGTGCATGGGGAAGGCTGCTGTCAACCCTCATTCCGTTCGTCACGGCCTGGTTGTTGATCTCTCCCTGGATCGTCGGATGGCCACCGCCGATCGATCGAAGTCCCAGCCGTCTATGGAGGCCAGCTCTTGGAGCGATGTACGCTGCTCCATTAGGAGCCTGGCTGCGCGGCCTGTGGCTGGCCGCACCCATCCAACCGGTCTTTGTCGCGGTCATGGGGGGCGTTACCGCGGGGTTGATGATCTTATGGCGGGCGGGGTTGATGTTCGCTTCGCGGCGATCCGTCTGACCCGATCATTTGCTGTACTGGTACCCCTACGCTATCATCGCACACCCAACCATGGATGAGCCGGAATTGATCCATGACGCCCAAAAGGGGGACCTCGAAGCCTTCAACCGGCTTGTCCTGGCGCATCAGTCGCGTGTTTTCAATGTTGCGCTGCGCATCATGGGTGATCCCGACTCGGCCTCCGACGCAACCCAAGAGGCGTTCATCTCCGCCTATCGCAACGTGCGACGATATCGTGGCGGGTCGTTCCAGGGATGGCTCCTGCGAATCGTGACCAACGCATGCTACGACGAGCTTCGGCGTCGGAAAAGGCGTCCGGCAACATCGATCGAAGAGTTGAGCACCGAGCCGGACGGCGACCCGGGCGAAGCCGGACTCAGTCTGGCCTCCCGTCACCAAGGACCCGAGGTAGCCGCCGAGGACGCCGAACTGAGCCGCGCGATCGAGGATTGTCTGCGCCGGTTGCCGGACGAATTCCGGGTGGTCGCGGTCTTGGCCGATGTCCAGGGCTATGAGTATGCTGAGGTCGCTCGGATGGTCGGGAAACCGCTGGGGACGGTCAAGAGCCGTCTGGCAAGGGCCCGGGCTCGACTTCGTGACTGCCTGCGACGATACGGGGAACTTTTGCCTTCGTCTCTCCGTCTCCAGGATGAGACAGCATGATGAGAAGGCTGAGCGATCTCCCCTTGCGCGACCTGGAGCTGCTGTCGGCATACCTTGACGGGGAGTTGACTCCCAGAGAAGCCGACCGGCTGCAGGCTCGATTGGATGGTGAGGCGGACCTGCGCTGGGCTCTGGAAGAACTCCGGCGAACCGTGTCGGTCGTCCGTTCCCTTCCGGAGGTGCGCCCTCCTCGGTCATTCACGCTGTCTGCCGAAGCCGCTGGCTCCCGAGGGCGTGCCGCGGCCTATCCCATCCTTCAGCTGGCGACCGCACTGGCAACATTGGCGTTTGTGGCTGTTGTCGGGCTTGACGCCCTCACCAGCCGTGCGACGGGAGTGGCACTCGCCCCCGAATTCCGAGATCAAGGGCAGCTCTTGACTGCTGCACCGGTCGAGGAGGCCGTACAAGCCCCGACTTCGGAACCAGCACAGGCGTTGAGCGCGAGCGCGCCGGAGGAACCGCCGGCTGCCTCGGATATACAGGTCGTCGGTTCGCCCACGCCGGAAGCCCCCGTCGGTCTTGAGATCGAGAGATCTGCACCTGGCGCCGAGCCCGGGACCGCAACCGCCTTTCCAACGCCTATGCCCGAAGAGTCTGCTGCCGCCGAGCGAGCCGTCATGGTCGAGGGCACACCATGCGAAGTCTGCGGCGGAGGTCAAGGCCCAGCCGAGGCCGACCCGCTGATCGGAGTCGCTCCTTTGGGGTCACCCTCAGCTCAAACCACGCCCACTCCGGCGCCCCAGGCGGAGAAGCTCGGCGGTGAGCCAGAGATTGCCGATCAGGCAAATGCGCCTGCGTCATTCTCCACGCCGTCGACCAGGGCCCGGGCCTCCCTTCCCACTCTTCGCCTGGCTGAGATCGGGCTAGGTCTGGCGGCAGCCCTTCTCGCCAGTTTGACCTTCCGGGTACGGCGGAAGCGTTGATGGCGGAATTCGACAAGGTCGAATTCTGCCCGGCCTGTGGGACTCGGGTCGAGACCGGGCAGGCCTTTGGCCGGCTTCGACCAGTTTGTCCCAACTGCGGCCGCGTCCACTTCCAAGATCCCAAAGTCGCCGCGGCGGCCCTGGTTGTGCAAGACGGCCGGGTCCTGCTCGTCCGCCGGGTGAACGTACCCGAGCGAGGCAAGTGGACCTTACCGGCGGGCTTCGTGGATTTCGATGAGGACCCGCGTAAGGCGGCCAAGCGCGAATGTGAGGAGGAGACCGGATTGACCATTCGCATCACTGACCTGGAAGATGTCATTTACGGTCAAGAGCACCCTCGTGGGGCGAGCATTGTGATCGTCTACCGGGCCGAAATCGAGGCGGGCGACCTGCGCGCTCATGATGATGCCGACGCCGTGGATTTCTTTGGGCCCGATGAACTGCCGCCGCTAGCTTTCCAAGCGACCAGGAGCGTGCTAGAGCGATGGCGTCACAACGGATGAGCCTGAGACGAACCCGCATGCTATAATCCCCCCTGCGACCGATCTTGAAAGTCGACTCCATCGTCATTGCCTAGTCATCACATTGCTCGTCGACGAGCCGCTCCAATCACTTTCCAGAACGCCTGGTGTTGAGTAGCCTGAACCTCTTGCGCCAGCGGGCCTGCCCACGTGATCCCCCAACATCCATTCCCCCGTATCCTTCGCGAGCCTCTCTGTCTGCTCAAGGCGGGGCCGCCGGTGTGGGATGATGTCGCACGGAGTGACTCGCGGCGTGACGACATTCATCCGCCGTTATCGGCCGATAATCTCACACGCAAAATGGAAAGCCGAGCCGGGCCTGCGATCACCTGCGTCGGTGCTCGTATGAGAATAGGAACTCTTCGCTCCGGGTCAAGGGGATGATGATCCGCTTCGATGTGTTCACCCTTTTCCCCGACGTTGTGCGAAGCTACTTCGAGGCGAGTGTGGTCGGGAAGGCTCTACAAGCGGCACTTCTTGAAATCCAAGTCCACAACATCCGCGACTACACTCACGATCGGCATCATACGACGGATGACGTCCCTTACGGCGGTGGAGGGGGGATGGTCATGAAGCCGGAGCCCATCTTCGCCGCAGTCGAATCAGTCCTGGGGGACTCCCTGGGCTCGGTCCCGATACTCCTTTTGACACCCCAGGGTAAGCGGTTTACACATGACATGGCACAGGATCTGGCCAGTCAGCCGCGCCTGGTGCTTCTGTGTGGAAGGTATGAAGGCGTCGATGAGCGAGTGCGCCTGCACCTTGCGACAGAGGAAATCTCGATTGGGGACTACGTGTTGACGGGCGGGGAGCTGCCGTCGATGGTTGTGATCGATGCCGTCGCCCGGTTGATCCCGGGAGTTCTCGGGGATGCGGAGGCGGCATCGCGGGATTCCCACGCCAGGCGTCTACTCGAACACCCGCATTTCACCCGGCCTGCCGAGTTCCGTGGCTGGCGTGTGCCGGATGTCCTCCTTTCCGGGGATCACGCTCGCATTGCAGCCTGGCGTCGAGAACAATCGCTCCGAAGGACAAGGGCTCGGCGCCCCGATCTCATTCCCGGGGCCGCCCTATCAGAGGCGGAGCGTGAGATGCTCGATCGGACATCCGAGGACGACCCCGGCTGATCGCGGCCTTCGAGCGCCCCTTCCTCTGGAGTCAACAACGGATGTCGTGCGGGTGGATCCGAGAAGCTAACGAGGGGGTAAAGCGGTCACTGCCTGGAATGTTCGAGAGGAGAACCATTTGAAAGAGCTCGAGCCCGATCGCGCCGAACAATCGCTTAGAACCCGTCGCGGCGAACTGCGCCGCCGACCGGGGCTTCTGTCACGGAGGCATTGGCGGACTGGGGATTTCGCACTTGGATTCGATCCGCTGGCGGTCGTGCTAGGATGCTTGGCCGGCTTGCTCCTCTTCGGGTGCGCCTCGCCGCCGGATATCGAGTTGCCCACCCTGGGACCGTCGTTCACTCCAACTCCGATCAGACCCGCAACATTGCCGCCTCCACCGAAGACTCTCGTCGTCTGCTTGCGCGACGAACCAGCCTCACTCTACCTCTACAGCCCAGCCTACCTGAGCGGCTCCGGAGGAGGCGAAGTTGACACCATCCTCCAGGCGATCTATGACGGCCCGCTGGACATTCGCCGATTCGAATACGAGCCGGTCATTCTCGAGAGGGCCCCGAGCCTTTCGGGCGGCGATGCACGGATCCAGTCTGTCACGGTCGCTGAAGGGGGGGTGTACTTCAACCCAGAGACCCTCGAGCCGGACAGTCTCCAACCCGGGCGGCAGTATCTCCCGACAGGTTGTCGGGAAATGACGTGTGCCATCATGTATGCTGGCGGAGAAGTCGCACTCGACCAGCTCGTCGTCGAGTTCAAGCTGATCGACGGTCTGCTATGGTCGGATGGCGCAGCCCTGACCGCGGATGATTCAGTCTACTCGTACCAGATCGAGGCTGCGCTAGAGACGCCCAGCACCAAGTTTCTGGTCAACAACACCCAGTCTTACGAGTCGCTTGACGAACTCACCCTCCGTTGGACGGGTATCCCCGGTTTCATGGACAACGAGTATCGCGGCAATTTCTGGTCACCCCTGCCCGAACATCTCTTGCAAGGGAAGACTCCGGCAGCGTTGCTCGAGGACGAGGGCGCGAACAAGCGACCGATCGGATGGGGACCGTACACCATCGACAGCTGGGATCCCGGTAAGCTCATCCATCTTACGCGGAATCCCAACTACTTCCGGGCCGACGAGGGCCTGCCGGCGTATGAGTTCCTCATCTTCCGCTTCTTGGGTGAGGACTTGGAGAGCGCTATCGAACAATTGATCACCGGGGAATGCGACATTTTGGACGAATCGGTCCTCAGCCCCGGACAGTTATCAACCCTGAATACGCTTGCAGGGGAAGGAAGACTGGTGCTCGAGTGGACACCCGGATCCCTGTTGGAGCGGCTCGAGTTCAACCTTGGACCGAGCCAGGGAGTCAGTCTGGTCAAGGAGGTCGAGACCCGCCGGGCGCTGTCGGCCTGCATCGACCGGCAAGGGATCGTCGACCAGGTCTTTGAGGGTATCGCGCAGGTTTCCCTGACGTATCTCCCGACGGGCCACCCACTCTACCTGGAGCCGGTGGGAGGTGTCGCCTCCGATCCGGCGGCGGGACGGGAAGCCCTGGAGGCTGCCGGTTGGGTGGTCCCGAGCGCGGGTGGAGGCGTGGTGCGAGGGGCGCAGGGGATCAGCGGGGTTGCGGATGGGACGGCCCTGGCCTTCACATTACTGACTCCCAGTGGAGAAGTGAACGAGGTCGTGGCAAACCAGGTTAAGGAAAACCTGGGCGCCTGTGGGGTTGACGTTTCAATCGAAGTCCTCGATCCAGCTTTGTTTCTCTCCGAGTGGCCTGACGGCCCGGTCTTTGGCCGTGGTTTCGGCCTGGTGGCGTGGGCCTGGCCGACTCTCGTCAGCCCCGTGTGCGAGACGTTCCTGACCGGGCAAGTCCCTTCTGATGACAGCCCTCTTGGGATCAACGCCTCTGGGTTCAGCGACGCAGAGTACGATAGCGCCTGTCAATCGCTCCTGCTCAACCTGCCCGACGCCGCCGCCTTCGACGACGGGGCCCGCAAGACCCAGCAGATCATCGCTGATCAGGTCCCAGCCATCCCCTTGTTCGTCCACCCCAGGTTGATGGCACACTCCACAGACTTGTGCGGGACCGAAATCGATCCGACCGCTTCGAGTGGGCTGTGGAACCTGGAGACGATCCAGTCTGCGGAGGACTGCCCACCGGGGCCATGAGAAGAAGCCGATCGGGGAAGGCGAGCGGGGGCCTCACCAACACTAGGTGCGAACGGGCAACTTGGCGGGGGTTTTCTAACGGTGGCCACACCCCTTCAAGGCTCCGGGAGCCTGGTCGTCTGCGCAGGCTCAAGACCGCGGCCAGCAGGGGCAGGGTTGACGCCTGTGGTTCGACGGGGGTTCGATGGGGTGAACCTTTCTGCCGCGCCACGGGTATATTCATAATAGGATAGATGCACGGGGGCATGCCTTGGCCCAGAACTCGGATCGGGAGCTTGTGGTCTTGCTCCAGCAGGGGGATCTGGAAGCGCTTGGCGCGCTCTACGACAAGCATCACACCCTGGTCTTTCGCTCGATCCTCGGCATTACGAACGATGTAGAGACAGCGGCCGACGTTACACAGGATGTCTTCCTCCGCCTCTACCGTTTTGCCGATCGGGTCGATCCGGGTCGGCCGCTTGAGCCTTGGCTTTATCGGGTTGCAGTCAATCAAGCCAACAGCTGGCTGCGCCGGCGTAACCGTTGGCGTCGTGTTCTGGAGGAGATGGCCGGCTGGCTGTCCCCCAGCAGCAAGCCGTCGCCGGAAGCCCAGGCTGAACGCCAAGACGAGTGGCGTTGGGTCGGCGAGGCTGTGGCCTGTCTGCCTGCGACGCAACGGGCTGTCGTCGTGCTGTATTACGTGAACGATCTCTCGGTTCGGGAGATCGCCGAGGTCTTGGGTATCCCGCAGGGGACCGTGAAGTCACGGCTACACTATGGCCGCATCAGTCTGAAGAAACGGCTCGGTCTGGTTGATGAGCGTCCGGTCGGGGTGCAGTATGAGGCTACATGATCGGTGCCGGAACGACGCGGCAGATCCGCTCATCAGACGGTCACTGAAGGCCTGGATGTCAGCCGCCCGTCCTCATCCCGACGCAAGAGCCCGCCTCCTGGCGGCGGCAGGGCGGGCAGCCGCCAATCGATCCTGGGATTCGGGCAGGAAGCCGCCCCTCCCTCTCTCGGTGGTTCTGGCGCTCCGGACGGTCCTTGTAACAGCCATAATGGATCCTGTCCGGAATTCGGTCGATCATTCGCTTGCGGGTGCCGTTTTGCCTCAAGATCCCCACAGTCTATCCCATCGGCGAATCCGCCAGGAGGGCTGGTATGCGTTTGCCTTCGGGATCGGGATTCCGACCCTGATCCGATGAGCGCCCTGCGATCCCGCGGACACGCCAAGACCACGCTGACCTCCTATGACATTCTCCCAAGCCCAGTCCGCGAGCGCCGCCTCGGGTCCGAGGTGATCGACGGTGGCCTCGCGAACTGCCGCCGAGAACTGGTCGCCATCTGCCCGCATGGGAAGACACCATTGTGCGCCGACCGGATCGCCTCACCTCTGCGGAAAGTGCCCGGTGTGTATGCTTGGTTCACACAGCTTGAGGGATCTCCGTTCACCACGGATCGGGTCCGGTCGGAGGCACGCGGGGGATTTGTTGACGCAACCCTTGTTTCGGGTATAATCCTCCAACGGAGGGGGCGCATTCCCACGAGGGCGCTGGGTGCTCCCGGTGTGGTTATTCTGGCGGATTGCACCGGGAGGAGACTCGGGTTTCGCGGTCGGAGCGCCGCCTCGTTTTCAGACAGTATCTACTTGGCCCACCTCCCACGCCGTTCCCCGGAGATTGTGACCAGCTCAAGTCTTTTGCGGAGATTCGTACAGCGCTTTCGAACCCAAGTGAGGAGTCCGAGCCTTGCCCAGGATTCTTGAAGTAAGGGACCTCGTCACACGGTTCTACACACCGGAGGGCGTAGTTCATGCCGTGAACGGCGTCTCCTTTCACCTGGATGAAGGTGAAACACTGGGGATTGTCGGGGAGAGCGGGTGTGGAAAGAGCGTGAGCGTATTGTCGATCCTGCGTCTGATCCCTGAACCCCCCGGCCGCATAGAGCGTGGCGAAGCCAACTTCATGGGTCGTGATCTGCTGTCGCTCCCCAAGGAAGAGATGCGTTTTGTCCGCGGGGCGCAAATCGGGATGATCTTCCAGGACCCCATGACCTCGCTCAATCCGGTCATGACGATCGGGAAGCAGATCGCCGAACCGATGCTCGAACACCTGGGGATGACCGAGTCGCAGGCCAAGGACCGGGTTGTGGAACTGCTGGGGATGGTCGGTATTCCGCACGCCAAAGAGCGTCTGGACGATTTCCCTCATCAATTCTCCGGGGGCATGCGCCAGAGGGTGATGATCGCCATGGCGCTCTCGTGCAGCCCGAAGATCCTCATCGCCGATGAGCCGACTACTGCGCTTGACGTGACCATCCAGGCCCAGATCCTGGATCTGGTCAAGGAGCTGCGTGACAAGCTCGGCATGGCGGTTATCTGGATCACCCACGATCTCGGCATCATCGCCGGACTGGCGGAGCGCGTCATGGTGATGTATGCGGGTTACGTGGCCGAGCGGGCAAGCGTGCGCGACCTGTATGCCTATCCCCAACACCCCTACACCATCGGTCTCCTCGGGTCGTTGCCGAGGATCGATGGTCGACATGCGCGCCGCCTGGTGAGCATCGAAGGTCGTCCACCCGACTTGCTCCAAGAGCCTGAATGTTGTCCTTTTGCTCCTCGTTGTCCGTATGTAATCGACATTTGCTGGGATGAGAATCCGAAGTTGCGGGGCACTGGCCATCAGCATGAGATCTCATGTTGGGTAAATGTCAAAGAGGTCACACCTGAGAAGGTAACCGCAGTCCATGAGTGAGAACAACATCCTTCTGCATGTCGATGGTCTCAAGAAGCACTTTCCGATCATGCGTGGGCTTATCCGGCGGCAGGTCGGTGCGGTGAAAGCCGTCGACGGAATCACCTTCGATGTTCGCCGCGGTGAAACGTTCGGCCTGGTGGGGGAGAGCGGGTGCGGCAAGTCCACCACCGGGCGGGTCATTCTCCAGCTCTACCGGCCGACTGACGGCAAGGTCACCTTCGATAGTATGGAGCTGACCATGATGAGGAGTGAGGAGATCCGTCGCTTGCGGACGCGGATGCAGATGATCTTTCAGGACCCCTATGCCTCACTTAATCCCCGCATGACCGTTGGACAGCTGATCGGCGAACCGCTTGTCATCCATCTCCAGATGAGCCGCCATGAGCAAACGGAACGGGTGCACCAACTGCTTGAACTTGTTGGGCTCAACCCGAAGTTCAACCAACGCTACCCCCACGAGTTCTCCGGCGGCCAACGACAACGTATTGGCGTCGCACGTGCCCTGGCCTTGAATCCGGAGTTCATTGTCTGCGACGAGC
>MGOM01000135.1:33745-35949 GCA_001797105.1 Chloroflexi bacterium RBG_19FT_COMBO_62_14
TTGCTGGAGGATCTGCAGGAGAAGCTCGAACTCACCTATCTGTTCATCGCACACGACTTGAGCATGGTCCGACACATTGCCACCCGCGTAGCCGTGATGTACCTGGGAAAGTTAATGGAGCTTGCGCCGCGTGAAGAGCTTTACGAGGACCCGCTACATCCCTACACGCAGGCTTTGCTCTCAGCCGTCCCTGTCCCCGACCCGGTGGTCGAGGCGGAGCGTAGACGAACGATCCTCGAGGGGGATGTCCCCAGCCCGGCTGCACCGCCATCGGGGTGCGTGTTCCATACCCGCTGCCCATTGGCGGTGGACATCTGCCGAGATGTGGTCCCGGAGTACCGTCAGGTCCGCCCAGGGCACTTCGTCGCCTGTCACCTGGTGGAAGCCTGAAGTTCGCTGAGGACTGAGATTCGCGAAAGGCGATAAGGGGAGAGGAGGTAACCGGAATCGGGAACTTAGCTTCGTCATCCGGCACGTGTAATCGGTGAAATCGCGAAATCTTGGAGGAGAGGATGTACGCGGACAAACGCCTTATGATCGCTTTGGGGGTGATTGTGTCCTTGAGCATGATCCTGGCTGCGTGCGCCCCGCAGCCGGCCGTGGTACAGACGGTCATCGTCGAGGGGACGCCCATGATCGTGACGGTTACCCCCGCCCCGACGGAAGAACCTATCACCAATCCCTTGATCGGTAGCGGTAAGTTGGATGGCAACGGAATCCCGCCGGACTTCTTCAGCGATATCCATGTGCGGAAGGGGTTCGCCTACTGCTTCGACTGGGACACGTATATCGCAGATGCATTCCAGGGCGAGGCCGTGCAGTCCTACAGCGTCATCATCCCCGGTATGCTTGGCTACGACCTCGAGGGAAAGCACTACTCCTTCGATCTGGCCAAGTGTGAAGAGGAGATGAAGCTGGCCTGGGACGGACAGGTCTGGGAGACCGGCTTCCGGGTACAAATCGGTTACAACATCGGCAACACCACCCGCCAGACTGTGGCCGAGATCTTGTCCGAGGGCCTGACCGCGGTCAACGAGAAGTTCGTCGTCGAGACCGTCGGTCTGCCGTGGCCGGCGTTCTTGCAGGCCCAGCGTGACCTGCGGCTGCCGGTGTTTATCAGCGGCTGGCTGGAAGACATCCACGACCCGCACAACTGGGTCGTTCCTTACCTGACCGGAACCTACGGACGGCGCCAGAGCATGCCGGAGGATATGAAAGCTCAATTCCAGGCGCTCATCGATCAGGCGATCACCGCTCCGACAGTGGAGGAACGCGAGGCGCTTTACTTCCAGCTTAACGACCTGGTCTATGAGAACGTGCCCAACATCCTACTGGCGGTGGCCACCGGCCGGCGCTATGAGCAACCCTACGTCCAGGGCTGGTTCTACAACCCGATCTACCCGGAAGACGAGTACTACTATGTCTTGTCCAAGACGGGCGGGAGCGATCGGACAACGTACACCAAGGTGACCTTCGGCTCCCCCGAGACCTTCGACCCGGCCCTGGCTTACGAGACCTTTGGCGGCGGCATACTGCAGAACACCTACGAAACTCTGATTTTCTACGATCGGGAGAATCCCAACGCCTTTGTGCCGCAGCTGGCAAGCTCATGGGAGGTCTCGCACGATGGACTGACCTATACCTTCAACCTCCGTCCGGGGGTCAAGTTCCATGCAGGTGGCGACCTGACGGCTTCGGACGTGGCCTACTCGCTCCAGCGCGGCATGCTGCAGGGCGGCACCGCCTCGCCGCAGTGGCTGTACTACGAGGCCTTCTTCGGGACCGGGACCGATGACATCTCCTTGCTGGTCGACCCGGAAGGCAACCTGTATGACGACCGCGAGGCGCTGACGGCTGCCGACCCGGCCACGCTGGCCGAGGCCTGCGAGAAGGTCAAGGCCGCCGTGGTGGCCGATGACGCCGCCGGCACAGTCACCCTCAACCTGACCCAGCCGTGGGCCCCAATGCTGGCCACGCTCGCCCAGACCTGGGGTTCGGCCATGGATCAGGAATGGGTTGTCGCCAACGGCGGGTGGGATGGATCTTGCGACACCTGGCAGAACTTCTACGCCATGACGTCCGAGGAGGACCCGTTCACCAAGATCAGCAACGGCACTGGCGCCTTCAAGTTCGATCACTGGACCGAGGGCGAGGAGATCGTGCTCGTCCGCAACGACGAGTACTGGCGCACAGCGGCCGTCGGC
>MGOM01000135.1:35973-36300 GCA_001797105.1 Chloroflexi bacterium RBG_19FT_COMBO_62_14
GGGCCGGCCAGCCTTGAACGCGTCGTCATCAAGATGGTGGACGAGTGGGGCACCCGCTTCGCCATGATGCAGGCGGGCGACGCCGATACGGTCGAAGTGCCGCCGGAGAACCGGCCGCAGATCGATCCTCTCGTCAGTGATGTGTGCAAGTACAACCTGGCGACGTTCGGGTTCGACTGCGCGGCGGGCGCAACCGGCGACTTCCGCGTGTACCGCGACTATCCGACCGTCCTACGGACCGACATCTTCCTTAACTTCAACATCGCCAAGTAACGTCGGTCCGATCATGAGTTTGAGGCTGGCCGGGGCGGGGGTGAACCCCAGCCC
>MGOM01000135.1:36315-45045 GCA_001797105.1 Chloroflexi bacterium RBG_19FT_COMBO_62_14
GACAACCAGCTCAACCCTGGTCCGCGTTGGCTGGGCGCGGCCGGGCGTCTCTAGGAGCCAAGAATGCTGAACTATCTCCTTCGCAGGCTGGCTCTGCTTCCGCTCCTGCTGTTCGGAGTTACCGTCCTGATCTTCTTCATGCTCCAGTTTCTCTCCCCCGTGGAGCGCGCTTCACTCTATGTGCGGGATATCCCCAAGAACGAGCGGGCCATCGAAGGGATCATCATCCGCTATGGTTTGGACGCCCCGCTCCCGGTTCAGTACTGGAACTGGCTGGTGGGGAAGCGCGACCCCGACTCTGGGGAGGTCAGGGGGGGCATCTTGCGCGGTGATTTCGGGTACTCTCGCACCGCGAACCAGTTCGTCGTTGAGATCATCAAGCAGCGTTTTCCTGCCACGCTCGAGCTCACCCTGTGGGGGGCCATTCCGATCATAGCCGGGGGCATCTGGTTAGGCGTGCTATCGGCTGTCCATCACAACAAGTTCCTCGACCAGTTGGCACGCATCTTCAGCATCCTGGGCTACTCACTGCCGATATTCGTCTTCGGCCTGGTCGTGCTGATGATCTTCTATGCCAAACTGCGCTGGTTCCCCCCTGGGCGGCTGTCAGACGCGATGACCCAGGTGGTCCTAGACCCCGCCTTCCACCGCTACACGACGATGAACACGATCGACTCGCTCCTCAATCTGCGCTTCGATGTCTTTGTGGATTCTTTGCGGCACATCATTCTTCCAGTAATCACCCTGTCCTATTTCTCATGGGCCGTCTTGGTGCGTGTTACGAGATCTTCCATGCTTGAGACTCTTCGCCAGGACTATGTCATCACTGCCCGGGCCAAGGGGTTGAGGGAGCAAGATGTCATTAACCGCCACGCCCGGCCCAATGCGCTGATCCCTGTGGCGACGGTCGGCGGCCTGCAGGTTCTGACTCTCCTGAGCGGCGTGATCATTACCGAGACCGTTTTCGACTATCCCGGTCTGGGCCAGGCCATGGCCTCGGCCTCGGTTCAGCTGGATGTCATCGCGGTCTTGGGACTGACGTTGTTCAATGCCGCCATCCTGGTGTTGGTAAACCTGGTGGTGGATGTGACGTACGCGTTTATCGACCCACGGATCCGCCTGGACTAAGAGGCTGAGGAGGTTGCAGGTATGGCAATCGAAGCCAAACGGACGCCCCGGCGGGTGCTGCCCGGCATGGATGAGCAGGGGATCACCGAGCGCGAAGCCAGCTTCCTCGAAAGGGCCTTCGGCCCGGAGAACGCCCGCATCGTCCGCGGGTTGTTCACCAACACCCTGTCGATCGTGGGTTTCGCCTTGATCGGCCTGTTCGTCATGATCTCCCTCTTGGCCCCCGTCTTGGCGCCCCCACTCAACCCGAACAAGCCGTATGACATTCCGCGCGACGGTTTCAGCTCCGAGCCGAAACCGCCGATGACCGAATGGAAGCGCAACGCCCCCGACGTGCCGTTCTGGTACAAGCCGATCGTGGGGCAAGACCGCTGGGTCCACCTGATGGGCACCGCCAGCGGTCAATATGACGTCTACTACGGGGTGATCTGGGGCGCACGCACGGCGTTCGTCGTGGGGATCATCATCGTCGGCGCCTCCGTTCTCATCGGGGTCAGCATCGGCTCGGTCGCCGCCTACTACGGAAGGCGTGTCGATGATATCTTGATGCGCATCACCGAGGTTTTCATGTCCTTCCCTTACCTGATGGCGGCCCTGACATTGTCGGCGATCCTGGTACCCAGGTTGGGTCGGGGCATCTACTCAGCGATGGTTGCCCTGACCGCCTTCGGATGGATGAGCTACGCCCGTCTGATTCGCGGAGATATCCTGTCGGTCAAGGAGCGCGACTATGTGATGGCGGCGCGAGTGATTGGCGCGCATGACCGCCGGATCTTGTTGCGCCACATCTTGCCCAATGCCATCTTCCCCACTATGGTCTATGCCTCATTGGACCTCGGGTCGATTGTCCTGTCGTTCGCCGCGCTGAGCTTCATCGGCGTGGGCACGGAAGTGGGCTATGCTGATTGGGGGCAGATCCTGAGCTTCGCACGGGCCTGGATCCCCAACTTGACGACCTACTGGTACATCGTTGTCTACCCGGGCGTCGCACTGGTTCTCTTTGTGCTGAGTTGGAACCTGGTCGGGGATGCGCTCCGCGACGTCCTGGATCCATCGATGCGCGGGAGGAGCGGCGGTTGACCCCGGGTCTCTTGGCGCAGGTCACGATGGCCGCGGGTCAGGAACTTGGAGGACATCCCTCGGTCTGCGGATGAGCAGAATGACGATCGACAACATGAAAGGCACTGCAGGGCGGCGGCTCCTCGCCGCCCTCTTCGTCTTGGGAGCGGGGGCGGGTTGGGTCCTCGATCCACCCCCGCCGCGGACGCCTGTGCCTCCCATGTCAAGCCCACGGCTGGATCCGCCGACGTTGCCCGCCAATCCCAGCCAGCTCGAGCGCGGCGGCTACGCCTTCTGGCTCTACTGCCTCCCCTGTCACGGGGATCAGGGGCAAGGGCTGACCGACGAATTCCGCCTTCTCTACCCTGCGGATCACCAGAACTGCTGGGCCTCAGGCTGTCATGGAGAGCGACCGTACCCGAACGGGTGGACTCTGCCATCTCACGTGCCGGCCATAGTTGGCCCGGAGGCACTCCGGAGCTACGCTACGGCGGCTTCCCTGTACACCTTCATTCGGGCGGCGATGCCGTTCGAAGCACCGGGGAGCCTCGACTCTGAAACGTATTGGGACGTCGTGGCCTATCTGGCCGAAAAGAACGGAGTCCTCCCGGAGGGAATGGTCGTGAGTCCGGACAACTCCGACGAAGTCCGATTTGCTGACTTCGCGGCAGGCTCCTCGGCGGAACTCGCGACCCCGACGAGTCTGCCCACGCTCCCACCGGCAACGGGGCCCGGCCATCCACCGCTCTTTTGGGGCCTGGTGATCCTGGGCATCTCTCTCGCCGGCCTGCTTCTTGTTCGTGATTGGCGGGTGGCGTCCGAATAGTTGCGCATCCGCAATCCAGGTCGTGGCGATCCAGGAGAAGATCGGTAGGCGATCATTCGTGGGCGATGAAGCGTGTCAAGGCTTGGGGTGGTGCGGCGGGCTCTGCTGCCGGGTGGTGGTGAGGTATCTGGGGAAGTTGGTGGAATCAGCGCCCCGCCGCAAGCTCTTCGACCGGCCACTGCACCCCTAGACGCAAGCCTTGATGTCGGCAATCCCGTTCCTCGCTCCGAATGTGCGCCGCCAGCACATCATACTCAAGGAAGATCCACCCGGTCCGATGAGCCCTCCTCGGGGATGTCGCTTTCACCCCCGATGTCTCGTGGCAGCAGACCACTGTGCCGTGCAGGAGCCCCGCCTGCTGGCGATCGGGCCGGGCCACCTAGTTGCCGGCTGGCGCCTTATTTGATTGGGACTTAGGATATGGGTATCCGGCTCGGAGCGACCAGCTCACGGGACGTAGCCATGTGGACCCAATGACTTCGCCTCGCATTCTCATCGTGGATGACCAACGCCAGGTCCGGCGCATGTTGCGGTTGAGCCTCGAGCTCTCAGGACGGGAATACGAGGTCGTCGAGGCGACTTCGGGCGAGGAGGCGCTGCAGCGGTTGAACGAGGGTGGCGTTTCCCTGGTCGTGACCGATCTACGCCTACCGGGCATTTCCGGCCTGGAGTTGCTTGAAGAGGTCAAGCGCAATAGCCCTGAGGCTTCGGCGATTCTGATCACCGGGCACCCAACGGACGAGGTCAAGACCCGGGCTGAAGCCCTTGGGGTGATATCTTTCTTGCGCAAGCCCATCGGGACGAACGCGTTCCTGGAGGCGGTCGAGCGAACGCTCTATCCGAAGCATGAAGGAGAATCACCGGTCGAGGTCGGAAGTCACGAGCGGCCGGACATGGCCGAGCGTCTGACCGCCTTGCGGCGAGAGCTCGGTGCGGAAGCTGTATTGCTTGTCGATGACACGGCCAGAGTCACTGCCCGCGCCGGCGATCTGGCAGATGTAGATTTTGATTCCGCCCTGCCGCCGCTGGTCACGGCCTTCACCTCGGGTCTCAAGGTCAGCAGCGTTCTGGGTGCTCTCCTACCCCTGAACTTTCAGTATTTCGACGGGGAAGCGCACGATATCTATGTGACCAATGTCGGGGCGTATTATGCGCTGGTGATCGTCTTCCGGAGTGGGCAGGGCGCCGGACAGATGGGCGCGGTCGTCCACTTTGGCAGGCGAGCGGCAGATGAGATCTTGAGTGCCCTGTCCCAAATGGGCATTCAAGGCGAGTCGATTCAGGCAGGTGTGCAAGAAGAGGCAGTGCCTGATGAGCCGATCCCCGAGATCCCGCCTGCCGAGCTTGAGGCCGCCTCAACCGAGGTTGAAAAGCGAATGGCCGATCGTTTCTGGGATGAGGCGGTCCTCGACTCCAAAAAAGAAGGCGAGGTCGAGGGGGATGCTTTGACCTATGAGCAGGCTAAGAAACTCGGCCTTCTCCCGGATGACACCGGTGGTTGATATCCTGCCGCGCGATGACTGTCCGGTCCCATGCGCCGATGTCCTGGTTATCGCCGCTCGTCGATCCGGCAAGTCGCGATCTTTAGCTTTGGCCTGACCCCGGCGGTGCCTCTCAAGTTCGTGTGAATTGTGCCAGCTCAGCAACGTCAACAGGATCAAGTCGGCAAACCGGCTCGACGCCTCCGACGGTCGGTGGAGGCCATGTTAGAATACTGCGCACGTGGATGCTGACGACGATGGGGCGTAGTGCAACGGCAGCACACCGGACTTTGGATCCGAGGATCCAGGTTCGAATCCTGGCGCCCCAGCCTTTACCTGAAAACGAACTTGAGCCCCTGTGTCTGAAGCCGATCCTCCCTTAGAGACATCAACGCATCCGGAAACAGCTGATTCCAGACCGGCCTCTTCGGGTAGAGGCCGGGGTGTCCAACCATTGGAACCCAGGAGTAGCCCATGAAGTATGAATCCCTGATTCTGGCCGCCGGACTGGGAACCCGAATGCGTTCAAGCCTGCCGAAGGCCCTCCATCGGCTTGGGGGCCGCACATTGATCGGCTGGGCAGTCGATGCATGCTTGCAGGCTACCGGACAGGGCCCATATGTCGTGATCGGTCCTGAGATGGAAGGGTTGAAAGACTCTGCCCAAGGTGCGGCCGGGTTCGTCGAGCAAACCCATAGGTTGGGATCGGGTCATGCGGTGCTTCAAGCGCGCCAGGTCCTTCAAGGCCGCTGCGACCGTCTGCTTGTAACCAGTGTCGACATGCCGCTGCTGACCGGCGAGAGCCTGGGACGGTTGACCACGGTTCAGGCGGAGAGCGAGAGTGTGCTGGCCTTGATGACGATCACGTCCGACCAGTCACGCGGTTTCGGCCGGATCATCCGGGATGGAGCAGGTCGGATCACGGGGATTGTCGAGGAGTCGCAGGCTACAGCCGACGAGCGGGCGGTGCACGAGTTCAACGTCGGCGCCTATTGCTTCGACGCCCCCTGGCTGTGGGAATCGCTGTCGAGGTTGCCGGCCGCCTCCATAGGAGAGTACTACCTGACGGACCTCGTGGGTATTGCGGTATCCCAGGACCGTCCGATCGCAACAGTCAGACTCGAAGATGCCAGCGAGGCTATTGGGATCAACACTCAGGAGCACCTGGCGGAGGCCGAGGCCGCGTTGCGCCGCCGAATCAACCGGCAGTGGCTGTTGAATGGGGTGAGCATGATCGACCCGGCGACGACGTATATTGGGCCGGAGGTCGAACTCGGATCCGAGATTGTCATTCATCCCAACACTCACCTTGAAGGTGGCACAGTCGTCGGTCGTGGTTGTCGCCTGGGGCCGGACACGATTGTCCGCGACTCGATCCTGGGGGAGGGTTGCCGCATTGAAGCCTCCCTCGTCGAAGGGGCGACATTGGAGGACCAGGTCACCGTCGGCCCATTCTCCCACCTGCGCCCTGGCGCCCATCTCGGTCAGGGTGTCCACATCGGCAACTTCGGTGAAGTCAAGAACAGCCGACTTGGAGCGGGTGTCAAGATGGGTCACTTCTCCTACATCGGTGACGCCGAGCTGGGGGATAGAGTCAATGTCGGAGCCGGAACGATCACCTGCAACTTCGGGCGGGATGGAAAGAAGAACCAGACGGTGGTCGGGGCCGATGTATTCATCGGCAGTGACAGCATGTTGGTCGCGCCGCTGCGCATCGGCGAAGGAGCGGCAACCGGAGCGGGATCGGTCGTCACCAAGGACGTGCCGGAGAGAGCTTTGGCCGTGGGAGTCCCGGCGCGGGTGATTCGAATGCTGGGAGACAATGATTGACCCTGCCGCTGGAATGCTGATCGTCCTGATCACCCTCGTCCTAGTCTGGCTCGTGGCCGCGGCGCGCAGCGCGCTGGTGAACAGCCAGGCAGGGGCGTTGCTCCAGCTTCAGTCGGAAGGCGCGACCGGGGCTGGGCGGGCGCTTACCACCGCATCCATGATGGCCAGGCTGATCCTGTCGACGCGGATCGTGCTTGGGCTGCTGCGGCTGATCGTGGTCGGAGTGGCAGTCGCCACTTACACCACACCCGTCGCTCAGGCAATCGGAGGCGTGCTATCAGCGGGCGCGCTGGTCGTGTTGATCAGTGGAATGCTCGTCGGACTGATCGAGTTCCATGCCGAGACCCTCGTACTCCGCGATCCTTCTCGCTGGGCGCTGGCTCTGGCGCCTCTGGCGCAACTGTGCATGTTTGTCAGTTCGCCGATCGTCGGTTCGGTTACCTGGCTCGGATCGCGACTTGCACCCGACTCCGAGAGGCTCAGGAATGCCGTGGTCACTGAAGAGGAAATCAAGACCCTCGTCGATGCAGGGGAGGTCGGGGGTGTCATCGAGCAAGACGAGAAAGACATGATCTACTCGATCTTCCAGCTTGGTGACACGCTGGCGAGAGAGGTCATGGTCCCCCGCATTGACATGCTCGCCTTCGAACAATCGACCGGTCTCGTCGAAGCGACAGACGGCCTGTTGCAGACCGGTTATTCGCGTGCGCCGGTCTACTCCGGGACGGTCGACGACATCGTCGGACTTGTGTATGTTAAAGATCTGCTCGCCGCCTGGCGTAAGGGCGAGAACCCGCGAACGATACGCGAGATTGTGAGGCCGGCCAACTTTGTCCCGGAGGCCAAACGGGTGGACGATCTGCTGGCTGAGATGCAGGCCAGGCGGGTGCAAATGGCGATCGTCGTCGATGAATACGGCGGCACGGCCGGACTGGTGACGATCGAAGACATCGTCGAAGAGATCGTCGGGGAAATCCGGGATGAGTATGACGTTGCCGAGGAACTCCCCTATCGGGAGCTCCAGGGGGGTGAATTCATGTTCAACGGAGGGATCGATCTGGATGATGTGAATCAGATCGCCGAGGCGAGCCTCCCCAAGGACACCAGCGAGACGCTGGGCGGGTTCATCTACAGCCGTCTGGGGCGCGTGCCGACCCCGGGTGATGTGATTGAGGCTGGCTCGCTGCATCTCATTGTGGAAGAAGTCCACGGACGGCGGATCCGGAAGGTCCGAGCCCGTCGGCTCGATGAGCCGACGGCGGAGAAGTCGGTTGACCGAGATCACCGATCGTCAACGAACTGAGCTTGTTCAGCGCGCCCTCCAGGCGCGCGAGCGCGCCTATGCACCGTATTCGAAATACCGCGTCGGGGCGGCACTGCTGACTGAATCGGGGGAAGTCTTTGAAGGGGTCAACATCGAGAACGCTGCCTACCCGGCCGGAATCTGCGCGGAGCGCTCCGCCGTCTTCGGGGCCGTTTCGAGCGGCCAGCGGACCTTCCGGGCGCTGGCTGTGGCGACCCAGAACGGCGGCACGCCGTGTGGTTCCTGCCGCCAGGTTCTTGCCGAATTCGGGCTCGATACACTGGTTCTGATCGTCGATGCCGGCGGGCAGGTGGTCGCAGAAACGACCGTGCACGATCTCCTGCCGAAAGCGTTTGGCCAGGACAGCCTTGGCTTGCGTTAACACCGGGCCCAATCGCATGCATGCGAGAGCGAAGTTGTGAATGCGGCCCGACCGAGAGACGGCCTGCCAGGGCCCGTGGAGTATAATCGCCCCGTGCCCACCCCTTCCCGGATCTACCGAACCGAAGCCGTAGTCTTACGCCGACAGGACCTCGGGGAGGCAGACAGATTGATTGCTGTCTACACCCCCGAGCTGGGCAAGCTGCGTGTAGTAGCCAAGGGCGTTCGGCGGCCGCGCTCGCGCAAGGCTGGCCATCTCGAGCCATTCACGCGGGTGCAACTCTTGCTGGCGCGCGGCCGCGAGCTCGATATCGTAACCCAGGCCGAAGCAATCGATGTATACCCTAGTCTGCGGACGGATCTCATCCGAATGGGGCACGCGGCATACGCTGTCGAGCTCCTCGACCGCGTGACTGTCGAAGCGGCCGAGAATGAGGACTTGTACCGACTGCTGGTCCACACCCTTGAGAGACTCTCGCTCGGTGCGGATCCTGCGGTTGCTTCGCGCTTCTACGAACTGCGTGTACTTGACCTTGTCGGCTACCGGCCCGAGCTGTTTCGCTGCCTCAATTGTGGAACGGAGATTCGCCCCGAGGATCAGTACTTCTCGGCCTCGGCCGGCGGAGTAGTGTGCCCAGCGTGTGGGTCGTTGGTGGTCGATTCTCGACCGATGTCGCTTGGCACCCTCAAGGTGCTCCGCCACTATCAACGGAATACGTTTG
>MGOM01000135.1:45084-47843 GCA_001797105.1 Chloroflexi bacterium RBG_19FT_COMBO_62_14
CAGAACTAGAGCGATTGCTCGAGGACTATCTCACCTACATTCTCGAGCGCAGGCTGAATTCGCCGGCGTTCGTCCGGCGTGTTCGGCGCCTGTTGTACAGCGCCCCCGAAGCGAATCACGCAAACTAAGAGCGTGATGAAGGACACCCTCTTGCTGGAAGCAAACCGCACGGGTTGCCGTCGGGCCAAGGCCCGAATCCGCCGCTGGGCAGTTCGGTTCTCAGACAAGGCCGTGTTTCCGTCGATCTCCTGAATCTTCCCGAGGGAAGACAATCCGGCATGAAGCCGCCGCCAACGTTTCAATCCGCTATCCTGACGCTTCAACATTATTGGGCGGACCAGGGCTGCGTCTTGTGGCAGCCGTATTACACCCAGGTCGGAGCGGGCACGATGAACCCGGGGACCTTCTTGCGGGTTCTTGGTCCCGAGCCGTGGCGGGTGGCGTACGTCGAGCCGTCGATCCGTCCCGACGACGGGCGATATGGCGAGAACCCGAATCGAATGGTCCAGCACTACCAGTTCCAGGTCATCCTCAAGCCGGATCCAGGAAATCCCCAGGAGTTGTTCCTTGGTTCACTCGTAGCACTCGGAATTGATCCGGAGGAACATGACCTGCGCTTCGTGGAAGACAACTGGGAGTCGCCGGCGCTCAGCGCCTGGGGCCTGGGCTGGGAGGTCTGGCTCGACGGGCAGGAGATCACCCAGTTCACTTACTTCCAGCAGGCCGGCGGCCAACTCCTCGATCCGGTCTCGGTCGAGATCACCTACGGCCTGGAGCGGATCCTGATTGCCTTGCAGAAGGTCGGCAGCTTCGCCGATGTGCGCTGGACGGAGGACTTCACCTACGGCGATCTGAATCGCAAGGGTGAAGAGGAACACAGCCGCTACTATTTCGAGACGGCCGACGTCGAGCGGCTCCGTCTTGTGTTCGACGAGTATGAGGCCGAAGCCGGAGCGGCGCTGGGCGCCGGCCTGGTCTTGCCAGCGCATGATTACGTGCTGAAGTGCTCGCACCTGTTCAATGTCATGGACACGCGCGGGGCAATCGGGGTTACAGAGCGGGCGGCGATGTTCGGGCGGATGCGCGAGCTCTCGAGAGCCATCGCCGAAACCTACCTCGAACAACGCCAAGCCCTTGGCTTTCCATGGCTCAATCGCAAGCCGGCGACCGCCTCCGAGGTCCCCTCGCCGATAGAAGCGGCCCGCCCCGCTCCCCAGGAGCTGGCCCCATTTCTGCTCGAGATCGGCACCGAAGAGATGCCGGTCGCCGATATTGAGGCTGCTCTGACTCAGCTCAGGGAGGGGATCGGGCCTCTCCTTGTCGAGGCTCGGCTGGCGCACGGGGCGATCCAGGTCATGGGGACGCCCCGCCGTCTGGTCGTCCTGGTCGAGAACATGGCTTCGGCCCAGCAAGAGCAGCGGGTGGTCATGAGAGGCCCGTCCGCCGAGAAGGCCTTCGACTCTTCCGGAGAACCAACGGCGGCCGCACGAGGCTTTGCCCGGAGCAAGGGCCTCGCGGTGGAGGACCTCGAGGTACGTGATCTCGATGGTGGGCGCTACGTCTTTGCCGAGCTACACCAGACCGGCTTGCCGGCCGACCTGGTTCTCTCGGAGCTCCTGCCGCGCTGGTTGTCAAAGCTCCACTTCGACCGGGGCATGCGATGGGATGGATCAGGAACGCTCTTCTCCCGGCCGATCCGGTGGTTGCTCGCCCTCCAAGGTGAGCACGTCGTACCTTTCCAGTTTGCCGGGCTTCGCTCGGACCGGGTGACCCGCGGGCTGAGGTTCGTAGAGCCCGAGTGTTGGCCGGTAGACAGTCCGACGGTCTATTTCAAAACCCTGCAGGAGCAAGGCATCGAACCCGACCTCCGGGCTCGCAGGGCAGCCATTCTGGAAGAGGTGCGCGCCCTGGCGGCGGAGGTCAGCGGATCCGTCGCCGACGACCCCGAGCTCGTGGACGAGGTTACCAACCTGGTTGAGGCACCTTACGCCTTGCGCGGCACATTCGGAGAGGAACATGTGTCGCTGCCGCGGCAAGTCCTGATCGCGGTGATGAAGAAGCACCAACGCTACTTTCCGGTTGAAGACAACGAGGGTCGTCTGCTGCCGTATTTCATCGCTGTCTGCAACGGAGCAAAGAAATCGCTCGAGCCGGTCAGAAACGGAAACGAGCATGTGCTGCGAGCGCGCTTTGCCGATGCCGCGTTCTTTGTCCGGCAAGACCTCGAACACACCCTTGAAGATCATTTAAACCAACTCAGCATGCTTACATTCCAGGCTGAGCTCGGATCCATGTTGGACAAGGTTAGCCGTCTCGAAAAGTTGACGAAGACCTTGTCCTCACGGTTCGGTCTTTCGCCCGACCAGCGCAAGGTAGCGCTGCGGGCGGCGCACCTGTGCAAGGCGGATCTGGCGACCAAAATGGTCGTCGAAATGACATCGCTCCAGGGTGAGATGGGAGGCGAGTACGCGCTCCGTTCTGGAGAGCGGCGCGAGGTCGCCGAGGCTATTGCTGAACACTACCTGCCGCGCGTTGCTGGGGACCGTCTCCCGGGGAGCCTCCCGGGGCTTGTGGTGGGTGTGGCCGACCGGCTGGATACCCTGGCTGGACTGTTTGCCGTAGGCATGGAGCCGACGGGCGCGCGCGATCCATTCGGCCTGCGCCGAACGGCGATCGGACTTGTCCAGATGTTGGCCGGGCAGGGGCTGCGCTTCGATCTTGTGAGCGGGCTTGAGGCCGCGGCCGGCGGATTGCCGGTT
>MGOM01000135.1:47879-50626 GCA_001797105.1 Chloroflexi bacterium RBG_19FT_COMBO_62_14
GAGCAGGCGTTGCTGCTGTCCGATCACAAGCACGACATCGTCGAGGCCGTGCTGGCAGCCCAGGGTCGTGATCCGGCCGGGGCGTATAAGGCCGTCAGAGCCCTTGAACGCTGGGTCTCTCTCCCAGACTGGGCTGAGATCTTGCACTCGTTTGCTCGGTGTGACCGGATCACCAAGGGTGAGAAGGACAGCGGAAACCCAAATGCGAAGCTGCTCGTCGAGCCTGCCGAATCCGCCCTGTACGATGCATGGATGAATGCCCACAGGGTTGATCGGTCTCCCGGGTCAGTCGATGATCTATTCACTGCATTCCAACCCATGATCCCGGCCATTACCAAGTTCTTCGACGATGTCCTGGTGATGGCCGAAGATCCAGGGCTGCGTCATAACAGGCTGGCGTTGCTGCAGCAGATCGTTTCGATGGCACAAGGGGTTTGCGACTTCTCCAGGCTCGAGGGGTATTAGGTGTTGTTCCCGCTCCAAGGCTGTTGAGGGGTGTGACGCCGTCCGAACCCAGGTCGGAGATCCCTCGACTGGGGCCGGGAGCACGGTGCCATTGCCGGGGGGAGGTTGCCGGGCTATAATCCGCCCCCCTTTCCCGCCAGCGATGGGGGACGGGCTCGGGGGGAGGGCGGTTGAAGGGAGTCTGCGGCGCGGCTCAGGCTCACAGCCCACTGAGCAGGTTCCGGTGGGCCAGGGTGGAGAAGCACGCAGCCGCGCCGGAATGGAGATGGCCGAGCAAGTCTCTGGTGATCCCAGATCCCGGCGCGCGTCTTGGTCGCACTTAGGTGTTAATCCAGCATGGGTCCGATTGACGACATCAAGGACCGGCTCGACATCGTGGGGGTGATCGGGGAGTCGGTGAAGCTGAGGAAGTCGGGCAAGAACTTCGTCGGATTCTGCCCATTCCATCCGAACACGCGCACACCCGCCTTCGTTGTCTTTCCCGACAGTGGTACTTGGCGCTGCTTCGGGGCCTGCAACGAAGGCGGTGACATCTTCAAGTTCGTGATGAAAAAAGAAGGCTGGGACTTCCCCGAGACCCTTCGGCAGCTGGCTGTCCGCGCAGGGGTCGAGCTCAAGCCGCGCAGCCCGCAACAGGAGGCGGCGGAAGAGGCCAGCTCCCGTCTGCGCGAGCTCCTTGAGGCGGCGGTGACCTTCTACCGCCACAATCTGAACGAGACTCCAGACGGCGCGCCTGTGCTCTCTTACTTGCGACAACGTGGTCTGGCGGATGAGGCTCTCGAAAGCTTCGAGGTCGGTTATGCCGCGGCGGCGTGGGAGGCGTGCACAAACCACTTGAGGGATAGGGGCTACACGCGCGAGGAAATGCTGCAGGCGGGGATCGTCTCCGAACGAGAGAGTGGGGGCGTCTTCGACCGGTTCCGCAACCGCATCATGCTTCCCATTCGCGATCCACAGGGACGGATGGCGGGGTTTGGCGCCCGAGTGGTCAACCCGGAGGATTCGCCCAAGTTCCTCAACTCGCCTCAGTCAGCCCTCTTCGACAAGGGCGGGCTTCTCTACGGCCTCGATAAGGCGCGCAAGGCGATTCGATCGGCCGATCGTGTTGTCCTGGTCGAGGGTTATATGGATGTCATCGCTCTGCACCAGGCCGGGTTCGCCAATGTGGTCTCCCCGATGGGGACTGCGCTGTCCGAACAGCAGCTGCGGATGTTGAAGCGTTTCACGCGCAACATGATCCTGGCGCTCGATGCCGACGCGGCTGGGGACACAGCCACGCTGCGCGGTCTGAGTGTGGCGCGCGGCGCGCTAGATCGCCAGGCGGATCCGGTGTTCGATGCCCGCGGCCTGGTGCGCCACGAGGGCCGCCTGGATGCCGATCTGCGGATTGTCTCGCTTCCCGCCGGTCAGGATCCCGATGAAGTCGTCGCCTCGGGTAGGGAGGCGTGGGAAAACCTGATCGGGGGAGCCTTGACGGTAGTTGACTACGTCCTGGCCGTCATGACGGCCAAGCGCGACATCGATGATCCCAAAGCCAAGGCCGAGATCGCCCGTCAGATGCTGCCTCTGATCGAAGACGTGGCCGATCCGGTTGAGCGAGAGGCCTATCGACAGAATCTGGCGAGGCGACTGAAGGTCGATGAGCGCACTCTGCAAGGGCGGCGACCGACGCCGGCGCGCTCGCGACGCGGCCGGCCCGGCAGGATGTCGGCGGATGAAGGCGAAGATGCCGGGGTCGGGGCCAGGACGTCGGCTGCTCCACTCGAGGGCTTCTGCATGGGCGTCTTGCTCTCGGACCCTGAGCTCCTATACCGGATCGACCGGCAGCTGCAGTCTCTCAGTGAGGGACGGTTAGCCGGTGAAGATTTCACCGGCACGGAGCGCCAGGTCATCTTCAACGCAATTCGTTCGGCGCTCGCCCAGGACGAGGAGGAGCCGGCGCGCCAGGTGATCCTATCCCTGGATGAGCCCCTGGCCGAGCTGGCACAAGTACTGCAACAAGCTGTGGCTGACCTGTCGTTCGATCGCCCCGATGTGATCGAGGAAGTAATGTCCAACTTCCTCCGTCTGCGAAAGCGCAATCTAGAATCGAATCTGACCACGCTGCAGATGCAGGTGCAGACGGCCCAGGAAGAGGCAGAGCACAGCCAAGAGGGGCTGGCGGCCAACATCAAGGGCCTGTTGGAGAGGGTCAACCAGGCGAGGGATCAGAAGCGGCGATTGGAAGGGGCTCTCGCCCGCCGCCTGGGGGCGGCGGACGTGCCAGCCGTCGGGCAGGGGTT
>MGOM01000135.1:50679-52607 GCA_001797105.1 Chloroflexi bacterium RBG_19FT_COMBO_62_14
GAAGGCGGCCTCAAACAACCGCGGCCGCGGCGAGGCTGATCCCCCGGAGGAGCTGGTGGAAGATCTGCAGGAGGACCTGCAGGAAGACTCACAGGATGACTCGGAGGATCCCGTCGATGTGATCGATGGGGAACAAGTTGAGGTCGAACCGGACTTCGACGAAGCATTCGACCTTGCTCAGGAGTCGGCCGAGGAAGACGCTGGGGTTGAAGAGATCCCACTGACGGTCGAGCTCACCAACGATCCTGTGCGGCTGTACCTCAAGGAAATCGGTCGGGTCGAACTGCTCGGCTCAGATCACGAACTGCTCCTGGCGGTGCGCATGCAGGCCACCCGACGGCTGGATGTCCTACACGCGGGAAGGGCGGCAAGGCCGGAGGCGCAGGAGCAGGCGGTTGCAGTCCACATGACGATCCTCGATGACATGCACACCGCCTGGAAGAGGTTGATCGAGGACGCGCGCCGTCTGCGCCAGCCCGAACCAGATTTGCACCTGATACTTGAGGAGGCGCGTCAGCTGGCCCAGACCTGGCATGGCGATTCGCCGTCTTACCTGCGCGCCTGGTTGGACAATGGTCTGTGGGGCTCCGATCCGGCGTGGGAGCAAGTCGCACGCAACGCCCTCGAGGTCTTCCTCGATCTGTATCTGATGCCCCCCGAGGTGCAGGCCCGGCTCGCCGATCGACTGGCCAAGGGGAAGGGGCTGCCGACCCGCCGGACACTTCAGCGGTGGATCCCTGAGCCCGACCGCCTTCGGGCCGAAGCATGGAGCGTTCAGGCGCGCGCAGAGGAGGCTCAAGCAGCACTTATCCGGGCCAACCTGCGTCTCGTCGTGAGCGTCGCTAAACGATACATGGGTCGCGGCATCGCCTTCCTCGATTTGATCCAGGAGGGCAACATCGGTCTGCTGCGGGCTGTAGAGAAGTTCGATCCGGCCAAGGGCTACAAATTCAGTACCTATGCGACGTGGTGGATCCGCCAGGCCATCAGTCGGGCGATCGCCGACCAGGCGCGCACGATCCGCATCCCCGTCCACATGGTGGAGACGATTAACCGCCTGATGCGTGTCCAAAGGCGTCTGTTGCAGGAACTCGGCCGGGAGCCAACATCGGAAGAATTGGCCCTCGAGATGGAGATGCTTGAGCCTGAGGAAGTCGCAGCGATCCTCAAGGCGCATGCTGAAGAGGAGCACCTTGAACCGAGCCTCGACCGCAAGTGGCGAAGGGCCGCCGCCAAAGTCCGCAAGATCATTCGCATCGCTCAGGAGCCGATGTCGCTTGAGACGCCCGTTGGAGCGGAAGAGTCCAGCCAGCTGGGCGACTTCATCGAAGATGAGACCATGCCAGAGCCGGTGGACGCGGCTGCCCGCGAACTGCTGAAGGAGCAGGTGCAAAATGCCCTGGCTGTACTGACGGAGCGGGAGCGCCAGGTGCTGGAGATGCGCTTTGGCTTGCTCGACGGGAAGGACTACACCCTCGAAGAGGTCGGCAAGTACTTCAATGTGACGCGCGAGCGCATCCGGCAGATTGAGGCCAAGGCCTTACGAAAGCTCAGGCACCCCACCCGGAGCCGTCATCTGCGGGATTACCTCTCCTGACGCCTGCACTGTCCCCCCTATTCCTGACTCACTGAAGTCCTGCGACGATCGCGAAGGCGACCGGCATCCATGCGGCGGGTGAGCTGATTCCCGCGTAGAGCGTGAATTGGCGTGTCGCAGAGGACACCTGCGCTGTTCGTCGCGCACCTGCCTTGAATCACCTGGACACGCGCCGTCGAAGGTGACCTCGCATGGCACGGATCTGACACTATCGAGGCCTCAGGCACAGTCGGCCTGCGGGAGCTTGGAACGCAGAACAGGGTTGAGCCTCATCTCGCAAGGAGTCCACCCTGCCTCGAGGGGGCGCATTCCAACTTGGGGGCACGGGGTC
>MGOM01000135.1:52617-52890 GCA_001797105.1 Chloroflexi bacterium RBG_19FT_COMBO_62_14
GGGCGAAGGGGTGGCTGATCGCGTTGGTCGCACCCTCCCCTACCCCTCCCCCTCCGGGGAGAGGAAACGCTGCAAGTCCCCTCTGCCGCCGGAAACGCAATCCACCCTCTCGATGGGCGCAATTTGACCGGCTTTGCGGGCTTGTGATAGAATTTACGGACTTAATCAAGCCACACAGTACCCAAGCCCGACACCATTTCACAACCCGTCACTTGGGGATCGCATGACAAGTGACCCGTCGCTCGTTGCGAATTCGACAGCCTGGGTGAGTTC
>MGOM01000135.1:52961-63867 GCA_001797105.1 Chloroflexi bacterium RBG_19FT_COMBO_62_14
AATGATGCCGGCTCATGCCTGCGTGGGAAGGGAGCGGCCGGCAGCAGTGGCGCGCCTCCGGCCTCTGAGCAGGCTTTCCCTCACCCTTGCACCGGCACCGGATGAGCCGCGGCGTCCGATGGTGATTTGGCTCTCACGGATGGGCGACACTCATGGTCCGGATGGAATTCAGACAGGTCTTGGCATGGACATCGCATCCGATCCCCCGCTGGGGGTCAATGTTATGGATGCAGCCGGCGAGTCAACCATCGAGAATGCTCGTGGAGGGTCGGTATGTCCTTGAGTGATGTCGCCCAGGGCGAGAGCCTGTTCGCTCTTGCCCCGCTGGTGATCCTGTTCCCCATTCTGGGTTTGCTGATCAACATGAGCGTGGGGCGCCGTCTGGGGGAGCGCTTCGTCGGCGCGCTGGCCAGCCTGGCGGTCGCGGCCGCGTTCGGTGTCGCCGTCCTGCAATTCGTCGGACTCCAAGGCCAACTGGAGGGCGCGACCATTCATGTCGCAGACTGGATCACCGTCGGCGACCTGGCGATACCCTGGGGGCTCAAGATCGACACGCTCTCGGTGACGATGATGCTCATGGTCACCGGGGTGAGCACGCTGATCCATGTCTATGCCATCGGCTATATGCACACTGATGTCCGGCTTCAGGGTGAGCCTGCTCGCTTCACCCGCTTCTTCGTCTACTTCAACCTGTTCGTCGCGGCGATGATGGTTTTGGTCACGGCGAACAACTACGGGATGATGTTCGTCGGCTGGGAGGGGGTGGGCCTGTGCTCGTACCTGCTGATCGGTTTCTGGTTTGAGAAGGGCAAGGACGGGATCGGGAATGCCGTCGCCGGTAAGAAGGCCTTTGTCGTCAATCGGATCGGCGATTTCGGATTCATGCTGGCGATCTTCCTGGTCTACACGGCCTTCGGGACGCTGCAGTTTGACGAAGTATTCCGCAAGGCCGAGGTGGCCGGCCCGGCCTTGCAGGGTGTGATCACGGCCATCACGCTTTTCCTGTTGCTGGGCGCGGCGGGGAAATCCGCCCAACTTCCGCTCTTCGTCTGGCTTCCGGACGCGATGGCGGGGCCTACTCCGGTTTCAGCCTTAATCCATGCGGCGACGATGGTCACGGCCGGGATCTACATGATTGCCCGTAACTCGGTCCTATTCGCCCTGGCTCCGTTTTCGGCCAACACAGTAGCCGTCGTGGGAGCAGTCACGGCCCTGTTCGCGGCGACGATTGCCGTCGCCCAATTCGACATCAAGAAGGTCCTGGCCTACTCGACCATAAGCCAGCTCGGTTACATGATCGCCGCCGTCGGGATGGGCGCATACGTCGCCGGCATGTTCCATCTGCTGACCAATGCCTTCTTCAAGGCGCTGCTTTTCTTGTCGGCCGGCTCGGTCATCCAGGGTATCGAACACGGGCACCATCATGTGGCAGGCCATGCCGGCGGGGGACATGCCCAGGAATTCGACCCGCAGGACATGCGCAACATGGGTGGGCTGCGTTCGCGGATGAAGGTCACGTTCGGGGTGTATCTGGTGGCAACGCTGGCCATCTCCGGCATCCCTCCGCTGGCCGGTTTTTTCTCCAAGGACGAAATCCTGACCGACGCCATGCACGCCCACTTCGGCCTCTACCTGCTGCTGGCCCTGGCGGGGTTCTTGACGGCGTTCTACATGTTTCGCCAGGTCTGGATGGTTTTCGGCGGCGAGCCGCGAAGTGAAGCCGCGGCCCATGCGCGCGAAAACCCGCCGGTGATGACCATCCCGCTCATCGCCCTGGCTGTCCTGGCGATCCTTGGCGGCGGCCTCAACCTGCCCGGCGTGCACACGCTGACGGAGTGGCTCGGGCACACTTTGGAGCATGTGCACACGACGCCGTTCGAATTGAGTATCTCGGGGATCTCAACTGTCGTGGCAGTGTTGGCCATCGGGATTGCCTGGAGGCTGTATGGCCGGCGAGCGACGGGAAGCGAAGCATCCGAACCACTGCGCCGATTGCTCGGGCCGGTCTTCGTCGGCATGGAGCACAAGTGGTGGGTGGATGAACTATACGACTTCTTGATTGTTCGCCCCTACCGCGGCTTGGGCAACCTGCTGGTGCTGGGTGAGGGTGAAGCTGAGGCCGGGAACGAGATCTGGGAGCGATGGGTGCATCGCGGGCTCATCGGTGGAGGCTATCGTCTCTTCTCACAATTCCTGGCCAATGCCGTTGACTTGAAGATCATCGATGATCTTGCCAATAATCTGGGACGCTCGCTCCAGGCGCTCTCCGCCAATTTGCGGCGGACCCAGACAGGCTACGTGCGCAACTACGCCTTTGTCGTCTTTGCCGGGGCAGTGGTGATCCTCGCCTACATGATCTTGCAGTATCGCTAACCCGTGACCCCCTGGGGAGGCGCGCCTCGCGCCTGCCGCCCGGGTGGTCCGCATGGGAAAGGACCGCTGATGGATCTTCTGACGCTTGTTGTGTTCTTCCCGGTCGTGGGAGCCCTTGCGATCCTCTTCGTGCGAGAGGAGCAGAAAAACGCCATCCGCTGGTTAGCCATGGTCAGCTCGCTCGTGACACTCGGGTTGGCGGTCCTGGTCCTGTTTCGGTTTGATGCCTCTAACCCGGATCTGCAGATGGTCGTGCGCGTTCCCTGGATCGAGGTCGGCGGTTTCCGGATTTCTTATCAGCTGGGCGTAGACGGGCTGAGCATCCTGTTGCTGCTACTCACGGCGTTGCTGACCCCGATCTCCATCCTGTCCACCTGGAGCGCCGTCGAGGAAGGAGTGAAGAACTTCATGATCTTCTTCCTCCTGCTGGAAACCGGGATGCTCGGTGTCTTTCTGGCTTTGGACCTCTTTCTGTTCTACATCTTCTGGGAATTCAGCCTGGTGCCGATGTACTTCTTGATCGGCCTGTACGGAGGCCCGCGCAGGATCTATGCCGCCATCAAGTTCTTCCTGTACACCATGGCCGGTTCGATCCTCATGCTGCTGGCGATCCTCTGGCTGGGTACAACGGGTCACACCTTCTCGTTACCGGGTTTGATCGCCAACACCGATATCCCACTAAATATCCAGCTTTGGCTGTTCCTGGCGTTCGCGGCCGCCTTCGCCATCAAAGTCCCGATGTGGCCTCTTCACTCATGGCTCCCGGACGCGCATGTTGAGGCCCCGACCGCCGGGTCGGTCATCCTGGCCGGGGTCTTGCTGAAAATGGGGAGCTACGGCTTCCTGCGCTTCAACCTGTCACTCTTTCCCGAGGCGGCCATCCGGCTGGCACCGTGGATCGCGGCCGTGGCGGTCATCGGCATCATCTACGGGGCGATCGTCTCGTTTGCCCAAACCGACATCAAGAAGCTGGTCGCCTTTTCCTCGGTGAGCCACATGGGCTTCGTCATGCTCGGCCTGTTTGCCCTGAATGGCCAAGGTCTCCAAGGCGGCCTGCTCCAAATGGTCAACCACGGCCTGAGCACGGGTGCCCTCTTCCTCATCGTCGGCATGATCTACGAGCGGCGACATACCCGTGAGATGAGCGAATTCGGCGGGTTGTGGAAAATCATGCCGGTCTATGCCGTGCTGGCCTTGATCGTTACCCTGTCTTCCATGGCGTTGCCCGGTTTGAACGGTTTTGTAGGGGAGTTCACGATTTTGCTTGGGAGTTTCGGCTCGCAGGTCCTGGGCACATATCTGTTTGCCGCCATCGCCGCCCTGGGGGTCATCCTGGCGGCCGTGTATATGCTAACGATGTACCAGAAGATGTTCCTCGGCCCAGTCGGCCATGAGGAGAACAAAGGTCTCAGAGACATCCGCATGCGCGAAGTTATCACCCTCTTGCCGTTGGTGGTGTTCATCTTCTGGATCGGACTGTACCCGAAGCCGTTCTTCGATCTGATGGGACCCTCGGTGGACAAGCTCGCCCAAACGCTGCAAGCGGCGGCTGTAGCGATGCGCTAAAGAACTGGCGGGTGCATTCACCGGCCCATCCCGGCCGAAGGCACGCGAGGAATAGTGAGGCAGGCAAGCTGGATGAGCTGGTGGCATCTGTGGGGGGCCGCCTCACGGATCAGTTGACCGCGAGGGAGAAATCCGAAGTTCAGGCTGGGAGCGGGGGATTGGCCTACGGAGCCGAAGCAGCCTCAAGGACGGTTCGGTGCGAGGAGACGGCGGCCGAAGGGGAACGCGCTGTCGCCAGGCGGATGGCTGTAGATCGAGGTCGCAAGGTTGGCGGACACAGCAGCGCACGTAACCATCTCGGGACGAGTCCAGGGTGTCAACTTCCGCTATTACACGGTACGGAAAGCGCGCGAACTCGATGTCAGCGGGTGGGTGCGCAACCTGGGCGACGGGCGAGTGGAAGCGACGTTCGAGGGTGACGAGACGGCCGTTCGAGAGGCGGTCGATTGGTGTCAACACGGGCCACCTGCCGCGAGGGTGGACAATGTCGATATCGAATGGGAAACCCCCACCGGGTCCTACACTGGTTTTGGGGTTCGCTGGTGAGGCCCGGAGATCGGAGGGGGAGCCCACGGCGTATTAGCGACCCTCAGGTAGCTCCCCGGAGTGGATTGGCCTGGCCTGGCCTGGGCCACTCTGACTGGCCGACACGCACTGGCAGGGACGAATTCGTTCTGTGTGGAATCATGAAGCGGCGCCGGGATCCCGGCGCCGCTTTTCATGTGTCTTGTATGCCGGTGTAAATGGGGAACTCAGACCCCACACGTCGAGCACGAACCCCCGCCGCAGCTGGCACAGCCCGAACTTCCGCCGGCCACGACGCGCCCTCCGCTCTGGGCGAAGAAAACCGAGATGGTTCGCGAGGTGTGCTCGCCCTCGCAATCCAAGCATGCAATGGGCGCGTCGGCGTCACTCATCGGTCGTAGCTCGTTAAACTGCTTATGGCAGTCGAGGCACACATACTCGTAGATCGGCATCTCATCTCTCAGTCCGTCTGTTCTATTGATTGTAGCCCCATCGATCGTCTCCGGTCAACACGACTTTGGAACTGGGGCGAAACGGCTGGCCGGTTCCAGATCGGGTTGAGGCTAGGAGGGGCCTGAGGCTCAGTCCGGGCGCCGGATCTGGAACACGTCGAAGTCCCGAGCCACGCTAACATTGGGGAAGACCGCGCTGGCTTCCTCGAATACCTCGCGCTCGCGGTAACGCCGGGAAATGTGGGTGAGCAAGAGCTTGCCGACTCCGGCGTCACGGGCCAACTCTGCAGCCTGCAAGGCCGTCAGATGACCGAACTCACGCGCCAGATCCGCTTCGACCTCCAGATAGGTGGCTTCGATCACCAGTCCGTCGGCCCCCTGACAGCGCTCGATCAGGCCCTCCGTACGCCCGCAGTCGCCCACGTGGACGAGCCTTGACCCTCGGCGCGGTTCTCCTAAAACCTCGTCGGGAGAGACAACCTTGCCTCCGGGTAAAGTAACCGTCAATCCGCTGACGAGGTCTCTGCGGATCGGTCCAGCAGGCACCCCGAGCTCTTCGGCTCGCTCCGGGAGGAAGGGTCGTCGGGACGACTCCTCGAAGACGAAGCCGTGGCAGTCCGGACCGCGATGCGACACCGGGAACGCGGACAGGCGAAACGTCTCGTCTTCGATAAGGACGCCGTTCTTGATCTCGATCAGCTCGATGTCGATCGGAGGTCGAGCGCCGCGCATGACCACTCCGAAGAGGAGATCTCTGATCCTCTCCATGGCCCAGGCGCCGGCCCAAATCTCCAATCGGTCAATAGCTTCCCAGCGAGAGAACGTCGAGAGCAGCCCGGCCAAGCCTAGGATGTGATCCAGATGCCCATGGGTGATGAGGATGCGATTGAGGCGCCGGAAGCCGATGCCCGAACGCAGGATCTGGCGCTGCGTCCCCTCGCCGCAGTCGATCAGGAACCGGTAGTCGCGGAAACTCACGACCTGGGCCGAAAGGCCGCGATGAACGGAAGGGGCGGAGGCAGATGTACCGAGAAAAATGATGTCAAACAAGGGGACCCCAGGATCGAGTGCCGTGCGGCCGCGGGCCGGGCGGCTCATTGTACCTCAACCGCCGTGGCGGGGGTCGTTATCCCATGCTGGCGTGTGGAGTGCGCTCGCTCCACTGGAATGTATGCCGAGTAAAGGGACGCGATCAACGCGATCCCGTCTCACAGATCAAATGACACGACTCATATCTTTCACAACCAGAGTCCGCCCCATAAGCGCTGGACGATGATCAGCCAAGGACTCGAAGGCAAGGGTGATTGCCCATGCTGACGGCCGCAGCTCAATAGGACGCGGCTGCCTTCAGGCCGTTCGCGCGACGGCGGTCAGGGCAAGCACGATCACACCCAGGAAGAGGTTTAACCGTATTGTGCGGGCCTGGCGGCGCTTGAGGAGACCCGGGTCGGCTCCCACATGCGTTCCCGCCGCCTGAGCCAGCAAGCTGCGGTTCATCTGGGGGTAGAGAACCCATGATTGATAGCTTGCCACCAGGATCATCAACCCAATCGCAAGGTGCTTGGAGAGGAGCGCGACCGACCACAGATTCCTGATTACCAGCAGGCCGGAGTAGTTCGGGTTGGAGCTCATCTGGGTAAGACCGGTGACAATGAGGACAGCCAGCCCGAGCCAGGCCAGTGGGTCAAAACGGCGACGGACCGCTTCGAGAAATCGAGGGTCGTCTCTCGTGGAAGAAGCCGAGGACAAGACCGGAGCCAGAATCACTGCCTGGAAGAAGAGGCCGCCGATCCAGACGATCGTCGCCGCCATGTGGAGCCAATAGGCAGCCCGCAAGATCCAGATCGGCAAATCTCAGCTCCCCGGGGTGGGTTCGCCCCCTGGACTTTCGGTCGCCGTCGGCAGGGGCTCGCCCGTGGAAGGTGGACCGGGGGGAGGGGCCGAAAGGACGACGCACCGGGCGACCATGGCATCCCCCATCTCATACACACGGGCGAGAGCCGGGATGTCGCGAGGGAATTCGAAGAGCGTGTACTGCTCAGACGCGGCGCAGACCCCGCCCGTCTCACCCAGATAATCGGCGTAGGCATCGGCTGCCGTCGAAAGCTTGTCGCATGAATCCCACAGACCCGCCAGGCACAATCCGAGAAAGTCATAGGTTGCCTGGGGCCAATTCAGACCCATGTTGCTGTTGGACGATAGATAGAGGCGGACGGAGGTCTGCCAGCTTATCGCTTCCGAGTCCAACCAACCAAAGCTCTCGGCCCGCGCGAGGTCATACAGTCCTTGCTCCAAGTCCCAGTCGACGCGGATGAGGTGGAGCCCGCGCTCGCGCAGGGAGCCATACATCAGCCCGTCGACCTGGACCGAGCGGTAGGCAGGGTCCTTAGCCCGCAGCGCGAGCAGCGTATCGATCGCAGTCGACCAATCCTGGGCCTCGTAAGCGGCCTTCGCCTGATCGAATAGCGCCTCGACCGGAGCCAAGTTCGGCGTCGGGGTCGTGGCCGGAACCGGCGTAGGTGTGGGAGCGTTAAGCACAAGGAACGCTTCGGCCAATCGGTCGGCTGCTCCTGGGTAACTTGGGTCAAGGCGGATGACGTACTCGAGCCGCTGACGCGCGGTTTCGTACCGCTCAGCCGCGAGATCCTCAATAGCCAGTTGGAATTGCTCATCGGCCTGCTGGGCGACAGCCTGGCGCTGGGAGACCTGGCGCTGGTTCACCCCGGCGTAATACCCGGTTGCGGCGGCGATGATCAACACGGCCGGGAGGATCAACACGAACCAACGCATCCTTCTCCATAATCGCGATCGTTCTTGGGTTGGAGAAGCAGGGACCTCTTGAGGGGGGTCGTTCGCGGAGGGAGTCGGGCGCGTCGGCTCGATCCCCTCCGTGGATGGGCTTTCGGATGCCATGCGGCGGATTATACCGTACCCAAGTGCTCTCTCTCCGATTCGGCATACGGGCTCCACTCGAACAGACTTCCAACCTCACTCTGCCACGAAGTTGTTCTGACAAGCCTCCCAAGCCAGGCCTCAACCGCCTTTGTTGGACCGCCCGAAAGATGGATACAGCCAGGCTCAGCTTGACGGTCGCTCACGCGGGATGGTAATATCCTCGTTTGGCCTCGGTATCTGCCGGGGAACCTACTCACTCATGTATCTCAGCGGCAGCAAATGGCAAATCAAGAAGACACGGCGGCGGCGGTCGAGCCCCTGGCGGATCCTGCTCTTGCTGGCCCTGATCGGCGGCGCAGTTTACGTTGAACGGGTGATTGTTCCGACCGTTCCCCCGCTCTTTGTACCGACCCCGACTCCAACACGAAACCCGGCGACGATCATCCTAGAAGCGGAAAGCCTGGCTCAAGCGGGCAAGCTCACCCAGGCGGAAGAGGCCTACCAGCGGGCGATCGAGGTCGATCCCAAACAGGCCAGCACCTACATTGCCCTGGCGCGAGTTCAGGTCTTCGCCGGCAAATTCGCCGAGGCTGAGACGAACGCGCGCAACGCCCTCTTAGTGGATCCGAATGCGGCGCTCGCCAGCGCCGTCTTGGCCTGGTCGCTGGACTTTCAGGCGTCGCAGGCCGAGGACGAGCAAGAGCGGGGGGCGCTTCTGCTCGAAGCTGAGACGGAGATCGAGCGATCCTTGAGCCTTGATTCCAACTCGGCCTTGGCACGGGCCTACCATGCCGAGATCCTGATGGACGCTGGCGACTACGCTGGGGCTCTTGCTGAAGCGCGTGCCTCACTGTCCATCGACCCGGACACTCTGGAGGGTCAACGGGCGATGGGGTATGTCTGGGAGAGGACTGGCAACTACCCCGAGGCAATCGAGGCCTACCAGACCGCACTCCGCATTAATCCCTACCTCCCCCTGTTACACATTTCGTTGGGTGACATGTATCTTGCAGAAGGCGACACGGATCAAGCGGTCGCCAGCTACCTTAAAGCCACGGCGCTCAACCCGGCCAGCACGGAGCCGTTGAGTCGGATCGTCCTGGCCTATGCGCGTGTTGGCGACTACGGTATCGCCAGTCAGTACGCCTCGAACGCGGTGGAGCAGGATCCCACCAACCCGCGCCTGCGGGGGAATCTAGGCCGGATGTTCTACAAGAACAACGATATCCAGCAGGCGGTCGACCAGCTCAGTCTGGCGATCCAGGGAGGCCAGCTCGAGGACGGCAATTGGGTACAAGGTCTTCAGTTGGACCCGGGAGATGAGCGTGTTGTCGAGTTCTACTACACCTATGGTCTGGCCCTGGCCAAGAACGATCAGTGCCTCCAGGCGATCCCTCTCTTTGAAGCGCTCTTGCGGTCGGCCTCGGATGACGAAATTGCCGTCGCCAACTCGTACGAAGGTTTGGTGATCTGTGGGGAAATCGAGCCGACAGCGACGCCCAAACCCGAAACCGGCGGGTAGCCCCAGCGAACTGGGGGCCGCAACCGCCAGCGAAGCCCGAGGCATCGGTCTGGGGCGCCGCCTGAAGGGCTTGGTGCGGGCACCAGGGCGGCTCCAGACGATGCGCAGGGATTGAGAAAAAGGCCAGCGTGAGAATCCCCGCCGACCAGATGCCTTTTGGCGACAGCAGCCGCAAATCGAACATGTGGCGAATGGCTGTGTACGTCTTGCTGATTGGGGGCGGCGTGATATTGACGCGGATGGTCGAGGCCGGCCGGGTGAAACCGCTCTTCCTTCCGACCCCTACTTCGACCCGGCCGGCCCAATCCTACGCCGAATTGGGGCGGACCTACTTCGCTGCCGGAAATCTCGAGGATGCCATTGGCTCATTTCAGGCCGCCGTCAGTCTGAACCCGGACGACTCGGGACTGTGGGCCGAGTTGGCCCGGATCCAGACCTACTCCAGCGAGCTCCAACCGACCTTCGAGAAGCGCAGCCAGCGGCTGGCGGACGCCAGGGCCTCGATCGACAAGGCTGTCGAATTGAACCCGGAAGACGCCATTGCCTATGCCATCCGAATCCTGGTGTACGACTGGTCGTCGGCGGCGGCGCCGGACGACCAGTCGCTGCGTCAGGATTACCTGTCTGAGGCCGAAACCTCGGCCCAGCAGGCGAGCCTGCTTGATCCGGGTAGCCTGCTGGTGCAGGCCTTGAGCGCCGAAGTGTCCATCGATCAACAGAAGTTTTCGCAGGCGATCGACAACGCTTCGGCGGCGGCCGAGCAGATTTCCGGCGATGATCCCTACAGCATGGATGTCCATCGAGTGTACGGGACTGTGCTGGAGGGAAATGGCTACTACAACCAGGCGATCTCCGAGTATGAGAAGGCCGTTCAGGCCAATCCGAACATGACCTTCTTGTACCTGAGAATTGGCGTGAACTACCGCCGGCTGGCAGGCAGCCCCGTGTCACAGGCCGAGCGAGGGTCTCTGATCGATCGTTCCCTCGAGGCTTTCGACCGCGCCGCCAGGATCAATGAACAGAACGGGATCGAGGACCCGACCCCCTACATGGCCGTCGGCAGGACCTACTTGCAAGACGGCGAGTTTTTCATCGCCGCCCGGAACGTCCTGAGCGCACTGGCCATCGACCCCGGAAACGCCGAGATCTATGGGTTCCTAGGTATCATCTACTACAAGGCCCGCAACTACGAGAGCGCCCTGGGCGTGCTCAAGTGCGCCGTCGATGGTTGCACCGCCGAGGAGAGTAGTGCGCTCTTGTGCGACGTGAAGGTCTATCTGTGCGACCCCGAAGATCCGGCGTCGATGGCCCACGGTGAGGAGGTCCGGAGTCTTCCCCTGAACAGTGCAAGTGTCGAGGTGTACTACACCTACAACTCGGCGCTTGCGGCGGGCAAGGAATGCGACCGGGCGGACAGGATCTCGCAGGCGCTGATGGGGACATACGGTCAGGATCCGATCGTCCGCGGCATCGTGGAAGAAAACCGGGCGATCTGCTCGGGCGTCCTCCCCAGTTTATCGGCGGGGCCGACCGAGCCGGCGATAACCCCCCTGCCTAGCCCTCCCGGCTGAGA
>MGOM01000135.1:63937-64848 GCA_001797105.1 Chloroflexi bacterium RBG_19FT_COMBO_62_14
CCAAAACCTCTTGACACACTCCGGCTACTCCGTTACACTATCCGAGCGAGTTAGCACTCGCGTGACCCGAGTGCTAACTTGCCGCCATGTCGTCAGGATCCACCGATCAGACCTACATTCCCATCATGCAGGAGGTTCGAATGTCTCTCAAGCTCAAACCGCTGTCCGATCGTCTGGTTGTCAAGCCTTTGGAGCAAGAAGAAGTGACACCGGGCGGGATCGTGCTCCCCGAGACGGCGAAGGAGAAGCCACAGAAGGGCGAGATCGTGGCCGTCGGGCCGGGAGCACGCGATGAAGACGGCAAGCGGATCGCCATGGACGTCTCAGTCGGCGACAAGGTCTTATTCGCCAAGTACGCCGGGACGGAGATCAAGGTCGAAGGTGACAAGCTCCTCATCCTGAGAGAGAGTGACATCCTGGCCGTGATCGACGAGTAGCCAGGCATGCTCTCGGCACATGGATGCTCCCCGTATCGAGGTCGGATCGACCACGAAGGCTTGACAATCTAATCACAGGAGTGTTGAAGAAATGGCTGCTAAGCAACTTGCATTTTCCGAGGATGCGCGCCGGCGTCTGAAGAGCGGAGTAGACACGCTTGCCATGGCGGTCGCCACAACGCTAGGGCCAAAAGGCCGGAACGTCGCATTGGATCGGAAGTTCGGCTCCCCAACCATCACCCATGACGGTGTGACTGTGGCCAAGGAAATCGAACTGGAAGACCCGTACGAGAACATGGGCGCCCAGCTCCTCAAGGAAGCCGCGACCAAGACCAACGACATCGCCGGCGACGGGACGACAACGTCGACCGTTCTGGCCCATGCCATGGTCACCGAGGGATTGAAGAACCTGGCGGCCGGGTCCAACCCGATGATGCTCAAGCGAGGGATCGAGGCCGCCGCCAAGAAGATCTC
>MGOM01000135.1:64932-75799 GCA_001797105.1 Chloroflexi bacterium RBG_19FT_COMBO_62_14
AATCGGTGAGCTGATCGCCGAGGTCATGGACAAGGTCGGCAAAGATGGCGTGATCACCGTGGAGGAATCGAAGGGCCTCGAGTTCGAGACCGAGTATGTCGAAGGCATGCAATTCGATCGCGGCTATATTTCCGCTTACTTCGTCACCGATCCCGAGCACATGGAAGCGATCATCTCAGAGCCCTATCTATTGATCCACGACAAGAAGATCTCCGCTGCGACGGACATCGTCCCGATCCTGGAGAAGCTGGTCCAGATCGGCAAACGAGAGCTGGTTGTCATTGCCGAAGACATCGACGGCGAGGCGCTGGCAACGTTGGTCCTCAACAAGCTGCGCGGTATGCTCAATGTCGTGGCGGTGAAAGCCCCCGGCTTCGGCGACCGCCGCAAGGCGATGCTGCAAGATATCGCCATCCTTACCGGCGGAACCGTGATCACCGAGGAGCTCGGCCGCAAGCTCGAGACGGTCACCCTGAACGATCTGGGTAGGGCCGGCAAGGTCGTGGCTAACAAAGAGGACACGACCATCGTCGAAGGCGCGGGTGAGTCGCCCAAGATCAAGGGCCGGATCGAAGAGATCAAAGTCGAAATCGACAAGTCGACCAGCGATTATGACAAGGAGAAGCTCCAGGAACGCCTGGCGAAGCTCTCCGGCGGTGTGGCCGTCATCCGCGTCGGAGCCGCTACGGAGACCGAGCTCAAAGAGAAGAAGCATCGGGTCGAGGATGCTCTGTCGGCGACCCGAGCCGCAGTCGAGGAAGGCATCGTCCCCGGCGGCGGGGTGGCCTTGATCAACGCCAGGGATTCGATCAAGGACATGGATATGGATGACGATGACGCCAATGTCGGAGTCAACGTCGTCCGGCGAGCGCTCGAAGTCCCCATGCGCAAGATCGCGGAGAACGCCGGGCAGGACGGGGCAGTCGTCATGGAGACCGTGCGCCGGACCCAGACCGAGAAGAAGAACAAGAATATCGGCTTTGACGTCCTCAGCGGTGAGTATGTGGACATGGTCAAAGGTGGCATCATCGATCCGGCTAAGGTCACCAAGGGTGCCCTGGAGAACGCCGCCTCGATCGCTGCGATGATCCTGACCACAGAAGCGCTCATCACCGACGTCCCCGAAAGAGACAAGCCGGCGCCGCCCCCGATGCCGGAGTATTAAGTCGCTCCAGACCACGTCTGGCTTGCCTGTTGGGGCGAGGTTGCAGGTCGGCCTCGCCCCGATTTTGTATTTCTCAAAGGTCCGCTGCAACCCGCTTGTGGGGTCGGTCCGAATACGGTGCGCCAGCGGGTTGCCCGATTCCTTGAGGGCGCAGAGGTGGGCCGCTCTTGGGGATGACCTGGTGGTGACTGGCCTCGCCTGCAACGCGCAGGCCCGCGGAGGTGTCTTATATCGCATCAGTGTCAGGATGATGTCACGTCTAGAGCTGCGGATGTAGGATACTAACGTCCGGAGTTGGACACAGGAGGACGAAGATGGTGCAGGGGAATGCAAAGGGGCTTCGAAGGTCACGTTCCGATGGGATGATCGCCGGCGTTTGTGGCGGCCTGGGCGAGTTCTTCGGGATCAATCCCTGGTGGTTTCGACTGGGTTTCCTGATCGCCTCGATCCCGGGCGGGGTCCCGGGAGTGCTCATCTATCTGCTGCTCTGGGTAATCATCCCAAAGGCAAGGCGGTCGTAAGCAAGCGGTCGGTTGAAGAGGATCGCTACGCTGGACAGGGGCCGGGCGCGGCGAGAGGTCGTGCCGTGTCCGGCATTCCGGCGGAGGCGGCTGAGCCTCGTGCTCGGAGACTGCCTTAGTCGGGGAAGTGTGGCGCAGGCTGCGCTAGGCCAGCCGGCTGACCAGGTAGCCGACCACAGTGACGACGAGGACGGCGACACACCCGATTCGAGCCAACTTGGCCGTCAAGTGCAGCGCGGCCTTAGCCACGAACAACGCGATCAGTGCCCCGGCGACAAGGACCAGACCGTTGAGGAGCGTGTGCGTGTCGGGGATATCCATGCGGCAGCCTCAACCTCCGGCGACAGAGACCTGCCTGCCGCCTTTGACCACCAGGGATACAAGATTGGTGCCAAAGCGGTATCCCAGGTGGTGGTAGTCGGAGGCATCGAGCACGATCAAGTCAGCCGCCTTCCCCGCTTCGAGGCTTCCAACCTGGTCGGACAAACCGACGGCGGCGGCGGCGTTTACCGTCGCCGCCGCAATCGCTTCCGCAGGGGTGAGCCGCATGCTCCGGCAGGCCAGGGCAATGATGAACTGCATGCTCTCGCACCAGGCGGTGCCGGGGTTCAAGTCGGAGGCCAAGGCTAGCGTGCCTCCGGCCTCGAGAATCTGCCGGCCCGGCGTGTAGGCTGACTCCCCCAGTCCGAAGGGTGTCGCCGGCAGGGCGACGGCAACGGTGTTCGAACCTCCGAGCGCGGCGATGTCCTCAGCCGGTGTGTGAACCAGATGATCGGCTGAAACTGCGCCGAGCTCGACCGCAAGACGCGTGCCCCCCAGGCCAGCAAATTCATCGGCGTGGATCTTCAATGGAAACCCCAACTCTGCCGCGCGCTCCAGGCTCCGCCGACTCTGATCAAGGTTGAACGCGCCCTCCTCGCAGAAGACATCGACAAACGGGAGTGGCCGGGAGGCGGCCTGCTCGATCCACCACTCTTTCACGCGAGGCAGCATCTCTTGGAAAACGAGATCCGTGTAAGCATCAGACCGGCCGGAGAACTCGGCCGGCACGGCATGCGCCCCCAAGAAGGTTGGGACGAGTGTCGGGCCCTCATCCTCGGCCAGGATCAGGATGGCTTCCAGCATGCGGAGCTCGGTGTCGAGCTCAAGGCCATACCCCGTCTTGACTTCGGCCGTCGTCGTTCCGTGGCGGAGCATGCGGAGCATGCGTGGCCGACTTTCGTCGACGATCATCGGCGTTCCCGCAGCTCGCGTCTGACGGACCGTCGACATGATGCCGCCGCCTGCGGCCAGGATCTCCAAATAGCTCGCGCCAGCCAGGCGACGTTCGAACTCTTGAGCCCGATCTCCCACCCACACGAAGTGGGTGTGTGGATCGACGAAGCCCGGCATGACTACTCGCCCCGAAGCGTCGATCTGCACCGCTGCCGTATACCGAGTCAGAAGCTCTGTCGAGGGGCCAGTCTCGACAATCTTGCCCATGTGAATGGCGACGGCGCCGCCGGGGAGGAGCCCCAGATTGCCCAGTGTATTTCCGCGCTGTGGCCCGCCAGCAAGGGTGAGAAGCTGAGCGGACGAATGAATGAGCATGTCGATGGTTTGTCTTGCCTCACCCGAAAGAGAGACCGTCGAGCGAGCGGGCGAAACCGTCTTCCGGCTGTCCATGGTCCTCATCCTTCCTTCATGCCGATTACTCCGTCATACGCAAAACGGGCCGAGACCGACAAACACACCATGGGTACCGTGCAGGGCGGTTCCCCCTTGGCCGTCCGAGCAATTGAGAGTGATCCCCCTGATGTCCTCCGCCTCAGGCTTGGCGTCACTCTCTCACAAACCGCAAGAGGACGAAGAGCGCCAGGATGTCCAGGCCGGCGGCTACGGTCGAGTTGGCGAGAAGTCCAGCCCCGAATAGGGCCGGGCCAACGAGGGCGCCGAGCGCCCGGCCGGCGGACTGGCCCGCGATGTTGCTTCCCATGAGCGCGCCGCGCGCACCCGGGGCGAGTTCCGTCATCAACGGTATGGCGCTTACAAGAGTGAACTCAAACGTGATAAAGAAGCCAAACAGTCCCACCAAGGCGGTGAAGATGTTGGCGTCCAGGTGAGGCAAGGCGACACAGGCAATCGCGTTGAGGCCTGTGCCCAAAGCGACCGCCCTGCGCTTCCCCAGGCGGTCGGCAAAACCGGCGACGAAGCCCTCGCCGCTCAATTCGGCTACCCCGATCACGGCGGAGGCGGCGCCCAGCGCCAGTACCTTTAACCCGAATGCGCCCTCGAGCCATGCGCCAAACACGATGTTCACGACCTCGTTGGCCAGGCTAACGAGGATCCCGAAAGTCAATCCTGCCATGGCCGAACGGTTGCGAAGGATCAAGTTCAGTCCGCCCGCCCACGAAGAACTTGGTCGACGAGGGTGCTCGTCCGCCGGCAGTACCGCCCACAGTAGTCCTGCAGCTCCCAACCCGAGCGCGGCCAGCCACGGGAACGGTGCCGTCCATCCGCGGGCGGCGATAGCCCAGCCTGCGAGCGGGACCCCAAGCAAGAACGCGCCGGACCAGCCGAACTCGGTCACGGCGATCGCCAGACCGCGCCGAGAATAGTGTATATGCTCTCCGAGGTAGGCCTGCATTGTCGGATCGAAGAGCACTTTTCCCAGCGTGGCCAGCACCATGCTTACTACCAGGACTGGAAAGAGTGGCCATATGGCTACCAGTGAAGCGCCGACGGAGAAGAGCACGAGACCCAGGAGCATAGTCGCCTTGCGGCCGCGAGCATCGGCGATCGATCCGAGGATCGGGCTCGCCAAGCCGACACTCGACCGGGCGGTGACAGCGAGAGCGATGGTGGGGAGGTCGACACCCAGGCCGCGGGCGAACACCGGCAGAAACGGGTAAACCATTCGGAAGGCGGTGTTGAGAACCGTCCGGGTGAAGGTGAAAGCCCCAAGCTGGAAGCGCATTCGTGCGGCGGGGGGCTGCAGAGATGGCATGTGTCAGGAGGATGAGGGATGCAGCCAGCGGGTTGCCTGCCACCCGGCAAGCAGGCATGACAGAAAGAGGACGACGAAGTAGCCTTGAATCACCAGGGAAGGCGAGCTGAAGATCGGCGACGAGGGGTGCATCACCTGCTGGGCATTCGCCAATGACCAAACAAGAGCCACGAGGAACGCGATGTTCATGCCGCTCGCCCAGGCCGACCGCGCCAGGACGGCCAAGCCGACCTGGAGGAGAACTGCGGCCACGGCGAAGTTGAGTCCGAGCCGCCAACGGGGCTCTGCCAGGAACAGGCCGTTCCAGTTCGATTGCATCGCGATCAGGCTGATAGGCAAATAGGTGACCCAAAAGAAGGTCGCCGACCGGCCCAGGGATTCCGACCACGATTGAAGGGGCCTTCGGCGAAGGACGAGGCCGGCCGCGCCGGTGGTCGCGGCCGCGGCGAATCCGACCAGGGCAGTCCAGACCCATGCGCCATGCAGGTAGACCACGCGCACGTGCACACCCAGGACACGCTCGGGCGGGCCGAAGGCGACCAGCAGGGCGATCAGCACCAGCGATGCGGTCAGAAGCATTCCGCTTGAGCGTCGAGGGGACATGATCGGCGGATTCTACACCGGCGGAGGGAGCTGGAGGAGATAAGACGCAAGACACAGGACGCAAGACACAAGACACAAGACACAAGACACAAGACAAGGGCTTCAAGCTCAAATCACAGATTCGAGCCTACGGATCGGATTCAATGTCCTCGGAGCTGGCCCTGGCTTGGAGCATGTTCTATGTGAGCATCGGCATCCGGATCGAGTGGCGTCGTGCGGCGGCGATGGCTTCGGGGTAACCGGCATCCGCATGCCGCACTACCCCCAGCCCGGGATCGGTGGTGAGCACTCGTTCCAGACGGCGGGCAGCTTCAGGTGTGCCATCGGCCACGATCACCTGCCCGGCATGCTGGCTGTAACCAATTCCCACGCCGCCTCCGTGGTGGAAGGACACCCACGTGGCTCCGCCAACAGCGTTGAGCATGGCGTTGAGTATCGGCCAGTCGCTTACTGCGTCCGTACCGTCCAACATCCCTTCGGTTTCACGATTGGGTGAGGCCACCGAGCCGGCGTCTAGATGGTCTCGGCCGATCACGATCGGCGCCATAAGCTCCCCGCTGGCAACCATTCGATTGAACGCCAATCCGGCACGAGCGCGCTCACCATAGCCGAGCCAGCAAATGCGTGCCGGCAATCCTTGAAACTGCACGTGGCGGCGGGCGAGCTTGAGCCAACGCCGAAGGTGTTCATCTTCCGGGAAGAGCTCCATTACGGCCTGGTCCGTGCGGTAGATGTCTTCGGCCTCTCCGGACAGCGCCACCCAGCGGAACGGTCCTTTACCCACACAGAAGAGCGGGCGGATGTAGGCCGGCACGAAACCGGGGAACTCGAAGGCCTGTTGCACGCCGGCGTCGAAGGCGCGCTGGCGCAAGTTATTCCCATAATCGAACACTTCCGCGCCGCGCTGGCGGAAGGTCAACATGGCCTCGACATGCCGGGCCATCGACTCCATCGATCTCTGCGCGTAGGCCTGAGGGTCCTCGCGCCGCAAGACCGCAGCCTGATCGACCGAAACCCCCTGGGGGACGTACATCATGATGTCGTGGGCGGGGGTCTGGTCTGTCACGACATCGGGGACCACGTCGTGCGCGGCAAGCTCGGCGTAGACATCCCCGGCGTTGCCGATTAGTCCCACGGACAGTGGCCTCCCGTCCTTCAGGGCATCCTCAACCAGTGTCATGGCCTCTTCGACATCATCAACCACCATGTCCACGTACCCAGTCTCGAGTCGGCGACGAGCGCGTGCCGGATCGACCTCGGCGATGATCCCGACGCCCTCATTCATGGTGACCGCCAGGGGTTGTGCCCCGCCCATCCCTCCCAGGCCGGCTGTAAGGACCAAACGCCCCTTGAGTGAGGGCCAGCCTCGGAGACGGGCTAGCGAGCCGAGCGTCTCGTAAGTACCCTGAAGGATGCCTTGAGTCCCGATGTAGATCCATGACCCGGCTGTCATCTGGCCGTACATCATCAGGCCTTTGGCTGCCAGTTCATCGAAGTGAGACTGAGTGGCCCAATGTGGAACGAGGTTGGAGTTGGCGATCAAGACTCGAGGTGCGTCGGGGTGGGTTCGAAAGACGGCCACCGGTTTGCCGGATTGCACAAGCAAAGTCTCATCGTCCTCGAGGGCCCGCAGGGCCTCGAGGATGGCGTCGAAGCAGGCCCAATCCCGGGCGGCCTGGCCGCGTCCTCCGTATACGACGAGGTCCTCCGGACGCTCGGCGACCTCGGGGTCGAGGTTGTTCTGGATCATCCGGAAGGCGGCCTCGGCCAGCCAAGACTTACATGTGAGTTGACTCCCGCGGGGTGCGCGAACGGTGCGTGGTGGATTCATATGAGCCTCCCGGCAGTGTAACCAGTGCCCACCGAGGCGGCCGCCCAAACCCGAGAAAGGGACTCAACGGCTGAGAATCGACCGTAGCACGCAGTCTTCTCGAGGCGGCATGGATCACCAGTGTTCCAGATGGACGGTCTCTTCGAAGGGGCGCCGTCCACCGCGTCGAAGAGTGTCGGTGATAACCGACGGATCGGTGGGGAAGCCGAACGAAAGGATGACGTTGAGCGCCAGATCCTGCGGGAACCCCAGGACCTGGCGGGCTTCCTCGGGTTGGTAGATCGTCGCCGGGCACGAGCCGATTCCGATCGACCAGGCGGCGATTTGCATCTGGGCCGCGGCCTGACCGGCGTCGAACAAGATCGACCAGCGGCGGGAAGGATCCAGCGTCAGGATCGCCACGCCGAGGGCGGCGCCGGAAAGGTGACCGGCGTACGTACCGGTATGTGAGAGCCGCCTCAGTGTCTCTCGATCCCGGATCACGATGAACTCCCAGGGCTGGGTGTTCTTGGCCGATTGCGCTCTGCGCCCGGCATCGAGGATGAAACGGACAGCGTCATCCGGGAGGGGTTTCGCCGCAAACTCGCGGACTGCGCGGTGAGTACCGAGTGCTTGTCTGACTTCCACGGCTCCTCCTCATCATTGCCCTGTATCGGCCACGATGGAAAGCCGAATCCCGTTGGGCGAGGACCGAGCCCAGGCTCGGCCCTGCCCGCGAAAGCGCTCGGACCTCCCCCCGGGAGTGACTGGCTTACTCGATTGTGCGTAAGGGAGGTTCGGGAAGAGGGCGCAGGTACACAGTGGTCGAGTCGTAGCTCTCGACTCTACCGTTGTTTTTCAGGCTGGCCAGATCGGAGTCGCTGATCGCGCGGCCATATTGACTTTCGGTGAATTTCTGGAACTCCCCGGAGAGAAGATCCTGGACGCGACCATCTCCCCAGTCAATGACGTATTCGCCGGTCCTCAGAACGAAGACCCATCCACGCGGGACGGCCAGGCCGCGGTTCATTGCGACATCACCATCTAGGGGTCTACTTTGCCAGAAAGTTGGAGAAACGGCAACCCCGCCGTGCCTTGCGGCCGGCGGGGTCGAAATAGTCGCAGGTCCCTGGAAGGCCTAGAGTGCGACCGGCACCGAAGCGCCGGATCCGTTCGTGGCCTTGCCGAGTGAGGCAAAACTGGTGCCGGCGAGCTGCCTGACAAGCTGGGCCTGAGCCTCGCACCAGACCGAGTGGACCGGACAATCGTCGCCAAAGGTGCAACTCGATGGATCGCCGACGCACTCGTTTAGCAGGATCGGGCCATCGATCGCCTCAACCACATCCAGCAGCGTGATCTTCTCCGGCTCACGGGCCAAGGTCACGCCCCCCCGAGCTCCTCGCGAAGTCTGGACCATCCCGGCAACGGACAGCTGGGAGATGATCTTCGCCAAGAAGGAAGGCGGGATTCGCTGTTCCTGGGCGATCTGGCTTGTCGGTGCTCGGCTCCCGTCTACCATCCGGGCTAGGTAGAGCACCGCCCGGACGGCGTAGTCTGCCTGCCGTGTGATCTGCATCCTCTCCTCCTCAGCGGGCTAATACTCCACCCTTCACGATAGGAGTTATCGACTTCAGTTCGAGTCTACGCTAGCCCCATGATGAGCGACAAGTGAGTACTGTCACCCGGGGGGTATGACCTTCGACGAACGACCGGCCATGGATGATGATCCTACCCAAGGGGGAGATTCAGCCCGAATTGGACCACTTCAGGACCACGATGCCGGGCCTGCCAGGGCCATATACGGGGTTTGTGATGCCCGAGACTGTCTGGACCGCCGGAGGCCCCCAGGCGGTGTCCTGACTAGTGCAGGCCATGGTATGATTTCCCGGCAGTCCTCTCGGGTGGCGTGCGATTCCAGTTGAGCGTCATGAAGCACAGGCGCCGGCAGGGGTCGCCCGTTGCCCATCGAGAAGGCCCCCGCATGCGAGACTCCGCCAACCAAGTGAGCCAAGGAGAGGCGACGTGAAGGATATTGCAGTCGTCGGGGTGGGTTATGTCGGCCTTGTGACTGGGGCGGGTTTTGCGGATTTAGGGAACAAAGTCGTTGCACTCGACATCGACGATGAGCGGATAGCCGGTCTGAAGCGCGGCGAAATGCCGATCTACGAACCTGGACTGGAAGAGTTGGTCGCGCGCAATGTCGATGCTGGACGCCTGAGTTTCACCTCCTCCTACGCCGAGGCGATCCACCAGGCTGAGTTCGCCTTCATCGCCGTCGGAACGCCTTCCGGCGTTGACGGCGAAGCGGACCTGAAGCATGTCCGGGAGGCCGCCGAAGCGATCGCCGACGTTATGACCACGCCCTTGATCATCGTGAACAAGTCCACCGTCCCGGTTGGCACCGGGGACTGGGTGGCCGACATCGTGCGGGCACGCCAACCCAAGCCGATCCCGTTCTCCGTCGTCTCTTGCCCCGAGTTTCTGCGTGAGGGATCGGCGATCGTCGATTTCATGAACCCGGCCCGGACCGTTGTCGGCTCGCTCGATCCGGAGGCGGCCGAGAAGGTGGCCCAGCTCCACCTGGCCTTGCGCTCGCGGATTGTGATCACCGACCTGCGAACGGCCGAAATGATCAAGTACGCCTCGAACGCCTTTCTGGCCACCAAGATCTCCTTCATCAACGAAATCGCCAACATCTGTGAAGCGCTTGGAGCCGACATCAAGGAAGTCGCCACCGGGATGGGCTATGACCCTCGGATCGGGCAACATTTCCTGGAAGCCGGGTTAGGGTACGGAGGATCGTGTTTTCCGAAGGACGTCAAGGCGTTAGCCTACATGGCGGCCGACCAGGGACGTCACCCGCAACTGCTCCAGGCAGTGATGGACATCAACAGCGACCGCCGGCGTCAGCTGGTGGAGAAGCTCATAGAACTCGTCGGTGAACTCTCGGGCAAAACGGTGGGTATCCTCGGGTTGGCCTTCAAACCCAACACGGATGATTTGCGTGAGGCGCCGGCCCTCGACATCGGGCGATGGCTGGTCGATGCTGGGGCCAGAGTACGGGCCTACGACCCGGTTTGCATGGAGCGCGCCGCCGGACTGATGCCCGAACTCGAGATGGCCGAGGATCCGTATTCCATGGCCACGGGATGTGATGCGGTCGTCATCTGCACGGAGTGGAATGAGTTCAAGCAACTCGATCTCATGCGGCTTCAGAACGCCATGCGAAGCCCGGTCGTCGTAGATGGCCGGAACATCTACGATCCGGCCGAGATGAAACGGCTTGGATTCCGATATCGAGGGATGGGGCGCGGCTATGGCGCCGATGGCAAACCCGTTGAACAGGCCGAGGCGGAGCGCGCCGCGAGAAGGCAGAGCTCATGAGCCAAAACGGCGGCTCCATCACCAAGACCCGGCTGCGCAACGGACTTGAGGTGCGGCTGAAGGAGATCCACACCGCGCCCTTGATCAGCAGCTGGATCTGGTATCGCGTCGGTTCGCGCAACGAAAGGCAGGGAACGACCGGCGTCTCCCACTGGGTCGAACACATGCAATTCAAAGGCACCCCGGACTTCCCTGCCGGCGTTCTCGACCGGGCCATTTCGCGCGACGGTGGAATCTGGAACGCCATGACGTGGGTCGATTGGACGGCGTATTTCGAGACGATGCCCGCCGACAAGATCGATTTGGGCCTCAGGCTTGAAGCCGATCGAATGATGAGCAGCCTGTTTGAGGAAGCCGAGGTTGACTCGGAGCGGACCGTGATCATCTCGGAGAGGCAG
>MGOM01000135.1:75813-82607 GCA_001797105.1 Chloroflexi bacterium RBG_19FT_COMBO_62_14
GCCGACGTTTCGTTTGGCCGAAGAGATCCAGGCGGCGGCGTTTCGCGTCCATCCATACCACCATGAAGTCATCGGCGACATGGCGGACTTGGAACGGATGACGCGTGAAGACCTGTATCAGCACTACCGGCGTTTCTACACGCCGGCAAATGCCGTGCTGGCGGTCGCCGGAGATTTCCGCACCCGGCCGATGCTGGAGAACATTCGAGCGCTCTTCAAGGACATCCCCGGAGTAGAGCGACCCGAGCCGCAAGTGCGCCCCGAACCTGCCCAGCGCGGCGAGAAGCGCGTAACCGTCGAAGGCGTGGAAGAGACGACCCATCTGGAGGTTGCCTATCACGCCCCGAAGGCGAATGACCCCGACTTCTTCGCTCTGGCAGTGCTGGACAGCGTACTGGCAGGGGCCTCGAATCTGAACATGTTCGGGTCAGGTATTCCCAACAAGACCTCCCGTCTTTACCGGTCACTGGTCGCTGGAGATATCGCCGCCTCGGTGCAAGGGCAGCTCTCAGCGACGATCGACCCTCACCTGTACTCGATCGAAATCACCGTCAGGCCGGACCGAACGGCCGAAGAAGCCCTGGCCGTGCTGGACTGGGAACTCGATCGAGTCGTGAACGAGGCCTTGACTGTAGACGAAGTGGAGAAAGCCATCAAGCAGGCGCGGGCGTTGTTCGCTTACGGGAGCGAGAGCATCACCAACCAGGCGTTCTGGATGGGCTACAGCGAGATGTTCGCCGACTATGCGTGGTTCGAAACGTACCTGGATCGGCTGTCGGCGGTCACGGCCGTCGACGTTCTCAGCATCGCGCAGAAGTACCTGGTCGCCTCGAACCGCGTCGTCGGGATCTACCGGCCGAAGAACGGGGCACAGCGTGGCTAAAGTCAAACCTGGGTTGCCGTCGTTGGACGTTCGCTCCTTTCCCGGACCCGAGACGATCCGCCGACGGGCGCTCAAGAACGGCCTGGTGGTCCTCGCCCGCCAGAACTTCTCCAGCCCCTCGGTGGTCATCTCCGGGTTCCTGCGTGCCGGGGCGATCGACGACCCGGTCGGCCAGGCGGGTCTGGCGGACATCACCGCTTCGGCGCTGATGCGCGGAACCCCAAGCCGATCGTTCGATCAGATCTATGAATCGATTGAGTCCATCGGAGCCAGCCTGGGGTTTGGGGCGGGCACCTCGTCGACGTCCTTCAGGGGAAAAGCCCTGGCGGAAGACCTGAATGTCCTGCTGTCGATCCTGGAGGATGTGCTCCGCTATCCGTCATTTCCAAAGGACCAGGTCGATCGGCTGCGGTCTGAGAAGCTCACCGGGCTGACGATGCGGGACCAGGACACCGGATCCATCGCGCAATTGACCTTCGACGAACTTGCTTACGCCGGGCACCCGTATCGCTTCCCATCGGACGGCTATCGCGAGACCGTCGGACAGCTGAAGGCCGGCGGGCTGCGTGCATTCCATCGCCGATATTATGGCCCTCGAGGGACGGTTGTGGCTGTGGTCGGAGCTGTGGATGCGGAAGCGGCAATCCATGCCGTCGAAAGCCACCTGGGGAGCTGGAGCGGCGGACCGCGAACGCCACGCCCGGAAATCCCGTCGATGGCACCCCCGGCCGAGACCATCCGGGGTCGGGTCCGGCTTGACGGCAAGAGCCAGTCCGATATCGTCCTGGGGACTCCCGGTCCAAGTCGCTTCGATCCGGCCTTTCTTCCGGCGGCCCTCGGCAACAACATCCTGGGCCGCTTCGGGTTATTCGGCCGGATCGGAGATGCCGTACGCGAAGACGCAGGTCTGGCTTACTACGCGTACAGTTCGCTGGCCGGCGGACCCGGGCCGGGCCCGTGGCAGGTGATCGCCGGGGTTAATCCGGCCAACGCCGAGCAGGCGATCGATCTAACGTTGTTGGAGCTCAAACGGTTTGTGGATGAGCCTGTGACACCGGAGGAGCTGGGCGACAATCAGGCGAACTTCATCGGGCGGCTGCCGCTGCAACTCGAGTCGAATGAGGGTGTTGCCGGCGCGCTGGTGAACATCGAGCGCTACGGCCTCGGGCTGGATTACTACCAGCAGTATCCCGGGTTGATCGCCGGGATCACCCGCGAAGAGATCCTCGAAGCCGCTCGCCGCTTCATCGACCCTGATCGGCTGGCGATCGCCATCGCCGGCCCTGAAGGAGCACCCGCCTAGGATGGTTCGCTCCGGAGTCGATATCATTGAAATCGATCGCATCGACCGGGCCATTCTCCGACATGGGGCGCGTTTCTTCAATCGCTTCTTTACCCCCCAGGAACTGATCGACTCGGGTGGGCGCACGCCCGCCCTGGCGGCACGCTTTGCTGCCAAGGAGGCCGTGGCCAAAGCCCTGGGCACGGGTATCGGTGACGTGGGCTGGCGTGAGATTGAGATCATCAACGGACCGCAGCGTCGACCGGTGCTGCGCCTGCATGGCCGTGCTCAGCAACGGGCGGAATGGCTTGGCTTGGTCTCCTGGGCGGTCAGTCTGAGTCACACCCATGAACATGCCGTGGCGGTAGCCGTCGCTCTGCAGGCCGAAGACTCATTCGGCCCTCAGACCGCCGGGGTTGCGCCGACGTGATCCCGCTGGGGATCGAGCCGGGGCTGGTAAGCGAGGCCAGCCAGGAGGTAACCACGGCCCTCAGCGCTTCGCACTTCGGCAGCGGGACTCTGCGCGTGTACGCTACCCCGGCGATGGTGGCTCTGGTCGAGCGAACGTGTCAGGAGATGGTCCAGGCACGGCTCCCTACAGGACAATCGACAGTTGGTGTGGCCATCCAGATCCGCCATCTCGCGCCGACGCCGGTCGGTGGAACCGTCAGGGTGCGGGCGGAGGTGGTGTCGGTCGAGCCCCCGGTGATCGTCTTCAAAGCCCAAGTGTGGGACAAGCATGAGCTGATCGGGGAAGCCGAACACCGGCGGGCGGTGATCGACGTAGACCGATTCATGAAGCGGGTCGAAGCCAAGCGGGCTGAGGCTGACCTGCGCAGTTCTTGACACCGGGATTCCGAAGCCCGGGCCGAGATCCTTCAGCACTCAGCAGCCCTGGGCTGCCCCGAATGCCCCCTGTCTCTCATGGCGAACTTGGGGAGACCTTTGACGAGGCCATACCGGCATGTTATACTGTTGGGACTCCCGCCAGAGATGCGTGGCCTGGCGGGAGAATCGTGCCCAAACAGGGCCATCCCCGTAATAGGGGAAATCTCTCACGCCTTCGGACTTGCCTGGGCGTGCCGGGTCCACGCCCGGTTCCAGGCAGGGATGAGGAAGGCGGAGGCAAAAACGCACAGGAGGGTTCACGACGATGGCTGTCATCAGCATGAAGGCTCTTCTCGAAACCGGCGTCCACTTTGGGCATCGTACCCGCAAGTGGAACCCCCGCATGAAGCCGTTCATCTTCACCGAACGCAACGGGATCCACATCATTGACCTCCAACAAACGCTCGAGTCACTCGAGACGGGCTACGCCCTGATCCGGGATCAGGTCGCCTCCGGTGGGACCTTGCTCTTCGTCGGAACGAAGCGCCAGGCTCAGGAGACGATCCAAACCGAGGCGGCCCGGTGTGGGATGCCGTACGTCAATTCGCGCTGGCTCGGCGGGACACTGACCAACTGGCGGACGATTCGTAGCCGGATCGACGAGCTAGATCTGCTGGAGAAACGCCGGGAGGGCGGTCAGAGCGAACATCTGACGAAGAAGGAATCGCTCATCCAGGAACGCAAGATTGAGCGACTCCAAGAACGTCTGGGCGGGATCCGCAGCATGCGCGCGCTTCCGGGGCTGCTGTTCGTCGTCGACGTCAAGCGAGAGGAGACCGCCATTCACGAGGCCAATCTCCTCGGTATCGGCGTGATTGCTCTGGTTGACACCAACTGTGATCCTCGGGGCGTCGACTACGTCATCCCCTCCAACGATGATGCCATTCGGGCGATCAAGCTACTGACAGCGAAGATCGCCGATGCCGTCCTGGAGGGCAAAGCGCTGCGCAAGGAAGAAGTCGAGGAAGAGGTCGAACCTGGGGCGGAACGCCAGGTGGCCGCCGGCCTCGATCTGAGTGATGAGGAATTGCTGGGCGAGGCGACGCTGGCCAAGCTTCAAAGCGGGGCCTTCGGCGAAGAAGGCCGGGTTGCCCCGGTTGTGGTCGATTCAGATGAACCGGAGGTCGACATCGCAGGCGTGGTTGAGACGGCCGACGAAGAGGTGGTGCCCGACGTCGATCTCGACGACGAGGAAGTGGAATGAGCATCCCGGCTTCCATGATCAAGGAGCTGCGTGAGGCGACAGGAGCCGGCATCCTTGACTGCCGGACTGCCCTCGAAGCGACTCAGGGGAATCTCGAAGCTGCGACTGCTCTGCTCCAGGAAAAGGGTCTGGCCGCCGCAGCCAAACGCGCCGACCGCGAAACGCACAATGGTGTCCTCGACCTGTATAGCCACGGCGAAGGTCGAGTGGGGGTGATGGTCGAGGTCAACTGCGAGACGGATTTTGTCGCCCGCACCATGGAATTCCGCACCTTCGCCCATGAGATCGCCCTGCAAATCGCCGCCACCTCACCTCGGTGGATCCGGCGAGACGACGTGCCAGAAGGGGTGATTGACGAAGAACGCCGATCCGCTCAGAAGCAGGCAGCCGAAGAAGGCAAGCCGGAAGCGATCATCGAGCGCATCGTCGAAGGACGCCTGGAGAAGTACTTCGCGGAAAACTGCCTGCTCGACCAGGGCTATATCCGGGACGAAGACCGAACGGTCTCAGAAGTCTTGCAGGAGATGATCGCCAAGACCGGCGAGAACATCGGCGTCCGGCGATTTGAGCGTTGGAGCGTCGGAGAAGAAATGGATTGAGTGAGTCGGGCCGACCTTCTGGGTTGGCCCGATTGGCTTCATGGGAGGGAAAGCAGCATGCACGCGGAGCTCGCCGGAGACCAACCCGCCTACCGTCGCATTCTGCTCAAGCTGGGAGGTGAGGCCCTGGCCGGCCCGGAGGGCTTCGGCATCGACCCACTGCGCGCCGAGGCGGTGACGGGCAACGTCAAACGGGTCATGGATCTCGGCGTCCAGGTGGCGATCGTCATCGGCGCCGGCAACCTGTGGCGGGGGCGGGAAGGGATGGCTCGCGGGATGGAGCGGGCCACGGCCGACTACATGGGCATGCTGGGGACGATCATGAACTCGATGGCCCTGATGGACGCCCTGGAGCGTACCGGCATCGTGACCCGAGTCATGTCGGCCATTGAAATGCGAGCCGTGGCTGAGCCTTACATCCGCCGGCGTGCGATCCGCCACCTCGAGAAGGGGCGCGTCGTTATTCTGGGGGGCGGGACGGGGAACCCGTACTTCTCCACCGATACGGCTGCTGCATTGCGGGCGATGGAGATCAACGCCGATATCGTCATCAAAGCGACCAAGGTCGATGGTGTCTACGAGTCGGATCCCCAGGTTAACCCCAAGGCCCGGCGATTCGACAGGTTAAGCTACATCGACGCGCTCAATCGGCGCCTGCAAGTGATGGACAGCACGGCCATCTCGCTGTGCATGGACAACAATCTCCCGATTGTGGTACTTGACATGTGGATCGAGAACGGCCTGGTGAACGCCGTGTTGGGACGACAGGTGGGAACAAGGATCAGCGGTTAGACCCCTCAGTCGTGCGTGGGGCGGCGGCTACGCATTTTCCCGGTTTTGCGCTATCCTTATATGGGGGTTGGACCAAGTCCACTTCTGCCTGAGGAGCCTCCGCATGGTCAACGAAGCGCTCGCCGAGGCTGAATCACGCATGAAGGGGGCCGTGCGGTCGCTCGAGGAAGACCTGGCATCCATTCGTACGGGTCGCGCGTCACCGGCGCTGGTAGAGCGTCTTGCGGTCGACTACTACGGCACCCCGACGCCCTTGATGCAGCTGGCGACGATCTCGGCGCCTGAGCCCCGTCTGCTGACAATACGCCCGTTCGACGCGTCAACGCTGAAGGAAATCGCCCGTACGATTCAAGCTTCTGATCTGGGGCTCACCCCGAACAACGACGGCAAGATCATCCGTCTCAATATCCCGGCCCTGACGGAGGAACGTCGGCTCGAGTTGGTCCGTCTGGTGCGAAGCCGTTGTGAAGATGCCCGGGTGGCCGTGCGCAATGTCCGCCGGGACATCCAGAACACGCTGCGGGAATTCGAACGCGACAAGGATATCTCCGAGGACGAACTCAAGCGCGGCGAAGCTGAGCTTCAGAAGACCACCGATCGCCACATTGAATCGATCAACGAGACCGGCCAGCGGAAGGAGGCCGAGGTCCTCGAGGTCTAGCGGTTTGACGCCTGGACGGGGTGCAACCTGAGCGGGATGGGTTGACGGGAGCCGGTGGTTTGTATGAAAGGGAAGCCTGGGGACGATAGAATCCCGGACAAGATACCGGCCCATGTAGCGATCATCATGGACGGGAACGGTCGTTGGGCGCGCGCCCGGGGCCTGCCACGTCTAGCAGGTCACCGTGCCGGGGTGGACAACCTGCGGCGCGTCTTGGAGGCCTGTGTCGAATTCGGCGTCAAGTACCTGACCATCTACGCTTTCTCGACCGAAAACTGGGAGCGCCCGCCGGATGAAGTCCGCGGCCTGATCAACATCCTCGAAGACGTCATCGATCAGCAGCTCTACGAACTCCATGAAAACGGAGTCCAGCTCAGGCACCTCGGCCAATTGGAAGGACTTGGCCCTTCGCTACAGGACAAGGTTCGCCAGGCGATCGATCTGACCCACCATAACCAGAAGCTTGTGCTCAACATAGCCTGGAA
>MGOM01000135.1:82772-94947 GCA_001797105.1 Chloroflexi bacterium RBG_19FT_COMBO_62_14
TTTCCTGATCTGGCAAACCGCCTATTCCGAATGGTACTTCCCTCAGACATACTGGCCCGATTTCGGCCGCCAAGAGCTCCTGCAGGCGTTGACCGAGTACGCGCGGCGGGAGCGGCGGTTCGGTCGAGTGCGCGCTCCGGTTGGGCATCGCTAGCCGAAAACGAGGGCGTTGCCGGAGCCGTCTCTCCGCAACGATACATACCAATCCATTTAAGCGTGAGTCCCAAGACGTATGCTGCGTGACCGGGTAATTGTTGCGCTGCTTGTTCTTCCGCCGGTCTTCTGGGTGATCACGGTCGGGGGCTGGCCTTTCGCCCTGACCGTGGCGCTCGTCGCCTGCTTTGCCGTCGCCGAGTTCGGCATGCTCTACCGCGGCCAGAGGCTGAGGCCGGCCGTGCCGCTGATGGTCGCAGGAGTGTTGGTGCTCCTTGCCGCCAGGCATCTTTCGGGTTTTGACTCCACCCCGACATTGCTGGCCGGGCTGTGTCTGATCGGGATGACCTGGCACTTGGTGGATTACGAACTCGGGGCCGAGCGATCGGGGACAGATTTCGCCATAACGCTGACTGGCACCGTCTACGTCGGGTGGCTGGCGGCATATCTGATCTCGCTGCGACAGTTGCCGGATGGCAAGTGGTGGGTCCTGTTGGCCCTCCCCACGACGTGGCTGGCCGACACGGCCGCGTATTTCGTAGGACGTGCCATCGGCCGGCATCGAATGTCACCTCGATTGAGCCCGAAGAAGACGTGGGAAGGCTACTTGGCGGGTGTCGTGGGTGGGGCGCTGGGGGGAGGTGGCCTGGGCCTGCTGTGGAATCTGTGGGCCGGCCCTGAGTCCCTCGTGAACGGGGTGCACGGCCTGGTGTTGGGTTTGGCGATCGGAGGGCTCTCGCCACTGGGCGACCTCGGGATAAGCATGATCAAGCGCGAAGTCGGTGTCAAAGACACCGGCAACCTCATCCCGGGTCACGGAGGGGCCCTTGACCGAATCGACTCGATCTTGTGGGCGGGTGTCCTCGGCTTCTATTTGGCGGGTGTGCTGGCTTCGTAGTCTGACACTGCCTTGTCATAAGTGAGAAGGGGAGAGCGGAAGATGGAGAAGCCCTCTCGGAATTTGGCGCTCGACCTGGTCCGAGTGACTGAAGCGGCCGTACTGGCGGCCGGAAGATTGATGGGGCGCGGCGACGAGGAGGGCGGAGACCAGGCCGCCGTAGATGCCATGCGGCTGGTGCTCAACTCGATCGAGATCGATGGGGTAGTGGTCATCGGCGAGGGAGAGAAGGACGAAGCGCCGATGCTCTACAACGGTGAGGAACTCGGAGCCGGCGGACCGGAGGTAGACATCGCCGTCGATCCCGTCGAAGGCACTCGCCTGCTTTCGCTGGGACTTCCCAACTCGATCTCGACGGTGGCCATCGCCGAGCGCCACTCGATGTTTGACCCCGGACCGATCGTTTACATGGACAAGTTAGCCGTCGGACCGGAGGCAAAGGGACATGTCGACATCACTGCACCGATCCAGGACAACCTGCGGTCAGTCGCCCGAGCCAAGGGCGCCGACGTCGACGATCTTACGGTGATCATCCTCGATCGGCCGCGCCACGTCGGCCTCATCGGAGAGGTGCGTCGGGCCGGGGCGCGGATCCGTTTGATAACCGACGGAGATGTCGCCGGGGCGATCATGACCGCCAGACCCGGATCGGGGATCGACATCCTGGCGGGGATCGGGGGCACCCCGGAAGCCGTGTTGGCCGCTTCCGCCATGAAGTGCATGGGCGGGGAGATCCAGGGACGGCTGCACCCGCGTGACGAGAAGGAAGCCTCCGAAGCGCGCGCCCGGGGCTACGACCTGGACAAGATCCTCGAGATCGATGATCTCGTGGCAAGCGACGATGTGTTCTTCGCATTGACTGGGATCACAGACGGAGAATTGGTCGACGGAGTGAAGTACTACGGTGGAGGCGCCCGAACCCACAGCCTGGTGATGCGAGCCAGAACCGGCACCGTGCGTGAGATCATCGCCACCCATCGTTGGGACAAGCTGATGGAGGTGAGCCAGATCCGCTATGACAGGCTCGGTTGAGTCCCCGGTCCGCGCAAGCCACAGACCCCGCGGCACCAGGGGATGCCTGGCCCACAGCCGGGGTGGAAGCCCACGGCAGGCCTTGCTCGATGATCGCGGCTGCAGTCAGGCCTATCTCCCGCCGGCGGGAGCCTCACCTGTGGTCGATTTCATAGCGGCCGCCGAATTGTGCGCCTCCCGCTGATCGAGTAGGTCTGGGGAGAGTTGAATGGGACCCCAGTCTGACTTGCGCGGCCTGGCTCAGCGTGCTATAATCCCGACATTCAGAGCGTCGGTTGTCCTCTGGCAACCTCCCCATCCCGCTGCGAAGACCAGACACTTGTGTCGTCCACTCTCACCTGACGGTTTCTGTTCGGTTGGGTGATTCACACTTGAAGCATTGAACCGCGTCACGCATCCCTTGCGTCCCCCGCGTGGAGTCTCTCGATGAACATCGCTCAGTTGGAAGCCATGACCCTTTCCGATTTGCGCGCCATGTCAAAAGACCTGGATGTTCCCGGCGCGACCCGCATGAAGAAAGAGGACTTGATCTTGCGGATCATGCAAGCCGATGCGGAACGGCGCGGCCTGGAGCTGCGTGGGGGGGTCTTGGATGTGATGAATGAAGGCATGGGCTTCCTGCGCGCCGAACACTACCTCCCCGGTCCGAACGATATCTACGTTTCCCAGTCTCAGATCCGGCGCTTCGGCCTTCGGACAGGCGACATGGTCATCGGTCAGATCCGCCCGCCGAAGGACTCCGAAAAATACTACGGGCTATTGCGCGTGGAATCGATCAACGGTCTAGACCCGGAGGAGGCCAAAAACCGCCCGAAGTTCGAGGACCTTACGCCGATCTTCCCCGAGGAGCGCTTCGACCTCGAGACCGACCGCTTCACACTCTCCACTCGAATGCTGAATTTGATCGCACCTATCGGCAAGGGCCAGCGCGGCCTGATCGTCTCGCCGCCCAAGGCGGGCAAGACGACCGTCCTGAAACAAATCGCCAATGCGATCTCGACCAAATACCCAGAGGTCCATCTCATGGTGGCCCTGATCGGCGAACGGCCCGAGGAAGTGACCGACATGGACCGTTCGGTCGACGCCGAAGTCATCTCGTCGACATTCGACGAGCCGGTGACGAGCCATGTCCGCGTGGCCGAGATGGCCCTTGAGCGCGCCAAGAGGCTGGTTGAATGCGGTCGGGACGTCGTCATCCTGATGGACTCGATCACCCGGCTCTCGCGCGCCTACAACTTGATGGTGACCCCTTCGGGAAGGACGCTCTCCGGCGGGCTCGACCCGGCCGCGCTCTATCCTCCTAAGCGTTTCTTTGGCGCTGCTCGCAACATCGAGGATGGCGCCTCGCTGACGATCATCGCCACCTGTCTGGTCGACACCGGCTCCCGAATGGATGATGTGGTCTACGAGGAATTCAAGGGCACCGGAAACATGGAGCTTCACCTCTCGCGGCGTCTTCAGGAGCGTCGCGTATTTCCGGCCTTCGATATCGAACGCTCGTCCACCCGTCGGGAGGAGATCCTGCTCGGACCGGACATCACACCTCGGGTATGGCTAATGAGGCGGATGTTCCAGCACATGACCACGCCTCCCCCGAGCGGCGCCGGGATGGACTCATCCGCAGCCACGGAAGCGATCATCCAGCAGGTCTCGCGCAGCGACAACAACATCGAGTTCCTCGAGACCCTGACGGAGACCCAGATCTAGGGTGAGGCGCCCCTCCGGCTTGCTCTCGGGCCGGCCTGCCGGCCTGCCCGCGGCGTTAACGATCCTCGCCCTGGCGGCAGCCGTCTGGTTCGTCCGGCTCAACGCGATCGGGGCGCCACCGGTTCAGACCTTGGGCTGGCCAAGCGCGACTCCTTGGCCGACGCCCAGCGGGACCGAGATCCCTCAACTCCCCAGCTACTCCCCCGATCCAGCCCACGAATCCATCGCCCGACAGATCGATCCGCTGACCGAGCGTCCGAGGCGTCAGCGTCTCGAGATTGTCCGATACACGGTCCAGCAAGGTGATTCTGTTTTCGGCATCGCCGATGCGTTCAACCTCGAGCCCGAAACCCTTCTGTGGGGGAATTTCGATGTCTTGAATGACGATCCCCATCTGCTGCGTCCAGGACAAGAGCTCAACATCCTCCCCGTCGATGGCACCTACTACCAGTGGAAGGAAGGCGATTCTCTGGAGAGCGTGGCCGCCTCCTTTGGGGTCGATGTCGAAGACCTCGTAGACTGGCCGGGAAATGCGCTCGACCCCCTCGAGCGTGAGGTGCGCCCCGGAGCCTGGCTGATCATCCCTGGAGGGGAGCGTCCCTTCCGCCAGTGGTTCGTGCCGGCGATCGCCCGCGGGCAGGCCGGGGTCGGAGCGGCCTATGGCCCAGGCGGCTGCGGCGAAGCCTATGCCGGTGGGGCCGTCGGCACCGGGGGTTTCATCTGGCCCAGCGCGCATGACACCGTCTCCGGGAATGACTACTGGCCGGGCCATCTGGCGATCGACATCGCCGGTGCCACTGGCGATCTGGTGTGGGCGGCCGACGGCGGGGTTGTAGTTTTTGCCGGGTGGTCCACTGTCGGCTACGGCAATATGATCATGATCGATCACGGTACCGGTTGGCAAACCGTGTATAGCCACCTGAGTGCGGTTCGTGTCGGATGCGGAGAGAGCGTCCTCCAAGGAAGCACGATCGGGGCGATCGGGTCTACGGGAAACTCGACCGGCTCGCATCTGCACTTCGAGACGCGCTTCGAGGGCGGCTTTGTCAACCCGTGGTTCGTCTTGCCTTGACTGACTACTCGTAAGCGCCTTCCCCAGAGTGTCCTCATGGCGCGCCGGCACCCTTCTTCAGTCAACATAAGCGCGCATCTTGACTGCACCCTGGGCGGCTGATATGATCCCGCCCGCCTGGGAGGCTGGTCTCCACTCCGGACATGCTTACCCCCAACGAGCAAGATCGATCGACTGAGAGCAAGCCTCGCCCCAATCGTATGAGCCTGGCTCGCCTATGGGAGAGGGCATCCCGCCACGGTCGGCGCGAGCCGCTGATGCGCTACGCTGTCCACGTCTCGTTCGTGGCAGTGCTGGTGCTGGGCCTGGTCGCCTCACGCCAGGGCCTGGATGTTCTTCCGGCAGGGGCCGCCCAGGCGCCAGGTGAGGGCCCTCAAACCCCCGAGCCTTCCGCGCTGGGCCAGGTGGGGTTTGAGCCCCCGACCCTCCCGCCGTTCCGCCGAAGCGTTGAAGGTCAACCGGGGATAGACCGTCGGGCCGATTTGCACACCATCGTCCCTGATCGACCGCGGATCGAGATTACCGAATACGATGTCGAAGAAGGCGATACCCTGTTTGGGATTGCTGAGAAGTACGGGCTGAAACCCGAGACCGTCCTCTGGGGAAACTACGACGTGCTCCTCGACGATCCCCACACGCTCCGCCCGGGCCAGACGCTCAACATCCTTCCGGTTGATGGGACCCTCTACAAGTGGAACGAAGGTGATGGTCTGAACGGCGTGGCCAAGTTCTTTGGGGTGAGTGCCGAAGATATTATCAACTGGCCGGGAAACAACCTCGGTCCGGACACGGATCCGACAACGCCGGGGATACTAGCGGGCACGGCGCTTGTCATCCCCGGCGGCCGAAGACAGCTTGTGACGTGGTCCGCTCCCCGCATTACCCGATCGAACCCGGGTGTGGCCAAGATCCTGGGTGCGGGGGCCTGCGGTGCGCTGTATGACGGCCCCGTCGGGTCAGGATCTTTTGTCTGGCCGGCGAGCAACCACTACCTCTCCGGGTTCGACTACAGTTCCGTGCACCCGGGGATCGACATTGCCGGCCGTGCCGGGGATCCGATCAGTGCGTCCGACAACGGCGTCGTCGTCTACGCAGGCTGGAACGACTGGGGGTACGGGCTGGTGGTCGTCGTCGATCACGGCAACGGCTGGCAGACGTTGTACGCGCACCTCAGTCAGGTCAGTGTATCCTGTGGAGCAGGAGTCTACCAGGGGTCGACGACCGTGGGTTTGATAGGCTGCACCGGAAACTGCAGCGGACCGCACCTGCACTTCGAGATGATGAGCGACGCGTACGGGAAGGTTAATCCGTGGAACTTCCTGCCGTAGGAACCACATCCCGTTTACCGCTCCGCGCAAGCCTCAGACGGGAGAAGCCTCGCTCGCGACCTGCATGTTTCCCCCGCGCATTGGCTGGCCGTGTCTGAAGACAAAGGAAAAAACGGGACTCACACCGGTCCCCGATTGGAGAGCTTGAAGTCCCTCCTTGAGGGTTCGGCTGCGGCCAGGATCGGCCTCACGCTGGCACTCGTGGTCGCCGTGAGCCTGGGTGCATGGGGCGCAGGCCAGCGACTACCTGGTCAAGCCTCAAACGGCGCGAAGCCCACCCCAGGCACTGGCTCAGGTGGCCCGCTGTCCTTGGCGGATCTGCCTTCCTATGAAGAAGCATCCTCGGAGGTGAGCCTGGGCATCCCGCGCCTGGCGAACGGGCATACGGAAATCCCCACACGGCCCCGTTTCGAGATCATCCAGTATCAGGTTGAGCAGGGCGATACGTTGTTCGGGATCGCCGACAAGTACGGACTCAAACCCGAGACCGTCTTCTGGGGAAACTTCGACCTGCTCGATGGAGATCCCCACAGCCTTCGGCCCGGGCAGGAGCTGAACATCCTGCCGGTGGATGGGGCATCATACGACTGGAAAGATGGCGATCGATTAGACAGCGTTGCCGCGGCCTTCAAGGTTTCCCCGGAGAACATCATCGATTGGCTGGGGAATGGGCTCGATCCGGCGGTCGACCTGGCCGATCCGTCGATCGACGAGGGGATGACTCTGGTCATCCCCGATGGGAAGCGCGACATCGTTGACTGGCGCTCGCCGCGCATCACGCGCGCCAACCCTGCCGTCGCCAGCATTCTCGGTCCGGGAGCGTGCGGCTCGATCTACACCGGCCCGATCGGAGCGGGGAGTTTCGTGTGGCCGACTCCGTCGACGTGGATCTCGGGCTACGATTACATCCCAGGCCTCCACGAAGCGATCGACATTGGCGGGAGCGAGGGCAATGGGATTTACGCCGCGGACTCGGGCGTTGTGGTCTATTCCGGCTGGCACAATGGGGGCTACGGGTACGTCATCGTGCTCGACCATGGCAATGGTTGGCAGACCCTCTATGCCCACTTGAGCAGCACCAAAGTCGGATGTGGAGATCCTGCCTATCAGGGCCAGCTTATCGGGGGCATGGGCTGCACCGGGAACTGCACCGGGCCGCACCTGCACTTCGAGATGCGCAGCGATATCTACGGCCGGGTCAACCCCTTCAATTTCCTCCCCTGAAGTCCCCAGCGTCCAGCTTGCGGCGGTCCGATCACGGACAGGCCGGCTCTGGTCTGCCAGCCGCGATCGCGGTTCGGTAGCCTTCTCCTGGATGAGTTCCGCGGCAAGACTTGCCATGTGAAAAGGGTCACATTATAGTCAAGAGGGTCGCGCCGACCTTGGATTTCTGGCCGGATGGAGATTCTCGCCCCTCTCCCTAGGCGAGGCGGTGCAAGCGCATCTCCGAACGACCTCCAGCGGAGGAAGCGATGCCTGATCATGAGCAAGATAAGAAAGCCGTCGAGAAGCATGAGGAGAAGCGGGATGAGAAGGCGGTCGAAGAGAAGGAATGGGAGGAGAAGAGGCGGCGTGATCCTCTCGGAGCCTTGATCTGGCCGATCATTCTTGTGTGGGCCGGATTGGTCTTTCTTGCCGGCAATCTGGGTCTGCTAGGCCGCTTCGCGGTCGGGGGCCTGGGGTTCGAGTCTGTCGCGGGCGGGAGGCTGGGGGCGTGGTCCCTTGTCCTCCTTGGCGCGGGTGTGATCATTCTCATGGAGGTCGCCATACGCATCGCCGTCCCGGCATACCGTAGACCGGTCACCGGCAGCATCATCCTGGCGGCCATCTTCATCGGCCTCGGACTTGGGGATATGACCAACTGGGGAGTGGTCTGGGCTGTCCTTCTGATCATCTTGGGGCTGTCGATGCTGGTCAGGAGCTCTTTTCGCTCGCGCTAGTCTCACGCAGGCTCCCGGAGCCTTGTTCGGGCTAGAGGCGCCCCAGGTTCATCGTGCTCAGCTCGTCCCACACATAGTGCAATGGAGTCCACCATCGTTCACGGCCGATACACCGGAAGTACGGAGGCCGGAGCGCCAGGATCAAGTCGTTGATTCTGTAGCGGGGGAGAATGGGAGTCGAGACGATGAGACCGCCCATCTCACCCGGGCGCATCTCGTGCAGCATCTTCAGACCGGAGCGCGTTTGGACTTCGAAGAGGTACTGGTCGTAGTTGGGAACCCAGGCCCTGTGCGCGTTCTGCTGTTGGCCGAATATCCCCTCGGTCGCACCGTAGATTTCCCGAATGGCCGCCGGACCGTAGAGGGCGTTGAGGGAAGCCTGAAACCTCGTGTTGACGCCCGGCGTGCTTCCGAGCGTCATGATTTGTGTCTTCCACAAATCCCTGGGATACACCCCGTGTTTTTTCTTCAGATAGCGACCGAACTCGATCGCAGTTGGGCAGACTCCTCCTACCAGAGTGACATTCAGATCTTTGCAGTGTAGGTAGGCGAACTCGAACCGGCGCTCCCAATCTTGCGAAGTCTTGCCACCCCCAAGGGCGTCGATCGCCTCCTGGGTCGGGACGGACCGAATGGGCGTCGAGGCCGAGACGAATTTCGTGTAGATGCCTGAGCTGTAGCCGTATTCCAGATCCCGATCGCCCACTCGAATCCTTCCAACCGTAGAAGGGAAATTGAGGTTCAGGTTGACGCCCGCGAACAGATCATACCGTCCGGTTTCGGCAACGAAGTTGAGCATCGCTCTCCCGGCGCTGACACGCATCTTCAGATCGGTCGCGGTCATCGGGATGAACTTCGAGGTCCCGGCCGTCGTGCCACGGGTGATCGCCCAGCCCACCGGCTCCTCGCTCAAGAGTACTCCGATCTCACCAGCCATCACCCGATCAACCAAAGGCTTGTAGTCGTCATAAGTCGAAGACGGGAAGGCTTGACGATAGTCCTCGACGCCATCAATGTTATGGGCTCCGTGGATTTCCCCATAGTCCGTCTTGGCATAACTCTGAAGAAGGCCGTGCAGAACTTCCCGCTGCGCCTCTGCCGGATCCTGGATAGAGCGTTGCCAAGGTTGAAGCAACTGCTGGATCATGGCTCGTGCGGAACCGGGATCTGGTATGTCAGGCATTGGAAGTCCTCGAGGGTGACATACGAAGGTTTGTCAGACGACGGCGTCTCTCACCGGCCCGGTCCGGCGAGGATCGCGGAGGGCCGCCGAATGCGACGTTTGCCGGGCGAGTAATGCCAGGAGGGTGGCGGACGTAACCGGCTACAGCCGGTAAAGCTCGCCGAACTTCTGTCGGAGATAGCGCAGATAAGGCTCAGATGACACAGGTTTGCCGGTCGCAATCTCCACAAGTTCAGGAGTGGTGTACTTCCGGCCGTGGGTGTAAACGTGCTCCCGGAGCCAACCATGCAAGGTCTCAAATGAGCCCGAGGAGATCTCGTTTTCGATCTCCGGGTGTGCCGTCCGCGCGGCCTCGAAGAATTGCGCGCCAAGGACGTTTCCCAGGGTATAGCCCTGGAAGGCTCCCCCGATCCTCCCTGCATACCAATGAACATCCTGGAGTACCCCATCCCGATTGTCGGGAGGGACAATTCCGATGTCGGAGCGATAGCGTTCTCGCCAGGCCTCGGGCAAGTCGCGCACGGCTAGGCTCCCTTCGAGCATGGCCAGTTCGAGATCGAAGCGGATCATCACGTGCAGGTTGTAGGTCAGTTCGTCCGCCTCTGTCCTGATCAATGACTTGTCCACACGGTTGATTGCCTGGTAGAAAGTCTCGACCAAGACACCGTTGAGCTGGTCGGGAAACACTCCCTGTAGCCTGGGGAAGAAGAAGCTCCAGAAGGGGCGGCTGCGACCGACAATGTTCTCCCACAGGCGTGATTGGCTCTCATGCACTCCGGAAGACACTCCGTCGGCAAGCGGAGTGCCTTCGAACTCCGGATTGATCCCTTGTTCGTACATGGCATGGCCGGCTTCGTGGATGGTCCCCATCAGCGCTTGAGTGAGCATGTGCTCATCGACGCGTGTGGTGATGCGGACGTCCCCCAGGGAAAACCCGGTCATGAAAGGATGGGGGCTCTTGTCCTGACGGCCCCGGGCGAAGTCAAAGCCAAGCCGCTCAATGACTTCACGACCGAACGCCAGCTGAGCCTGCTCCGGGAATGTCCTGCGGAGGCAGCTGTCGTCGAAAGGGGGATGCTCGTCGATGGCCTTCACGAGAGGCGTCAGACCCTGGCGCAACTCGTCGAAGACTATTCTCAACTCAGCCACGGTCATCCCGCGATCGGAGTATTCAATCAACGGATCGGCGATGTGCTCGTAGCCCGGGAAGTACTCGGCCAATCGCCGGCTCAACTGCAGCGTTCGCTCAAGGATGGGGACCATTGAACCGAAATCGTCTGCCGGTCGAGCCGCCGTCCAGGCCTGGTAGGCCTCAGACGCGTGTGCCGAGAATTCGGCCAGGAAACCCGCAGGGACTCTGATCGCCTGCTCGAAATCATACCTGGCCGCCCGGATTAATCCAGCCTCATCGCTGTCGTGGGGCATGTTCGATTCGTACGGCCCGAGTTCATCGAGGAGTTTCCCCAAGGACGGATCGGTAAGTCTCTCGTGTGCCAGACGGGTGAGTGTGGCAAGCTGGCGGGCGCGTGCAGCGGCACCTCCCGGCGGCATCAATGTCGCCTGGTCCCATTCGAGGACCGCGGCGGCCGACTGAATATCCTTGATCTCGCCCAGCAGGCGTTTGAGCTCTTGCATTTGGGAGTGCATGGCGCTGTGTCACCTCGGAAGCCACCGATCGGGGATGATCGGCGATGTGTCTGATCTCATTCTAAGGCCGAATGAGTGTTCTTCAAAGGCTTCAGTCCGAAGAGGTCCATCATCAGACTTCCCCTTCGGGTGTCGGACCGTGGGGGAGTTGCGGGCCCCCCAGCAACTCCAAAAGCCACCGGACTGCCTGTGTGTCACGAGTCCGTGCTTCCTGCTGAGGTTGACAGCGCGCTATATTGGGTGCCGGGGTAGTCCGCCTTGGGCTCAGTGTAGCTGGAGGGTCTCTAAGTAGATGGACTCAGTCTTCTTGACGATCGGCTCCCAGTTGTGATTGGCTTCGATTTGCAGTCCGGCGTTCCTCCCCATGGTCCGACCGGCCTCGGGAGTAAGCTCGAGCATGGCCCGGGCCAACCCGTCTGCGTCTCCGGGCTCCACCAGTAACCCTGAGACGCCGTCCTGGATGTATTCCGGGATACTCCCGAGGCGTGTGGAAATCACCGGTCTAGCATGAGCCATTGCCTCCAGGAGAGTCAATGGAGGCTGGGAATAGCCGATGGTTGTGTTGAAGGGGAGGACAACGGCATCACATGCATTGGTCCAGGCTGAAAGATCGCCTCCGGACTCGGTCCTCACGACAGAATCTCTCAGTCCGTATTCGGCGATCTGTTGGAGCAGGCGGCGCTCCTCGCGAGCATGCATGGGCACATCGTTGATCGTGTGCGGACCGCGATCAGCGATGACTAAGCGCGCCCCGGCCTCAACGCCTTTCACGATCCGGAAGGCACGCATCAGGACGCGGATCCCCCTTAGACTTGATAGGGCTCCGCTGTAAAGGAACAGCGGCGAGCCTTCCGAGTCGCGCCGGGCCCTGAGATCGAATCTGGCCATGTCGATCCCGACCGGTATTCTCGCTAGTCTCTCGACGGGGATTCCCAGGGAGAGGAGTTTCTCGTGCAGATAGCTTGTCCAGCAGATGATTCGCTCAAATCGAAAGAAGGAGTGCTTGAGCAGGAGAGTAGGTATGGACAGTCCGGCAGAGTAGCGCAATTGCCTAAAGTAGAAGGGGGCATGCGCGAGCATTGTCAGGTAATCCCGGACGGGAGGCCGAAAGTCTGTGTTGAGAGACAGGATGTGAGGTATTCGCACAGGGGCCAGCATGTTCAAGATGCTCGTGGCGTAAAGGCTGAAGCCATGGACCAGATCACAATCGACTAG
>MGOM01000135.1:94967-96447 GCA_001797105.1 Chloroflexi bacterium RBG_19FT_COMBO_62_14
GAAGAATCTCTCGCAGGCCGGCAAACGGCCGATCGACCGGGACGCGTCCGAGGTGCGGGCTTCTGGCGAGACTCTCGGCGTGCCTGGCACGGCTGGCAGGATGCAAGGCGGTCGAGAGGATCCGCACATCGTGGCCTCGATCCATCAGTCCGGAGGCCAATTCGAAAGCCGGGCGAGAATGTCCCGAGGCAAGGTCCATTCGGGTCCCGAAGAGGCAGATTCTCATTCGGGCAAGATTTCTAGGGGAGATCTCTCTGCTCTACCGTGCAGGCTGGGAGGCTCCCAAGAAGCACTCTTTAGCCGGCGTTCGAATGGAGAGATCAGGTCTGCGGTCAAGTCAGGATTACCCGAATCGATGCGTTTCACGAAGGGAGTACCCATACCTTTTCATGAGAGGCCAGGTCATGGCCTCGACAATCGCCCTGTGCGGTTTCTTGATTCGTTCTTGCCACTCGGCGTCCAGCTGAAGCTCGGTGTCGCCTCGCTGGAAACGCGTGCGATTCCCCCAGACGATGTGGTTATCACCCAGGTGGACCCGGTGATTCTCAGTCATAGGCAGTGCAGAAGAAGCCTCATCAAGGAGTTTGAGGATCCGACTGAGAGCTCCCTCTGGGTCGGTGATGAAGTCCTCATATCTCACAAGTACGTAGTGAAGTGGATCGCCACCCCACAATGCCTCGGTCGCAGCATTCCGGAGAAGCCAGCGAATGGAGCTGGCAACCGGCCCGAAGCGAGGGACCTCCACCCTGCCGGGCATGGGGTGCGGAGGCCTGCCGCGAAGCCACGAAAAGGCAACGCCTCGCGGATCTCGCACTAGATGCACAACGAATAACTCAATGCCAGGGATCTGCCCCAGGACCCAGCCGTAGGAAGGGAACTTGGAGGAATCGACTACTACCCTGGCGCCCGTCCCAGCGCGAATGCCGTCGTACAACGACCAGAGAACAGACATATACCTGGCCAGACGACCCCGCATGAGGGCCCGCGTGGGGGGAGCCAAGATGAGCGGCAGATGTTGAGTGAGCCCGATTTGGGCGCGGAGGGTAGCCGCTCGCTTTGCATATGCCGAGGTGGTATCGACCGCTCCTTCTTTGATGATGCGAGACCACACCTTACATGAGCGGAACACTTCGCCGCAAGCACAAAGCCGATTCTCTAAGACATACCGATCCCAAAAATCACTGAGTTCACCCGCGCAGAAAAACCCATCGATCCCTCCCAAGATCTGGCCCAGGAGCGTGCTTCCCGATCGACCTGAACCGGCGATGAACAAGACCTTGACCGATTGAGATTGTGAGAGGCCGGAGGTTGTCCGTACGGGGAGATTACTCATGGGGGTGCGCTGAGCGGGGTTCTTCGAAGGCGAATGGGCAGGCCGGATCAGCCGGACTCAGTACCCCGGTGCGTCGGCGACACAATGCTCCCGTATCGGCAGACATCACGAGGCCGGTATCTCGCATGACAACCGGAAAAGAGGAGC
>MGOM01000136.1:0-8771 GCA_001797105.1 Chloroflexi bacterium RBG_19FT_COMBO_62_14
GCCAGGATCTGTGAGACAGCCTCCTGCATGGTCGCTTCCGGCTCCATGATCGCCGGAAGAACGCTCCTGTGGCCCAGATCCTGGGCGGTTGCAATGCTGCGGCTTGCGCCGAATGTGTTTCTTTCTTCTGCGTCCATGAGGTCATTGCCTCCGAAGACGGGATGCCGGAGCGAACTCCAGTGCAAAGCACGTTCTCGATTTGAGATGCGTTGTGCCCGGAAGACCTTACGAGTTTCCCGGCGGCAGGACGCCTCCCACCTTATGGATCTTGGTGATACTTTGGAGCCAGCTCTCCCCTTGGGGGTGCTACAATCGGCCCAGCGGGGCGTGTGGAGGCTGATGAGCTCGCAAAGATCGCGTGACAACGCCGAATGGATCTCGGCGCTGACCTCAACCGGGCAGGCGCAAGAAGCGGCGCTGGCCGACTTGCGGGAGATCCTCGTCTCCGGGCTACGGCGGGGGTTGGCCGCCTGGCTTGAGCCTCATTCGCCGCAACTGGTGTCGCTCGCCGAAGAAACGACGCAGGAGGCCCTTGTCCGCATCCTGGCCAAGCTGGATACATTCGAGGGCCGGAGCCGCTTCACCACCTGGGCCTACAAGGTGGCGATCCGCATCGCCCTGACGGAGCTGCGCCGCAAGCAGTGGCAGGATGTGTCCCTCGACGGGATGCTCGAACCGGGAAGAGAAGAAGGCCGGGAGGCCAGCGTGCTCGACCCGCAGGCCGGGCCCGAGGCGACCGTCGAGCAACGCGACATGCTGGCACTTGTCGGCCGGATCCTTCAGGAGGAGCTCACCGAGCGGCAGCTTGCCATGATGCAGGCGGTTGCGCTGAGGGGGGTTCCCATGGAAGCTCTGGCTCAGAAGCTGGGGATCGAGCGAAACGCCCTGTACAAGATGATGCACGACGCGCGCTTGAAGCTCAAGCGGAGGCTGGCCCGCGAGGGCCTGGAGCTGGGTGATGTCACGGCGACGTTCGAAGGCAGTAACACCTCCGGGGGCCGCGTCGTCAAAGGAGAGAGGACATAGCATGACGAGCTGGTTGGATCGCCTCCGGATCTGGCTCTCGGGTAGTCGGCGAGCTCCGATCGCCGTCTCGCCCTCTTCGCTCGCCATCCTGGGCCGCCAGATTGCCACTACGCAGGAAGTGGAATACGCCTGCGATGATGTGTACCGGCTGCTCGACCAGTTCGCCGAAGCCGTATCGCGGGGCGACGACACGGCCCCGTGGATGCCTCTGATCCGAGCCCATCTGGACCGCTGCCCGGACTGTCGCGCCGAGTTCGAGGCTCTGATGCAGGCCCTCCGCTCGCCCGAGTCGTAAGCTCTCTCCTCCCCGCATCGTCAAACCCAGCATAGGCGGCCACGATCTTCTTGGGAGTCTTCATCCCCGGATGAGCCTTACCGATGCGCATGACCATCACGCAGACACTCGCCTTCCTCGTATTCTCCCTGTTCCTTCTGACCGCTTGTGCAGCGACTGTGCAACCCGGCTCTACGGGAGCGCCGACCGTCGATTCGAGCCCCGCGACGGAGGAGCCATCCGCAATTCCAACACCCACGCGCGAGGCGCCTCCTCCTTCCGGAGCCGAACGCGAGTTCCGCACCGACTTCAGCCGCCACAGCGTCGATTACTCGGAGATCCTCTCCGGAGGCCCTCCGAAGGATGGCATCCCCGCACTCGACCATCCCCAGTTCATATCCGTCGATCAAGCCGACGGATGGCTCCAACCCCAAGAGCCCGTCATCCTGGTCCACATCGGCGACGATGCCCGCGCTTACCCCTTGCAAGTGCTCGTCTGGCATGAAATCGTCAACGACGTGGTGGACGGCGTCCCGGTGCTGGTCACCTTCTGTCCACTGTGCAACACCGCCATCGCCTTCGAGAGAACGCTGGACGGGCGGGTTCTCGACTTCGCCACCACCGGCCGCCTACGCTACAGCAATCTCATCATGTATGACCGTCAGACGGAGACCTGGTGGCAGCAGGCGAACGGGGAGGCGATCGCCGGAGAGTGGACGGGTACCAATCTCGACTTTCTGCCCGCCCCTATCATCGCCTGGCGCGAGTTCAAGGCGTCGTTTCCGGACGGGAAGGCCCTATCGACCGACACCGGCTACTCACGCGCTTATGGCCAGAACCCCTACGTCGGTTACGACGACATCGACAGCTCGCCCTTCCTCTATCGCGGTCCTGAGACGCCGGACAGCCTGCGTCCCATGACCCGGATCCTGGCGCTGGAGGTCCATGGCGATGCCGTCGCGTTCACCTACAGCGTGTTGGAGGAGCTGCGAGTCGTGAACGAAACGATCGGCGGCGAGGACGTGGTCATCTTCTGGCAGCCCGGGACGGCCTCGGCACTAGACTCGAGCGGGATCGCCTTCGGGCGCGATGTGGGGTCGACCAACGCATTCTCCAGGCGTGTCGAAGGCCGCAGCCTGACCTTCGCTTTCGACGGATCGACCTTTGTCGACGACCAGACCGGCAGCCGCTGGGACATCCTTGGGGCGGCCATTGGGGGGAAACTGGCGGGGCAGCGCCTTTCTCCGATTGTCGCGATCAACCACTTCTGGTTCTCCTGGGTGGCTTTCCAGCCGGGGACTCGGGTCTACCAGCCTTGATGTTCCCATGATCAGATTGATCGGCGCCTCCAGATTGAGTCTATGTCCCTCATCGAAAGCCTGATCAACCTCAGGTACGGCATCTCGAAGGACACCGTGCTCAACCCCGACCGTGGAGGCATGCCCCCCGGAGGGTCGGCAGATCCTGATCGCCTTGGAGAGGTCCTCCTCGGATTGAGGTCCCAGGCCGCAGTATCGGTAGAGGATGACCTGGATTATGGCGAATTGGCGCGGAGCGAAGCCTACGCGAACTACCGCCGCCATCTTCTCGAATTGCGCTCCTTTGATCCGAGTATGCTCGCCGACCGGGAGCGGCAACTCGCGTTCTGGATCAACCTGTACAACGGGCTCGTCCTCGACGCCGTGATTCAGTGGCGGATCATGCGGAGCGTGCTCGAATTACCCGGATTCTTCTGGCGGGCCGCCTACAACATCGGCGGTCTTCGCTACTCCGCCAACGACATCGAAAACGGGATCGTGAGGGGTAATGCGCCGCATCCTGCGATCCCGGGCGCGCCGTTTGGTCGCGCCGATCCCCGGCGCGCTTTCAGCATGATGCCCACCGACCCTCGAGTGCACTTCGCCCTGGTGTGCGCCTCGCGTTCATGCCCGCCTGTCGCCGTCTACGACCCCGACCGCGTCAATGAGCAGTTGGATCAGGCGACGAGGTCCTTCATCCGGGGGGGAGGCGTGAAAGTGGACGGCGCGCGAAGAAGGGTCCTCCTTTCGCGCATCTTCCAGTGGTACGCCGTCGACTTTGGCGCCCATTGGTTTGCGATCGGCGACAGGGGGCCTTTGCTGCGGTTTGCCGCGCCTTACCTCGAGTCTGATGACGCACTGCGCCTCACGACTGGCGGCATATGGTCGGTCTCCTTCACGCGCTACGACTGGAGCCTGAATGGCCTGTGGTCGGCGAAGGAGCCGTAAGCGCCGGGCTGCCGGACGCCAGGTCGCGGGGTGGCCAGGATGGCGCTTCCCGGCGGAACAAGACCCTGCTCAGCGCGGTGATGTCCGTACGCTTGCCGGTCGCCGGACTGGCGGCGATCGGGATTGTGTTCTGCATGCTGCAGCGGAGGCACGGCCAGCCCGGGCCCGAAGACCAAGACTGACCACACCCACTTGTGATCACAGACACTACCCGACTTCAAGCCTCGCTTGCCAGGCTCTCAGCCTGCCTGTAATATCCCCTGACGCTCCATCCTTGGTGTGCACAACCGTCGAGTGAGGGTTGACAAGGTGAGACTCAACATGGTCAAAGTGGCGATCCTCGGGTTTGGCTTGATCCTCCTCTCCGCCTGTTCCGTCGTCCTCCCCCAGGCGACGCCGACCCAGCCCCCGCCGACGGAGACCGCAACCCTCAGGCCAACAGACACAGCGACAGCGACGCTGACCCCGACCGACACCCCCACATCTACGGAATCTCCGACCCCGACTCTTTCACCCACGGCGAGCGACACGCCGACGCCCGAGGCCACGCCGACCCCGACCGATACACCTACTCCGGAGCCGTTGACGATCACGGCCGATGGCAGTGTCAACTGCCGTTACGGCCCCTCTCAGGCGTACCTTTACGCGTGGGGGCTCAGCGAGGGGGACAGCGCTCTGGTCAAGGGCAAGGACGCCAACGGCACGTGGCTCTGGGTCCAACCGCACGACACCACCTGGAACTGCTGGGTCTCGACTTCCGCGGTCACATTGAACGGAGACCTGGCCTCGGTAAAGGTGGTCTATCCACAGCTGCTGACGAATCCCGCCGTGGGCCCGCCAAGTGGAGTGAATGCAGCCCGCAATGGCGATAACGTGACCGTGACCTGGAGCGCAGCAGCTCCGGCGGTTGATCTGGGCTATCTGATCGAGGCTCGGATCTGCCTCGACACGTATCTGTGGGATGTTTACTACAGCACGACCAATACTTCCTACACGATTAAGGATCCACCGACTTGTTCCGGCGAGTCGTACGGCCAGCTGCGCGTGTTCAACAAGCTAGGATATTCAACCGCGGTCAAGATCCCCTGGCCGTAACTGGTCATAAGCGACCAGCGATTCGAGGCATGCCGCTTCCATCGGAGGCCCTTCCACCGGCACCTCCACGTGGGCTTTCCCCGAACAGACCCAACATTAGATGCATGCCCGATGGAGGAGGGAGCTCCACACGAGGGGAAGGGACTCAATTCGAGCGAGGGATTCAGGACGGGCGCTAAGAGGAGTATGAGTCTGAGTAGATGTGGAGCATCTGCCGGGCCCTCGAATAGCGAGAGCATTCTGGTCGGTTCAGTCGGAGGTCAGTTCCACCGAGCCTCCCCTGGGAACAGGTGTCACCAAGCGGTTGCGCAAGGTCCGGGCGGCGGCAGTTGCTTTGCAGGAACGCAAGCTGCATTCCGGCGTTCTGCAGGGAAGCGGGTCACGCTGCTCCGACATGGCGCGGACGTGCGGTCAGCGTCTATCACGAGCTGCTCGGGTGGGGGCTCCCCCGAATGATGAGGCGAGATGAGATGAGTTTGCGCCCGCTCTTGATTTCCATCGGGATTGGATTGTTGCTCACGGCGTGCAGGTCCCAAACGACACCCTGCGATTCCGTAAGAGACGTTCCCAAGGCTGAGTGCGCCGTCTTGAGAGAGTTCTATGAGGCGACCGACGGGCCCAATTGGAAAGATCATCGCCGCTGGCTGGAGTCGCCCAACGCATGCGAATGGTTCGGCGTCACTTGCTCCGATGGCCAAGTCACGGGTCTAACCATGAACTACGTCAATATCACGGGTGAGCTCCCGGCCTCGCTCGCTACGCTCGATCGTCTCGAGGTGGTCAGCCTTTATTACAACAACCTCTCGGGCGGGATTCCCCCTGAACTGGGCCGGCTGGAGAACCTACAGGTGCTCATCCTGCACAATAATCGGCTCAGCGGCAGCCTGCCGCCCGAGCTTGGGAATCTGTCCAGGCTGAGCCTGCTCGACCTGGATAGTAACGACCTCAGCGGGCCGATCCCGCCGGAGTATGGGCAACTGCAGAACCTCGAAGGGCTCAAGCTGCGCGACAATCGCCTGAGCGGCGATCTGCCGCCACAACTGGGGAATCTGAGCCATCTGCAAGGGCTTTGGCTCAGCCACAACGACTTTACCGGCGACGTGCCGTCTGAATGGGCCAATCTGACAAGCTTGAGGATGTTCTCTGGGTACGGCAACGCTCGGCTCGGCCCTCTACCCCCCTATCTGGCGAGCTTGCCGCCTGACGGATACCCGTCCTGGGCCAACCCCAACATCCCGTAGAGTCGGGCGCGTCTGGTTCGACAGCCATGGGCGATCCGAGAGTGTGCGCCTGGATTGACCTGCCGGGCTGATCCCCGAACTTATCGAAGTGTACAGCGGTTCGCCTGATTCGCCTCACGAGTCGCCACCCCCAGCACGAGCGGGAGGGACGACGATCTGGCAGAAAGAAGGAGTGCCGTCCGGGGTTGCGTGAAGCGAGTAGAGGAACCTTGGCCCGACAACATCGATAGGATGTGCTGTTTCTCCGCCCTTGGGCGCACTCGCTGATCTTGGGCCTCAATCGCTTTGGACAGGCACCCACTCTGCGCGGCCGCCTGCGACGTATCCCCCTCGCCGTGGAAGTCCTTCGATCGTGTTCCAAGATGGATCCGCGGAACATGGCACCCGCAATCCATGCACATTCGCTCCGAGGGCGACCTGAGAGGCCTACAATGATCCGTGAAGGACCCGAATCTTGTAACGATAGTTAGACTTCGCGCCTCGGGCGGGCCTGGCGTTGTCGGTTCGGGGAAGACGAGGGAGCAAGCGGCGAGGCGGAAGCATCAGCCCACCTTCTCGTCGGGGGAGAGCAATGCGACTGCGTGATTCTTGTCACTGTCCATAATCAGTTCAAGATGATGACCGGCTTTGAAAGAGCAGACCTCGATCAGCCGTAGGCAGCTGCTCAGGCTCTCGTCGACATCGAACATCGCCTGAAGGCTACTCGGGGTGTCATAGAAGAACGACCGGTTGAAAACGCTGGCAACATTGTCGAGTTGAATTGCCAGAGGGAAGATGTTCGCCTCCATGAGGTCCTGGAAGAAATGGGTCCCAAGCGAGGCTTCGGGAGCCGGCCCGACGCCTTTCCCCGACAGTTCTACTAGGGCCCCGGCGTTGCAGATGTCGGCGTAGTTCACGTAGACCCCGAGATCCGGATTGGTCGTTCCCCAGCGGCCCGGGCCTACACAGATGAATGTTTTCTCTCCCAGACATGTGTTGAGGCGGGAGATCGCCGATGTGAGCGCGGCGCGCTCGCCGGGCGTCTTCAGATTGAAGTATCCCTGCGGCTCGACGAACAACACATGCCGGATGATCGGTACATACCCTTGGGGGACCATGAAGCGAGTGGAGAATGCAAGCCGATCGGGTGGAAGCTCGTCCGGCAAGGAAGCCAGTCGCCCGGACTGCAATTGGCTCTGCGGGCGGCACTGGAGCAGCGATAGTCGCAATTGAGGCTGGGCGCCCTTCCCCTCCTCGACGCGCAGTGTAAATTCGACATCGACCGGAACGTGGTAGTTGTCTTCCAGAGTACGCAACATCGCCGATAGAAGGCCGGCGAACGGAGTCCTGCGTAGGAAGCCGTCGAACGTCACCGTCAGCTTGGGAATGTCAGAGGCCATGATCGAGCTGACGGGAGTCCTGAGAAAGCCCTCATCCGCCAATTGGACGAGCAGCCGAAGGGAAGGATACCTGGCGTCGAGCACATCACGGACGGGGAGGGTTGTCAGGAGGTTGTCCTCCAAATCGATGACGTCGACGAATTGCTGGGAATACCGCCGGACGGCCTCGGGCGAGTCATCGGGGTGCAGAGTAGGATGGCTGAGGGCGACCATCCGGGGATAGTCGTTCCCGACTCGTTCCACGGCCCGGGTGCCCAGCCCCCAGACCAAGCGCGAGAAACCGACCTCTCGCCGGATTTGTGGTGCCCAGCGATATAGATTTCGACTGAAGGCCACTCCGGCACCGAACGGCATGTAGTAGCGCCCCCATCTCTCGCCCTGGACCACCTGGATCAGGACAGACATTCTCTCGTCGTAGTCCTGCAGGCGCTTGGTTCGGCGGTAGAGCAGAGCCTCGGGCTTGAACGTGCTGGCGTAGGTCAGCGCGATCGCCCGCACCAGGGCCCGCAGATTCTCCTCGGGTGTCCCCTGATTGGGGCAGAAGTGGCTGTCGTACTTCCCGGCGAAGGACGTCCCCAGGCTGTCCTCCAGTTGACTGGACGAGCGCACAATCAGTGGGTGGAGCCCAATCCTGTCAAGCATCGCCTGGAGTTCGATCACGATCTCCGGAGGGAACTCTCCGGAGGTGAAGTCCTGCTTTATGCGAGGGTATTCTTCCCGGATTTGGTCCTCCGGTTTGTATTTCTGATCGTTCCAGTGCATCAGCCCGTTCATGGCCATGAAGATGTACATAAGATCGGAGCCGAGGAAGAATGACTCCGGGACGCTGACGCACGTCTTGAGGTCTTCGGTTCCTATTTCCATCAGGATTCGACCGGCGAGCAACATCCCGGCCGACTTCCCACCAATACGGCCGAAACCGATGCGATGCCGGTAGATGTCGCCCAGGTCGGCAACGCTCAACCACTCCTTGGCGATATTGATGTAGTCGAGATGATCGCTGATGAGCCTGCGGATCAGTGTCACCTTGAGTTCGGTGAGGTGGTGCTCAAGCGCCTCCCGGTTCTCAGGCGGAAGTCGTTCGATGGTCAGGGCATGCTCGATCAGCCTGGCCTCGGGGATGAGCTCCGGGTCAAATGCCTCTGGCAGGACGAAAGGCGGCTGTCGTGGCTGGGTCTCCTCCCGGGCCGAGGTGCGATCGGCGTCCCCGGCACCGCTCCAGACCGGACGTGAGGCTAGAAGCCGGCTCTCGATGAAAAACCCTGCGCCCCGCCGCTCGCGCACGTCGCGGTCATCGGCCATCTCGATGCTCAGCGCGTAGCAGGCGCTCGTCGCAATCGGGCAGCCGAGCTTCTGTTGACTGGAAGCGATGGCCGTCTCCAGGGAACCCACGAGCGCCCGCAGGGCGGGGCCCTTGCGCTCTACCCACACCACGAGGTGAATTCCGGTGTGGCGTTTGGCGGTTAGCCGCTCTTCGCCTTGCGGATGATCCGCCGATTCGACTCGGTAG
>MGOM01000136.1:8783-8863 GCA_001797105.1 Chloroflexi bacterium RBG_19FT_COMBO_62_14
GACCCGCCTATTTGACCCAGGTACTCACCGATCTCCCGAACCAGGCCGTTGGAAACGCATTCGCAGTGCTCGCACTGCCC
>MGOM01000136.1:8876-21701 GCA_001797105.1 Chloroflexi bacterium RBG_19FT_COMBO_62_14
AATGCGCTTCGGCACACTCGCCAAGCGCATGAACGACCATTTCGTCGGTCAGGAGCTGATCGATTTGCACGCCCGCTACCTCAGAAGGTGGATCTCCAGGATCCACGAGCAGGCACCCATCGCGGGCAGTACGGATCCCGGAGGTCTGTTCAGGCTCGGGTCGCGATCGTGTCAAGCAATGGCCCGCGTACGAGGTCGAGGCCCGCTCGAACAACCGAGAGTGGCAAATGGGCGAGTCTAGACGACCCCGTAGGCCATCATGGCGTTGGCGACCTTGATGAACCCTGCGATGTTGGCGCCCATCAAGTAATCGCCTGGACGTCCATAGGTCTGTGCGGCTTCCAGGCACGCCTTGTGGATGCTTTTCATGATCTGGTGCAGCCTGCTGTCCACCTCTTCCCGTCCCCAGGAGAGTCGCATGCTGTTCTGAGACATCTCCAGCCCCGAGGTCGCCACACCGCCGGCGTTGGCAGCCTTGGCCGGGCCATAGAGAACATCTTCCTCCTGGAAGAGCTTGATGGCGTCGAGAGACGAAGGCATGTTGGCGCCTTCTGATACGCAGGTGCATCCGTTACTGACAAGTGCCTGCGCGTATTCAACGCAGATCTCATTCTCCGTGGCGGACGGGAAGGCCAGATCGACATGCAGGCTGTGATCCTTGATCACATCCCACACGCTCTGACCCGCGTAGTATTCGACGCCCTTGTATTCGTCGGCGTACTCCTTGATGCGGCCGCGCCGCAGGTTCTTGAGCCCGAGGAGGTAGGCCAGCTTCGCCTCGTCGATCCCCGCCTCATCGACGATGGTGCCATTCGAGTCGGAAAGGGTTACGACTTTGCCTCCCAGTTGGTTCACCTTCTCGACTGTGTACTGGGCGACATTCCCCGAGCCACTGACCGCGGCCACCTTGCCCTTTATCTCCTCGCCCCGCGTTGCCATCATCTCCCCGGCGAAGTAGACCGCGCCATAACCGGTCGCTTCGGGACGAATCAGGCTGCCGCCATATTCAATGCCCTTGCCGGTCAGGACACAGGCATTGTCGTTGACGATCTTCTTGTAGCAGCCATACAGATAGCCGATCTCTCGCCCGCCCACGCCAATGTCTCCGGCCGGGACGTCGGTATCCGGGCCGATGTGCCGGTACAGCTCCATCATGAAGGCGTGGCAGAAATGCATGACTTCGTTGTCCGACTTGCCCTTGGGGTCGAAGTCGGAGCCGCCCTTGCCGCCGCCCATCGGCAGCGTCGTCAGCGAGTTCTTGAAAATCTGTTCGAACCCGAGGAACTTGATGATCCCCAGGTTGACCGACGGGTGAAAGCGCAGCCCTCCTTTGTACGGACCGATGGCGTTGCTGAACTGCACCCGATATCCGCGATTGACTTGCACCTCCCCCCGGTCGTCCACCCACGGGACGCGGAACATGATCACCCGGTCGGGGATCACAATCCGCTCGAATATCCTGGCCTTGACGAACTCTGGATGCTTACTGACGGTCGGCTCGAGTGTCGTGAGCACTTCCTTGACCGCCTGGTGGAACTCCGGCTGCCCGGGGTCTTTCTCCAGAACCATGGCGATGACGTCTTGGATAACAGACATCTTGTCTCTCCTTGTGTGGAATCGTTGGACAAGTTCGGCGGGGAGATGTTCGTGAAATGCTTCACTTTGACAGTACCATGCGGGGCATCAATCCGGCATTGAAAAGGGTGGACAACGTCTAAAAACAACGTGAAAAGGGTGTGCGGCGAAGTGCTGTAAGGGGAAAGTAAACGGCCGGTCCGGTGGCGAGGGCTTCGCCCTCACCACCGGACCGGCCGTGACTCCCCCTCTATTCGGCGCTTGCCCCGGCGTTCATGTACCTATCCCGACCTTTCGGCTACGGCCCGGCGCTGACGCCCCTGGGTGCGAAGCCTCGGCCGAAGTTCAAACCGGCCCACCCCCGGTTTTCGCTCTTTCGATGTCGGTGGCCGGATCCGAAAGGAACGCGACGGCCTCCTGGGTCTCCCCGTTCATCAGCACTTGAAGCAACCGACCGCCGGTTGCACCGGGAACGTCGATGACCCGGATCACATCGGCCAGATGCGGCAGATCCGGCAGGAGGTCTCCCAGGAGGTTGGCCTGCGAGGTCAGGAAGCTCTCATTGAACACGACGCCTGGTTGATCGGGATACAAAGGAAGGTAGCGGATGGAGGCCTCGACTAGGTCCTGAAAGAAGTGGGTGCCGAAGGAGGGTTCGGGCATATAGTCCTTGTGTTTGCGAGCGATCTCGATCAGCAGCGCGGTGTTGTTGATGTCAGAGTAAGTCACACTCACCCCGAGCCGGATGTCACCCCGGCTGCCCCAACGCCCGGGCCCCATCAGGATGAAGCGTCGCCTCGGGAGCGCCTGATTGAGGCGGCCGATCGCCCGGCCAACGCCCAGAAGTTCCTGCTGACTCTCCAGGCCGGCGTACTTCTGCGGATCCACGTACACGATGTGACTGACATCGGCAGCGTGTCCGTTGAAGACGTATCGGTTGGCGGTGAACACCACCTCTTCCGCCGCTAGATTCCTGGGGATGATCGGAGGACTGCTGTCCTCGCCTTGGCTCTGTGAACGGCATTGCAGGAGGTAGAAATCGGTTCCATCGTGAGCGAATTCGATGTCGACCGGATATCCCAAGGCCTCCTGCAGGACGCTCATGATCGTCTGCAACTGCCTGAGGAACGGCGTGCGCGAGAACAGACCGTCAAAGGTGACTACGATGTCACTCTTCTCGAAATCCACCACCCAAGACCTGGGCCTTCGAAGGTGATCGCCCTCCAGCAGCGAGACCAGTTGATGACTCAGCGGGTAGCGCTCGCCCAGGGTTCTCAGCATGGACCGTAGGTCCACCGTCTCGAAAGAACGGGTCTCCAGGTTGATGACGTCGACCTTCTTCGGCGAATAGCGCAGGATTTCATCCGGCGTGACATTGACCCGCAGACTGGGCTGACCCAGGGCGACGAGGACCGGATAGTCGTCGCTCAGACGATCCACGGCGCGCGTCCCCAGTCCGGGTACGAGGCGCACCAAGCCGTCCTCGCGCCTGATCCGGCTTGACCAGCGGAATTCATTGTTGCTGAAGGCAAGCCCGGCAAAGGCCGGTAGGTAGTAAGGCCCGACCCGAGTGCCCACAACCTCCTGGATGAGGATCCCCATCTCCTCATGGGAGTCGATCAAACCGTGCTCGACGCGGTATTCGATCGGGTCCGGCCCGAACATCGAGGCGAAGACCTCGGTGATGGCATCCATCAGCGCCGCCAGGCGCTCGTCTTTCGTACCCTTGTTGGCGATGAAGAGGCTCTTGTATTTTCCGGCAAAGGCCGCGCCCGTCTGATCCTCCAGCAGGCTCGATGAGCGGATGATGAGGGGAACGTCGCCGAAATCGTCCAGCGCCAGGGACAGACCCTTGACCATCTCGGGCGGAAGCGGCGAGTTGCGGAACACGTGAATGATGTAAGGATAGTCCTGCCTAACCTGCGCCAGGTCTCGATACTTCTGTTCGATGTGGTCTTCCAGGTCGTTGTAGCTCATGAAGTGAAAGACGCTGTCCGAGGTCATGTACCAGGTCTTCGGGGTTTTCACTTTTTGGAGCAACTCTCGGCCGGAGTTCGACTGCCGCAGGATCTGAGCCGCCAGGTACAGTCCCGCGCTCTTGCCACCCAGCTTGCCATGACTGCCGACAGGAAAAATGACCCGGTGCATGAAATCGCCGAAATCGTCGATTCCGACATAGTCCTTGGCCACGCGGATGAAATGCGGCTGATCGCTGAGAATTCGACGGATGAGGGCGACTCGGAACCACCTGTCGCGGGATCCCGTCAGCTCGATGCCCTGGCCGGCGAGCAGATGGTAGCGCTCGATGGCGGAGCTGATTTCCGACAGGGACGAGTTCGGATTCACCAGGACATCGACCAGGAACCGAACTCGCTCCTCCCTGCTCCACTTCTGAATGTTCTCGAGGATGGCCTCGCGTGAGAGATGCTTGCTGGCGACGGCAAAGACTTCGTCGGTGATTTCAAGCAGGCCGCTGCCGGGCAGGCCCTGATAGGGTCGATTCTCCTCGAGCGTTCCTCCGGGACGAGCGGCAAAGCTGGATCGCTCCAGCAGACCTTCCACTTCCTTAATACCGCTCCAACCGAGATAGTTGATCATCTTGCGGGTGATCCGCATCAACAGATCAGGATCAGTTCGCTTGAGCAGGTCGAGGATGACGATCCACTCGCTCTTCCGGATTCCCTCGGATTGCAGCTGCTCCTGAAAGACTTGCTTCAGCTGCTCGTGAAGGATGTAGAAGCCCAGCTGTTCGGCGATGGTGTTGATGAGCTTGCGCTCCTCTTTCAGGAACGGCCCTTCGTCGGAGCGCGGCCGTTCCTCGGTGTAGTAAACACTGATCCGGCCAACTCGCTCGTCCTGAACGACGATGTCGGCGCTCTGAACCCAGGGGGATTTCTCGAAACCCGGTGAGCGGAAGGCCTTGCCGTCATGGACGATCTCCGCCTGGCACACATCCGGATATTGCCAGCCGGGGGGGATGACTTCGATAATCCCCTGGCAGATTTCGTCGATCGTGGTCGCGGGATTGCCGAGCAGTTCCTGAACTTCGTAAAGGCAATTCAACTCCTTGGCCCGCTCACGCAGGTCATGAAGCAATCGGTCAATGGACTTCGATGAATCACCCATTTCGCTTGTCCACAGGCTTGTAGATCACGCCTCGGCCGCTCCGACCGTCCACTCTGATATTCAGCGGCAGGGGGAACCGTACGTGTTTCAGAAACGTCGTCTCCTCAACAGGATCCCCTCGCTCCAGCCAGCCCCAGTCGATCTTGTGCCGGCGGTTGAAGGGGAGGTTGAAGTACTTCACCCCCAGGCTGACGATGTTGTGAAAGAAGTGAGAGCCCTGACTGAGCTCGACCCGCACGTTCTCCCCGGTCGCTTCCACGACTACCCTTGCTCCACTGATGCTGGCCCACCTGATCGGGATCCCCAGCCAGGGGTCAGTTGTACCCAGCCGCCCGAGAACAACCAGGAGATAGGGCCGCCCGGAGGCGACCAGCTTCCGGTTGATGCTCTCCAACTCCGGCACCATGGCAGCCGTGTGTTTGAGATCGAATCTGTCCGGCCGGGTATAGACGATGTCGCAGATTGAGTCGACGACCCCGTTTCCCATGGCCGCATCCGTCGACACGAGCACTTCCTCGGAAGAGAGATCCAGCGGATCGATCTGCGTTTCCTCGCGGAAGACCTCCATCACTCGGACTTGAAGGAAACCAAACGAGATCGGATTGAAGGTGGTTGCGAATTCGATCTCGACCGGAGCGCCGAGAGCGGACTCACACAACCGCAGCAACTCTCGCAATAGCTCGTTCAAATGCATCTCTTCCAGGACCAGAATTGGGGCAAACGTCAAAGCCCGCGGTCCGGGGAAACCCGTCCCGATCGAGAGCCGGCCGGAAAGCGGGCTGTAGGTCGAGGCCAGGTACCGCAGCGTTCCATCCCTCTCGGCGCCGGCGAGGGTATCCAGGAGCAGGTACTCCGTTTCCTGTGTCGGATCATACTCGCGCGGCTCACCCATGTTCACGACCCAGAATTCAGTCTGAGTCCCCTTGAGGAGTTTGTCGACCGAACCGAAGGGCGGCTCAACCTTCGGATACTCCGGGGAGTACGACCAACACAGGCCCCCGTCGACGATCGTCTTACCCAGGCCCAGGGCCAGGCTTACCACACCCTCGTCGGGTTTCGCCGGGCCGACAGGGTAGAAGTTGTAAGAGCGGGCCACGCCTGAGAGCTCGGGGTAGAACCGGCGGTGATGCCGCCGGCCAACCAGCTCCTGAATGATGACCGCCATTCGCTCATCATCGTCCTTATGCCCAGTGGCGATGCGGTAATCCTTCGCGCCTCGGGAGTATGTCGAGGCATAGACGAACTTGATGGCCTCAACAATCTGCCGGAAGCGCGCATCCGCATCATATTGGTCGCAGGGGATCATCTTCGTGGCATAGATCCCTGCAAAGGGCTCGTGCTTGGCATCTTCAAGGAGACTGGAGGAGCGGACGGCCAGCGGCGTGTGGACCTGGTTGGCCAGGGCTCGAATGTCACCCAATACGTCGAAGGGTAGATCTGCCTTCTGAAAGGCGTGGGAAATGCGATCGTCCGGAAGGTCGGAAGCGGCGACATCGTACAGATGATTGCGCTTCATGAACTTGTCGAAAGCATCCGTGCAAAGCACAGCCAACGGAGGGATGTCGATTCTCATCCCTTCGTATCTGTCAAAGTCCAGCCCCTGGCGTAGCACTTCGCGTATGGAGGCCAGGCCGTGTGCCTTTCCCCCAACCTCACCTTGGCCGATGCGCGTCAGATGACTGCCCGGGTCAAGCAGGCTCCGGCTGAACTCGCCGAATCGTGGTTGCGACATTCCCCCCAGGCCTTTCTTAGATCGCGCCGTCGAGACTAGACCCAGCCTCGCTCATGGCAGGCTTCGGCCACCCGACTGACGGCGATCACATAAGCGGCATCGCGCAGATCCATCTTGCCGGTCCTGGCGACCTTGCTCACCGCCAGATAGGCATCGGTGACATGCACGTCGACCTTCCCGAGAACCTCCTCTAGCGGCCAGTAGTAGTTCATGTTCCCTTGCACCTGCTCGAAATAGCTGCAGATGAATCCGCCGGCGTTAGCCAGGAGATCGGGGATGACCAGGATGCCTCTCTCGCTCAGGCTGGCATCTGCCTCCGGGGTCGTAGGGCCGTTTGCCCCTTCGGCGATGATCTTGACTCGCCGGCTGATCTTGGCCACGTTTTCACCGCTGATCTGGTTTTCAAGCGCGGCTGGAACCAGTATGTCGACGTCCTGCTCGATCCAGGCTCCGCCCGGCAGCCTTTCGTAGCCTTTTGATTCCGCTTCACGCCGGTCTATCTCCCCAAAGTGGTTCGTGATCGAACGCAGGTCGGCCAGGTCAATCCCCTCACTCTTCCTATAGGCGTAGGTCGTCCGATCCTCCTGATCCCAACATGAAACGCAAACAACCTTGCCTCCCATGCGCTCGTAGAGCTCGATCGCATGTTGGGCGACGTTCCCGAACCCCTGCACGCTGGCCATCGTGGCCGCCGGGTCCATTCCCAGATCTTTGAGGGCCTCCCGGACAGCGATCATCACCCCGTAACCGGTGGCCTCGTTTCGCCCCAACGAGCCGCCCAGGCCGACAGGCTTGCCGGTGATGAAACCCGGGCGCCTGGCACCGTGGATCGTTTCATACTCGTCCAGCATCCACAGCATATGTTGGGTGTTGGTCATCAGGTCCGGCCCGGGGACGTCCCACTCCGGGCCGACATCGCGGGCGATCTGCCGGACCCAGCCTCGACACAGTCGTTCCTGTTCCAACACGCTCAGATCGTGTGGGTCGCACGCGACCCCACCCATACTGCCGCCCAGCGGCAGATCCACAACGGCGCATTTCCAGGTCATCAACATCGCCAGGGCACGGATGTTATCGACGGTTTGCATTGGATGAAAGCGAATGCCGCCTTTGGTCGGGCCGCGAGCATCGTTGTGCTGAATGCGCGTTCCCCGGAAGATAAGGACTTCCCCGTCGCTCATCCGGACGGGAATACTGAAGTGGTACTCGCGTAAAGGCTGTCGCAACAGGTCCCTGACGGCCGGCTCCAGCCCCAGCTGGTCGGCGATTCGGCCGAACTGTCTTTGGGTAATCTCCAGGAAATCGAAGGGGCGGTCTTTCACGCTTGTCTGCCTCCGGTCAATCCGGTTCAGGGCTCGTCAGCATGTACCCCACTCCCTGGATGTTGACGATCATTTCCGGGTTGGCGGGGTCGCGTTCGAGCTTCTTGCGAAGGTAGTGAACATAGGATCGGAGGTACTCCACGTCTCCGCGAAATTCTGGTCCCCAGACCTCCGTCAGGAGTTGTTCGTGTAGCAGGACCTGGTTGAAATGGGTGGCCAGCTGATAGAGCAGGTTATACTCGGTCGCCGTCAGGTAGACTTCCGTCCCCCCGATGGACACCCTGCGGCGCGCCAGATCGATAGTCAGGTCGCCACAGACAATCCTCGTTTCCCCCGGTTGTCTAGCGGTCTTCTGCGACCTCTTCAACACGGCGCTCACCCGCGCCAACAATTCCTTGGAACTGAAGGGCTTCGTGACGTAATCGTCAGCGCCGGCGTCGAAGCCCGCCAACATGTCAGTCTCGGTGACTTTGGCGGTGAGCATGATCACCGGGACGTCGGAGAACTCCCGCGCCCTCCGGCAGACATCATAACCGTCCACGCCTTTCAGCATGATGTCCAGCAGAACGAGGTCCGGCTGTTCGACGGCCAAGGTTTCGATCGCCTGTTCACCACTGGTACTGGTCAACACGCCGTAGCCCGCCGCCGTCAGCACTTCCCGGACAAGGCGGATCAGTCGCGGGTCATCGTCAACGACCAGGATGCGCTGGCCGGCGTGGAGTGCGTTCATTTGAGGGCCTTGGCAGGTTGGCCGCGGGGGAGCGAGAAGAAGACCGTCGTGCCTTCTCCGACCTTGCTCTCGACCCAGATACGGCCCCCTTGCGCCTCGACGATCGCCCGGGCGATCGGCAGACCAAGGCCGGTCCCAGGGACGTGCAGCGAGGAGGCCGATAGCACCCGAAAGTACTTTTCGAAGAGAGGGATGACGTCCTCCGAAGAGATTCCGATACCCTGGTCAGCCACACTGACGACCACGTCTGACGAGCGCGCCTCGCCCTTGATGACGATCAGCCCGCCATCGGTCGAGTACTTGACGGCATTGTCCAGAATGTTGCGGAACACCTGCTTGATCCAGCGCGGATCCGCTTCGACAATGGGAAAATCGGCTGGGAAGTCCACAACCAGATGGTGGATCGAGCTCCGATGATGCACTTCGGCGGCGACTTCGCCGGCAATACGCGGCAATAGAATCGGTTCGGCAACCAGCCTGAGCTGGTCTACCTCGATCAAGGAAGAGTCCAGGATATCCTTGATCATCCCCTCCATGTCATTGCAGGCCCCTTCGATCAGGCCGAGAAACTCCTTGCCTTTCTCGTCATTCCAATCGAACTCGTCCATCAAGAGGGCGCTGGCGTAGCCCTTGATCGTCGCCAGCGGCATTCGGAGTTCGTGCGACAAGGTCGCCATTACCTCCGAGCGCATGTGCTCGGCCCGACGCGCCTCGCGCACGGCGTCTGCCCCGGCCTCGAGCCGATCGCGATCGATGGCCAGCGCCACCAGATCGGCCAGCATTTGGACAAACGACAGATCTCCCGGCATGAAGAGCTTGTGGGGTTGGATGGCCTCGATGACGAGCACCCCATAACGGTGATCCCCGGCCGTGATCGGGGCGGCAACGGCCGAAAGGGGAGTAGTTTCGCGGCCGATCGATCGGGCCATCACCTGGCGGTTGAACGGCCGCATGTCGGCCATGGCCTGCCTGACCTCTTCGGGGCCGCTCAGCAGGCGCGCCCGGCCCTCGTCATACACCTTGCCGGTGATTGACTCGCCGGCCCGCAGCCCGATCTCTTTCAATGTGGCGAGGTCGTAGCCAAAAGCCGCCGCCGGGCGGAATACGCCCGACGGTTGGTCCCAGAGCATAATGGCGCCGATGTCAGCTTGTTCGAGGGACCGGACGATGGTCCGCATGACCGCGTCGAGGAGATCCGGCAGTTCGAGCGGCGCAACCAAGGTCTTGGCGACCTCGGCGAGCGCGTTGAAGTCGCCAATTAGCGGCGCACCGACACCTGTCATGGGTGACTTCCAGACCCGTGAATAGGCAGAACGGGCGTGAACCTATTATAAGCTACCGCCCGAGTCGGCGAGCGTGCGGCGCGCCCTTTGAGCCTGCCTGGCATCGCCCGAAATCGCTTCCTGGAACTCCGGATCCCGGCGGAACTGGCTCATATATAGGTTGTAGAAGAAGCCCTTTCGCGCCATGAGCTCATTGAAGGTGCCCCGCTCGACAATCTCGCCTTGGTCCAGGACCAGAACCTTGTCGGCATTGCGGATGGTGCTCAGCCGGTGGGCGATGACGAAGCTCATCCTGCCCTTGAGGAGCTCCTCCAAGGCGTGTTGGATCAAACGCTCGGTCCGCGTGTCCACGCTCGAAGTGGCTTCGTCCAGGATCAGGATCCGCGGATCCGCCAGTGCGGCTCGAGCGATCGCCAAGAGCTGCCGCTGCCCCTGACTCAGACCCCCGCCCCTCTCCCCCAAGAGGGTCTGGTACTTCTCCGGGAGGCGCTCGATGAAACCGTCCGCGTGGGCGAGCTTCGCCGCCGCGATCACCTCTTCGTCGGTCGCTTCAGGCCGGCCAAAGCGTATATTCTCCATGACCGTCGTGCTAAACATGAAAGTATCCTGCAGGACGATACCGATCTGTTTGCGCAGACTCTCCGGCGTCACGCCGCGGACGTCTATCCCGTCGATCAACACCGCCCCTCCGTTCACGTCGTAAAAGCGCGGGATCAGGTTGATGATGGTCGTCTTTCCAGCGCCCGTCGGACCAACGATGGCGACCGTTTCGCCCGCTTCGCCGACGAACGACACGCCCTTCAACACCGGCTGATCACTGGTGTAGGCCGCGTGGACGTCCCTGAACTCGACCCGTTCGTGGATGGGTGGAAGGGGCTTCGCCTCTGGCCCGGAGGTGACCCCAGGCGGCACATCCAGCAATCCAAATATCCTCTCACCGCCGGCGATTGCGCTCTGGACGTTCGTCCAGAGGACTGAGATCATTTGAATCGGCTGGTTGAACCTCTGGACATAACCAATGAATGTGATCACCAGACCGATAGAGACGGTCGTACCGAAGATGGCGCTCCCGCCCAAAAGGGCGTAACCACCGGCAACGGTCACGATCATGAGTGCTAGGTAGCCTAGAGCCTCCAGGGCTGGAGCGAGCGCGCTTGTATATACAACCGCCCGCACGTTTGCGTCGCGATTGGCCGCGTTCACCGTTCGAAAGTGCTCGATGTTCTCGTCGGCCCGATTGAAAGCCTGAACCTCGCGGACCGCCGAGATGCTCTCCTGGAGCTCGGCGTTGACATTGCCGATTTCCACCCTTGAGACGCGGAATGCCTTACGAGCCTGGTTCGAGAACCAGATGGTCGTGAATGCCATGATCGGCACGACGGCCATGCTCACCAGGGCCAGGGCCAGACTCTGTGCGAGCATGTTGTAGCCGATCCACAGAAGAAGGAGCACGCCACTGAATACGTTCACCAAAGCGAAGTTCAACGCCTGGTTGACCGTCTCGGTGTCATTCGTGATGCGGCTCATCAGATCGCCAACTTCCTGCTCGGCGTAGAAACCGATGTGCAGGCGGTGAAGATGCTCAAAGACGTCGGTCCGCAATTTCCTCAGTACGTGTTGGCCGGACCAGGCCATGGCGTAGAAGGTCAGGCCGGTCAAGACCGCGCCCATTGCGTACAGGACGATCAGAATCAGGATGACCCGCCCCACTCCGGCAAGCCGGCTGGCTTGGGTGAGCCGATCCGGGTTCGGTGCGGGGAAACCACCGAATGTCAGCGCGCCCCGGATCACCGTCTGCGTGAAACCCTGCGGTTGATGGTCGGCTGCCAACCAACAATTCGAGGGTAAGCCTTGTCCTGCGCCGCCGGGTATCCCGTTGCCGGTGTCGAGCGCGGTGGCGGCCGATGGCGCGAGGTAGCAATCGACCAACGCCCCTAGAAGCCCGGGAGAGGTGACCTGAGCCCAGGTCGAAACCAGAACCAGGATCAGGACCATCACCAGCCCATACCAATAGGGTCTGAAGTACCCGGCGAAACGGGCCAGGGTCGCTCCCGTGCGTTTAGGTTTCAGGGTCTCCCGCGACAAAAGCTCTTGTGGCCTACCAAACATGGAACCTCCGCTTGGGACTGTTCGCCTCTTGCCTAGATCGGCGTCGCCTGTTCAAGCACGTTGTCGTCGACCAGTTGCGAGCTGTAGATATCGGCGTAGATCTCGCTGGCCTCCATGAGCTCGTCATGTCTGCCCCGCGCGACGATCTCGCCTTTGTCCAGAACGAGAATCAGATCGGCGTGCACCACGGTGCTGATACGTTGGGCGATGACAAAGCTCGTCCGCCCCTGCATCAGCCGGTTCAGGGCGGACTGAATCTGGGCCTCGGTCGCCATGTCCACGCTGCTGGTCGAGTCATCCAGAATCAGGATGCGAGGATTGAGGAGTAACGCTCGGGCGATGGCGATCCGCTGCTTCTGCCCGCCGGAGAGCGTCGCTCCGCGTTCTCCGACGGATGTGTCATAGCCCTCGGGGAAGGCGAGGATGAAATCATGGGCGGCGGCGGCCTTCGCCGCGGCAACCACCTCATCCAGGGCGGCGTCCGACTTGCCGAAGGAAATATTCTCACGGATCGTCCCTGCAAACAGGGTCGTCTCCTGCAGGACGATCCCGATCTGGGACCTCAGCGAGTCGAGTGTGACGTCCCGCAAGTCCTGGCCATCGATCGTGATTCGCCCCTCGGTCGGATCGTAGAAGCGCGGCACAAGGTTGATGATCGTGGTCTTGCCCGAGCCGGTTGCCCCGAGAAGCGCGACGGTCTCGCCCAGCCTGACGTCGAAGCTGACGTCCTTCAGCACCGCCACTCCACTGCTGAAGTAGCGGAAGCCGACGTCCTCGAAGCGGATGTTACCTGTGGCAGGCGGAAGCACTTTCGCCCCCGGCTTGTCGGTGACGACGTTCTCGGCGTCCAGGATGTCGAAGATCCTCGCCGCTGAGGCTGAGGCCTGACCGAGCTGAGTGATGATGAAGCCGAATTGCGCCACCGGCAGGAAGAGATAGATCAGGTAC
>MGOM01000136.1:21715-24939 GCA_001797105.1 Chloroflexi bacterium RBG_19FT_COMBO_62_14
CCACTCTCCAAGGCTCAGCGTTCCATGAATGATCTGATTCCCGCCGGCGAACAGCACGCTCGCCTGTCCGAGGTTGGCGATCAAGAATGTCAGCGGGAAGAGGGTCGTGAATAGCCGGGCGATCACCAGCTGTTGGTTCATCAATCTGTCGGCTTGAACGTTGAACTTGGCTTGCTCGCTTTTCTCACGCGTGAACGCCTTGACCACCCGGATCCCCGCCATATTCTCCTGTAAGGTCGTGTTCAGCGCAGAGAGCTTCTGCTGCACTCTGTCGAACAACGGTCGGCTGACGATTCCGAACACAACGAACAGACCGACCGCCACCGGCAGGATCCAAAGTGTCACCAACGCCAGGCTGGAATTCGTGGTGAACAAGATGATCAACGTTCCAGCGAGGAGCAGCACCGCTCCAACCAGCTGAAGCAGTCCCTGACCGATGAACAGCCGGACCTTCTCGACATCGTCCGTCGCTCGGATCATGAGCTGGCCCGTGCTGTTCCGGTCGTGGTAGGAAAACGAGAGATTCTGGATCTTGGCATACAGATCGTTGCGCAAATCGTAGGCAATCGTCTCCGAGTTCTTTTGGGCGTAGTAAGCCTGGCCGAAGGCGAAGAGCCCTCGAACCGCCGCCAGCCCGACGATGCTCAGCCCTGCCAAGAGTATGGAACGCAGGGCACTGTCACGCGTCGTTAGCAGATGGAGCGTCAGTTGGTCGATCGTCCACTCCGGAGGCAGCTTCAAGAAGGCCAGGATCCTCGGCAAGGCCTGGCCGATGACTGCCTGGGGGATGGCTGGCATCTGGGAGAGCAAGAACTTGGCCGTCACACCACCCGTCACGGCGTCGATCGCATTGCTCACCATATGCGGCACAGCAAGCTGGGCGAGCGTGGCGATAACCAGAAACGTATACGGTAGGATCGCCTCAAACGGATACCGGATTAGGTAGCGGGCCGCACGTCCGATGGTCTTCCCCTGGGCGGGTTTCTTTTGCATTGGCGAAGGTCGCAAAGGTCGAGTCTCCTTCCGTTTTCGGCTTGTGGCTCATCACGGCCAGGCGGGTGTTTCCCGGCTTGGCCGGTTTCTGGCTCTCGCGTGCGCCGGGACAGGTTGGTTCAGCGATAAAAGAACACTGGAAGATGTCGCCTCCTCCAGCGTCTAGGCGAAAGCATCAGCGTTGGGCGCGCTTACCGCCGGCGTAGATCCGCCGGCGTTCCACCCCCGCCTCGGATCGAGCCGGATCTCCTATCCATCAGGCGCATGATCAGTGGACCGTTGCCGGCCCGACCCGGCCGAGCGAGAGGGGTGAAATAAAGCCTGCTCCATCTCCAGTTCTCGGGCAGCCCTTGTCAGCAAGGTCAACACCTCGTTGATTGCCTCCCGCTCCTCGGGCGAGAAAGCCACAGTCAGCTCCTCCATCCACTGTTGCCGTGATCGAATACCGGTCTCCACTAGGGCCCTTCCTTGTTGAGTGAGGGAGAGCTGCTTACACCTGCGGTCCTCCGGGTCCTCTGTCCGCTCCAGGAGGCCCTGCTGAACAAGACGGTCCACCATCTGGCTTGCGGCGGGCGCGGTGATCCCCATGTGTTCGCCCATGTCGGAAATGCCGACACAGTCACCGAAGTACAGGCGCAGGAGCGTCCCGACTTGAGAAGGAGAAAGCCCGGTCTGGTCCATGAAATGCCTGAAGTCCCGGAAGGACCGTCGCATGAAAACTTCGACCCATTCTCGGAGGACCTGGCTGAGGGGCGGTCCGAGCTCCATGTTTCAACCCTCCTAGTAGTTAAGCGGACTGAAGTATATTTCCTTACTCGGAGCCTGTCAATCTGGGTTCGGGTTGGCTCCATTGACTTCCGAGCTGGGAGTGTTCGTCTTGGGGTGCTCCCAGGGCCTCATCCGCAAGGTGAGGCTACCAGCAAGCCTAGCTAGGCCAGAAGGTCCGCAACCTGATATTGAAGGCCTCGGCGCGACATCTGCGGGGCGCCTACAGGGCCCGGAATGCGCCTGGGGATTCCAAGATGGCCAGCCTGCTGACCGCACCCCCCGACGCGTAACCCGCCCCGGTCCAGGGCACCCACCGCCGCTCCTCGTGTAAAATCGAACCCCTATTGCTGATCGGGCTGGATGGGTCGGCGGAGCCGCACGAGCCCCGAAGGAGGAGATCATGTTCCGGTACTTTCGCAGTCACCAATCGTCGGCCGGCTTGACCCTGGCTGCCATGGCCTTGGCCGGCCTGGCCTGTGCAATCTCTATCCCCGGCGGGGGTTCCCCCACAGACGCCGTGAGTACTCCGACATCTACCCTTCCCCCTACCGTTACTCCGGCTCCGACCGTGAGCGAGTCGCGCTTCCCGGCTCCGGTGATCACCAACGACGAGGGTGGTCCGCTGACCGTGAGCGGCGAGGTCGCCTACACGTATCCTTTCTTCACTGCGGGCGTTGCTCAGCCCATCGTCATCCTTGAGGACCAGGGTGGTTTTGTCGATCGGGATCGTAACTTCGTCATCCCGGTCGATTCCCAGGTCATGGGCCAGATCACCTCCGACTTCTATACTTCGCCCTTCAGCTACAGCCTCGTCTTGCCAGAAGCTCCAGGCGGGACTCAGCACGACGTTGACCAGGATGATCAGTCGGATGCGGGCGTCCAGGTATATGCCGTCGCCTATTGGACGAACACCTTCGGCGATCCTTATCTTGAAGCGCGCGATCAGGGCGGCGGAGGTTGGTCAACGGCCTACGCCTCGACCCGTATAAGCGACGATCGAGACTCGTACTTCGAGGTCTACGGCGGGAAATACCTTGTGTTCTCTCCCGAGGCCGGCGCGGGCTTCCCCTCCGGTTTCGGGTCCGACAAGAAGCTCTTCACCGAAGATGACCCGATCGTCGGCCTGCCGGAGGGATGGACGCTGGTCGATCTCGACACGGATCCGTTCACCTTCGACCGATCTCGGGAACCGGTGGTCGAGCTCCTGGAACCGGAGAGCTTGGCGCTGGATGATTTCTCCGGCATGAGTTATCCGGAGGCGTTCGACGCCATGCTCGAGAAGTTCCGCACGGAGTACGCATTCACCGAGTACAAGGATATCGACTGGGATGCGCGCCAGGCGGAGTTCCGACCGCGCTTCGACGAAGCTGAGAAGGCCTCCGATATCGAGGCCTACGCCCTGGCGCTCAGGGACTTCCTGTGGTCGATCCCCGATACCCACGTCGGCATGGACACTGGCATAC
>MGOM01000137.1:0-3935 GCA_001797105.1 Chloroflexi bacterium RBG_19FT_COMBO_62_14
CGGGTTCGGAAGCAAGGCCGGGGTCAGCATGGAGGCCCTGGTCGTGGCCATCGCCACGAAAGTACGTGGACGACCGGTGAAGCTGCTGCTGACGCGTGAAGAGGAGTTCTACACGGCCTTCGTGCGCCAGGGGCTGGTCGCCAAATTCAAGATGGGATGCGACGAAAAGGGCCGGCTCCTGGCCATGGAGAACGTCTTCTACTGGGACGGCGGGGCCTACACTGAGTACGGCGTCAACGTCACGCGGGCCTCCGGCTACAGCAGCAGCGGCCCGTACGAAGTGCCCAACCTCAAGACCGACAGCTACTGCGTCTACTGCAACCATCCGGTCGGCGGCCCGATGCGGGGCTTCGGGATGCCCGAGATGCACGCCGGGTTGGAGCAGTGCATCGACGAGCTTGCCCTTCAGGTGGGGATGGATGCGGTTGAGTTTCGCAGGCTCAACTGCTTGAAGACCGGCAGCACGCTCCCGACCGGGAGCAAGATGCATCCGACCGGGCTGCCCATCTGTATCGACAAGACCGCGGAGGCCATCGGGGGGGGTAAGAAGGCTCCGCCCAGCGCCTCCAACAAGCGGCGCGGCAAGGGACTGGCCCTGATGTGGAAGGCCCCGGCCATGCCCCCCAATGCGGGCTCGAGCGCCTGGGTCGAGCTGGCCGAGGACGGCACGGTGACGGTGGGTGTCGGCGGGCAGGAACTCGGGCAGGGGGTCTTCACCGTTGCCGCCCAGATGGCCGCCGCCGCGCTGGGCGTCCCGTACGAGTCCGTCCGCATCGCCACGCCGATCGATACGCGCTATAGCCCCTACGAGTGGCAGACGGTAGCTAGCCGCCTCACCTGGAGTATGGGGAATGCCATCGTAAACGCCGCCAATGATGCGAAGCGCCAAATCCTGGACACAGTGGCCGAGGCCTGGGGCGAGACCCCCGAGGACCTGGAGATCGTCCAAGGCGTGGTGATCTCGTACAAAACCGAGAAAGAGACGCCCCTCAAGAACCTCGCCATCTACGGCCTGCCCAAACCGGATGGCCAGGGCTGGAGGGGCGGACCGGTCATCGGGCGCGGGAACTTCATGCCCACCTATGTCACCGGCCTGGATGCCGAAACCGGGCAGGGCGAACGCGCCGTCGTGCACTACACCACCGGGGCCCAGGCGGTCGAATTGGAGGTCGACCTGGACACCGGCCGGATCGAGATCCTCAGAGGGGTCTCGGCCTTCGATGTCGGCAAAGCCATCAATCCCGGACAGGTCGAGGCGCAGATGGAGGGCGGTTTCGTTCAGGGCATGAGCTCGGCGCTGTTTGAGAGCCTGAACCTGAAGGACGGCGTGGTGAGAAGCCCGAGCTTCGTCGACTACCGCATCGCCACCGCGGCCGATGCCCCCAAGGACCTGCAGGCCATCATTGTCGAGGTGGCGCAGGATGATGGGCCATGGGGAGCGCGAGGGATCGGCGAGCATTCGATGGTACCCACCATCCCGGCCATTGCGAATGCCATCTACGACGCGGTCGGCGTCCGTCTTGAGGGGCCTCCCTTCACGGCAGAAAAGGTGTATCTGGCCATGCTGGAAGCCGGGGTTGTGAAGTGAGGGCTGCCAGCAGCCGCGCCTTAATCCTGCGCGGCGATGAACGCAGCCCGGCCGACCGCTTGAGAAGGTCCCACAGCCCCGCCAAGCCTGGGCCGTGGGGCAGGTTCCTTCCGCGATCCTGCGCAGGTTCGGCAGGGACCGTCGTGCAGTACAGTCAGATCTCGCAAGTCCACACAGGAGCGAAGCCATGAAGTTCATTGATCTCACGATCCCTCTCGGTGTCGCCACGCCTCCCTGGCCCACCTATGAGCCGCTGCAGTTGAAGTACTTCAAGCGCCTGGCGCCCAACGGGGCCAATGGACAGGTGCTCACCCACTCCAACCACCTGGGCACCCACCTGGATGGCGAGATCCACTTCCATACCCCGGGCAAAGACATCGCCTCGCTGGACATGGACTTCCTGGTGCATGAGGCCGCCGTAGTGGACCTGAGCGATGTCAGCGGTGATTACGATGTGTACACCAGCAAGATGGTTGAGGAACGGGTCGAGGTCCGGCAGGGCGACATCCTCATCATTCACACCGGCTACCACCACTTCGGCTGGGACATGCCCACCGCCAACGAGATCCGCTACATGGTCATGCACCCGGGCCCCGACCGGGAGTTCGCCGAGTGGGCTAAGGCGAAGAAGCTGCGCTGGATCGGCGTCGATTGCGGCAGCGCCGATCACCCGATGAATACCATCATCCGCGACTGGATGCCGCGTCAGGCGCGCCAGGCCGAGCGAGTGTTCAAGAAGAAGTACGGCATGCCGTTGGCCGAGTACTTCGACGACAGCAAGTACCAGCTCATGCATCTGGAGATGTTTCCGTACGGCATCATCCATGCCGAATGCCTGGGCGGCGAGATTGACCTGCTGCTCAACCGGCGATTGACCGTCGGGATGTTTCCCTGGCGCTTCGTGGACGGTGAGTCCAGCATTGCCCGTTGCGTGGCGATGGTCGATGACGCCGAGTACCAGAAGCTGATGTCCAAGAAGGCCTCCCTGCCGAAGACGAAGTTCGGGGATGCCTTCGATCCGACGCATGTTGAGAGACTTAACGAGCTCAGCAAGAAGAACCTGGCCTAGCGCCGCCCGCCCGATCCCACTTCGGCGCAGCGGCCTGTGACCCGCGTCGTCCCGTACATCCTGACTTTCCGACAGGAGAGAACGCTATGCCCGTGGATATGGAACTCGAGATGGTCTTGCGGCCGCCGCAAATCCCCATGCCGCCGTACCCGCCCAAGGTCATCACGCTGGCCAACGGCAAACGGATGGTCGTACGTCAGGCGGAACGCGAGGACGTTCCGGCGATCCTCAAGTCAGTTCATCCCTGCCTGTTCATCCAGCGCGACTACTACGATATCGTCAGCGCCCGGCTGTATGGAGAACTGCTGGCCTGGTATCGCTACCGGGTCAAGAGCGAATACTGCCTTCTGGGGCAGGTGGACGGCTACCTGGTGGGGATCGTCAATGGGCGCTTGGAGAACGAAAAGGTTGGCATGAGCTACCACACGCTGGCCATCGACCGCGGCCTGCGTATCGGCTCACACCTGTTTGCGGCCAAGATGGAGTACCACATTGACTACATCGGGCAAGACGAGATCCTGATCGTGGCCGAAAGCCCGATCGGTTTCCGGCGCTGGATGGTCGAGTACCCGCTCGAACCGACCAAGATCCCGCACGAACTGGGAGGCGGCGACTCCTGGCGCCTGACGCGCGAGATCTACCTCAAGGCTAAGCCTCGCTTGGTGGTGGGGGACCGTCCGGTGCCCAAGCCCTTGCTCGACGAGGCCATGGCCGAAATCAAGTTCGCCGATGATGCGACCATCCGCGAGCGCATCGCCGGGTTGAAGGGGAGATGACACCATGAGAGACGTCGCTATTCTTGGCGTCGGCATGCTGCCCTTCGGCCGGCGAGATGAAGACACCCTGATGGATATGCTGGCCGCCGCCTCGCTGAAGGCGCTGGATGATGCCGGCCTGGGCAATGAGTCGGTCGATGCGGTGTACGTGGCCAACATGGGTGGCGGGATGCTGCAGCACCAGTCGTCCATCGCAAGCTCGCTGGTGGATCGCCTGAGCCTCTTGCCGGCATCCGCAGAAACCATCGAGAACGGACCCGCTTCGGGAGCCTCGGCGGTCAAGAACGGCGTACTGGCGATTGCCTCCGGATACTACGATACCGTCCTGGTCGCCGGCGGCGAGAAGATGCGCGAGGTCACCGGCTGGCGCGCAACCGACTTTGTCGCCACCATGACCCATCCGCAGGCTGAGTATCCCTATGGGATCACACTGCCTGGCATGGCCGGAATGTTCACCCGGCTGTACATGGAGAAGCACGGCGTGACCCGCGAGCACCTGTTG
>MGOM01000137.1:3979-5481 GCA_001797105.1 Chloroflexi bacterium RBG_19FT_COMBO_62_14
CGCGCACGTCGAGATGGCCCTCGATCGCGAGGGAATCTTCGACAGCCCGCACGCAGTCGTTAACAATCCCGTATCCGCCGACCCGCTGCACCTGTACGACTTGTGCCCGGTGAGCGTCGGCGCCGCGGCCCTGGTGCTGTGCACGGTGGAAGCGGCCAAGAAGCGCGGCAAGCCGTACGTCGTCGTCGCCGGATTCGGTCAGGCCACAGACACGCACACCCTGGCCGAACGGGAGGACCCCACCGATCTCAAGGCGGTTACCCTGGCGGCGCAGAAGGCCTTTGCCATGGCCAAGCTCAAGCCGTCCGACGTCAGCGTGGCCGAACTGCACGACGCCTTCACCATCCTCGAGATTGCCGAAAGCGAACACGTCGGTTTCTTCAAGAAGGGCGAGGGCGGCAAGGCGGCCGCCGCCGGCAAGACCCGCCTCGGCGGGCAGATCCCGATCAATCTCTCGGGTGGCTTGAAAGCCCGCGGCCATCCCGTAGGTGCAACTGGAGTGGCCCAGATAGTGGATATCGTCTGGCAATTGCGCCACGAGTTGCCTGAGAACCGCCAGGTAAAGAACGCCACCGTTGGCCTGACGGTCAACTTCGGGGGCTTCGGCAACAACGTCATAGCCTTTGTGTTGCAGAGGGTAGACGCATGAGCGACATCCCGATCACGGCCTACAAGTGCAAGAAGTGCGGAAAGATCCACTATCCATTCCACGACCGCTGCCTGAAATGCAAGGCGCGCGAATTCGAGTCGATCCACCCGGCGGGGCGGGCCAAGCTGCTCACCTTCACCCAGATCTTCAACCTGCCGTGGGGTTTCGACGAGCGTTTCCTGATCATCGGCATCGGGGAATTTGAGAATGGCGTCAAGGCGATGGGGCAGATCAAGGCCGAGGACATTGCCGGTCTGAAGCTGGGCATGAAGATGACGCCCACCTGGGCGCCCGTGCGCAAGGTGCAAGGCGAGTCCGTGCACGGGTTGGTGTTCGAACTGGCCTAGGCAGAGTCCAACCGGGCTGGGTGAAGCGCGTTTGTAAGAGGACGAGGACAATGCGGCGACCTGTCCTAGCGGCCAATTGGAAAATGAATCTTGGGCACCCGGACGATGCTCGTCAATTCGTGCGGCGGATTCGCACCGGGCTGAATGCCATCGAGACGGTCGACCGCGTCGTGTGTCCGCCCCACACCGCCGTGGCTGCCGTGGCTGAGGTGTTGGCGGCGACATCGATCAGCGTTGGCGCGCAAAACATCCACTTCGAAGACAAGGGTGCCCATACCGGCGAGATCTCGGCCGCGATGCTCTCCGGCCTGTGCCAATTTGTCATCTTGGGTCACTCGGAACGCCGCGCGGCCGGTGGAATTCTGGAGACGGACGCAGCCATCAACCGCAAAGTCCGCACTGCCCTGGCCAACGGCCTGACGCCAATCGTGTGCGTGGGCGAGACCCTCGCCCAAAGGGAAAAGGGTGAGACGCAGGTCTTCGTCAGCGGGCAAGTGGCGGCCGCG
>MGOM01000137.1:5493-6224 GCA_001797105.1 Chloroflexi bacterium RBG_19FT_COMBO_62_14
ACTCCTGAGCAGGTCTCGCTGTGCGTCCTCGCCTATGAGCCCTTGTGGGCGATTGGGACGGGCAAGGCTGCAACGCCTGCCGACGCTAACCGCATCATCGCCTTGTCAATTCGCGCCGCCATCGCCGACCGGTTCGGCGAACCAGTGGCTCAGGCGGTGAGAGTCCAATATGGGGGAAGCGTCACTGTCGAGAACATCGCTGAGTTTATGATCATGCCCGAGATCGACGGCGCGCTGGTGGGTGGGGCGAGCCTCAAGCCCGACTACGTGGACCTGGTCCGGAATGCGGCCGAGGCGGCCGGCCATCGGTGAGACCAGGCTGTCTCATAGTGGGATGAGATCGGGGCCAGCTTGCGCTGGCCCCGATGATTTGCTCGAGAGTCCGGGTGACCCCGTAGAGGGCCGTTACCTACTCAGGGTCACCTCATCGACAACGCCAACAATCACCGCGCGTATCGCGCCAGGGTCCAGCTGCAGGATCTGGCGAGCTCCATTGCCCTCGTCGATCACCAGCACCGTGTCGCCCGGGCCGGCCTGGACCACGTCCACGGCGATGTCGTAGGCCCCGGTTTCCTTCCCACGCAGATCGAGCTGATCTACGAGCAGAAGTTTGCGGCCATCGAGATGCGAGATCTTGATTGTCGAGACGACGGTTCCGATGACCTTCCCGATGTACATCGTCAGTCCTCGTCCTCGGTCGGATAGTGCCAGACGGCCGTTGGCCGCGTGCG
>MGOM01000138.1:0-580 GCA_001797105.1 Chloroflexi bacterium RBG_19FT_COMBO_62_14
AAGAAAAGCCGACCTTGCAGCCGAAGACGAGAGCCGGGTGGCGAAGATGGTTAAGCGCCAACCATGCTTCGTCTGCCGGGATCACCCTCGTCATCGCCAAGAAGGGGTCGGGGATCGCCGGGATCTCGTACGAAGAGGCCGTGGAAGAGGCGCTGTCCTTTGGCTGGATTGACAGTCGGACGAATTCGCTGGACGAAACCCGCTTCAGACTGCAGATGACACCCCGCAAGCCGGGGAGCGTTTGGTCGAACCCCAACAAGCGTCGGGTCGAGAAGCTCATCGAAGACGGGCGAATGGCACCTGCGGGCCTGGCCAAGATCGAGGCAGCGAAACGGGACGGTTCGTGGACAAGGCTTGAGGCGATCGACCGCCTGGAGATCCCTCCGGACTTGAGGCGGGCCTTCTCGGCGAACCCCCAAGCCAGGCGGAACTTCGAGGCGTTCAACGATTCATCGAAGAAGGTGATCCTGTACTGGATCACCAACGCCAAGAGGGCCGAGACCCGCAAGAAGAGGATCGAGGACACCGTGCGCCTGGCCGCCGAGAACATCAAGGCGGCGCATCCCCAGTGAGCAGACGT
>MGOM01000138.1:612-1748 GCA_001797105.1 Chloroflexi bacterium RBG_19FT_COMBO_62_14
GCCGCGCCGCCGCCACGTCCGTCCCATCGCCATCTGCGTCGTCCGCGACCGTGAGCGGATCTTCGTTTCCGAAGGAAGGGACTCGCATAAACAGGTGACCTTCTATCGTCCGCTGGGGGGCACGATCGAATTCGGTGAAAAGGGTGAACAGGCGGTGACGCGCGAATTCCTTGAGGAGATCGGCGTCGAGATCACCAGGCTCCGCTATTTGGGCACACTCTAGAATATCTTCACGCTCGAAGGTGTTCCCGAACACGAGATCGTTCTGGTGTACGCGGGCGAATTCGCCGATGTGTCGATGTACAAGCGCGCGCTGATCGTCGGCCAGGAAGCGGGTGTGCGGATCGAGGCCATGTGGAAGTCGTTGGCCCTCTTTCGAGAGGGAAGGGCGCCGCTGTATCCGGATGGGTTGCTTGAACTCCTGGATCAACATGGATAGACGATGGGCGGATCTGATCCGTGAGGCGCTGGCCTGGCGATGGGGGCAACCGAGCGGGAGCCTCAAACCAACCCTGGACCTCATCGAACACACGCTTCGGGCCAGTGATAAGTCTGGGTCCGCCGATTTGGGAGGTTGACATCGCTCCTCTCTACTAGATCGGCCAGGACGAAACCTGGCGAGAGGGGCTCGAACCCCGGGTACCCGCGTTCGATTCGTCCTGACCTGTCTGCCGGCTTCCGACACCGGTCTGCGTAGACGAATAGCCAGCCGCATTCCTTCACACACCCCGAACGCTTCTGATAAACTTCTCTCCATCGCATTTTCGGGTCACCGTCCGGCGTCCGCCAGCCGGGCCGCCCCGGGCGGCGCCGATCGCGGCGGATGATCTCCAAGGAGCAGACAGTGGCCGAGCTCAAGACGAAGGTGACCGACCTCAGCGTTGACAAGTTCCTCAACGGCATCACGGACGAGAGAAAACGCAAGGACAGCCTGGTGATACGCGATCTCATGGCCCAGGCCACGAAGGCCCCCGCCGAGATGTGGGGATCCAGCATCGTCGGCTTCGGGCGCTATCACTACAAGTATGCCAGCGGGCGGGAGGGGGATTGGCCTCTGGTCAGTTTCTCACCCCGTAAGCAGAACCTGACCCTGTACATCATGTCCGGTTTCGAAGGCTACGCCGACCTCATGGGCA
>MGOM01000138.1:1792-2547 GCA_001797105.1 Chloroflexi bacterium RBG_19FT_COMBO_62_14
TCAAGACGCTCATACAGAAGTCGGTGAAGTACTTGATCAAGAAATACCCCGGGAAATGACGTCGGCGTTGGCCGCCGATCGAGGGATTCGTCCACGGATGCGAAGAACACCACTCTAGAGGTTGAGTCAGATTTCAGGCTGGAGGTGGAGAATGGCGAAAGCAGCGGTGAAGGGGAAGGGGACAAAGGACAGCCCGTGGGTGCTCTTGACCCCGCCGGGCAAGTCGGAATACATGGCCTATCGGGATCCGGCGGCCGATCCTCCGGCCTTGGTCGTGACGGTGGGAAAGACCGAGCTGCGCTACCACCTGCGCTGCCTCGACGACCTTCAGGTGATGCTCAAGGCGAAAGGCGATTGGATGCCGCTGGGGAGCGCCGATGAGCAAAAGCCGGCGGCGGCCGGCACGGTCGAGGCCTGGGGTCGGGCCAAGGACAATCCAGTCGGTGGCTGGTATGGCCTGAAGAAGGGCCTGCGCGGCCGTTTCGCCAACTACGTTCCCCCGGTCATGGAAGCGCTGCGGCTGGCCGAAGTCGAGCACAACGCCAAGAACAACCGCATGAAGGCCCTGTAAGCCCGGGCTAAGTGACGCCTGGCCTGTTCTCCCCAGGCACAGAGCTCGACGCGCCTTCCCCCGGCACCCTGGGCCTCCCAGGGTAGTTTTAGGCATCTAGCCGACTAAGGGCTCCCAGGGATCCGACACAAAATACGAGGCGCCGGACCGCCGGATCAATCACGCGCGGCGAGCCACCTTTCGT
>MGOM01000138.1:2572-2904 GCA_001797105.1 Chloroflexi bacterium RBG_19FT_COMBO_62_14
GGGATCCGGGCGGGGAAACTGCCCCCGGTCTGTCGAGGCATCCATGAGGAGATCGCAGCCGAAGGGCCTTGTCCCATGGATCTCGTCGTCCGTAATATCCTGCTGGGGATCTCGCTGGCGGCGCCGATTGGGCCTTCGGGCGTGGCCGTGATCCAGAACGGCCTGGGGCGGGGGTTCCGGCGGGGCTTCCTGACCGGCCTGGGGGTCACCCTGGCCGCCGGCCTGGTCCTCCTGGGATTTGCGGCCCGCTTCGCCTACTCGGCCTACCCAACCCTCGCCGGCGCCTGACTTGGCGCTCGATCAGCGACTCCTCCTCCAGGTCAATCCAGCTC
>MGOM01000138.1:2932-3381 GCA_001797105.1 Chloroflexi bacterium RBG_19FT_COMBO_62_14
GGTCCGCCACACTCACGCTGTCATTCGGACCTCGAACGCCGAAGGCTTTCATGCGAAGGGGCCGCTTTCTCTGCATTTGTTATAGAATTCTAGTATTATAGAATAATGACCGACAGGGAAGCGTGCCGATGGAGAACGCCTTTAACCAACTGCGCATCGATGCCTATGCCCGCATTCCGATCGCCTCCCAACTGGCCGAGCAGATCGGTTGGTTGATCGCCAGCGGCCGTCTCGGGCGGGACGACCGGCTGCCCCCCATCCGAACCCTGGCCGAGAGACTGCGGGTCAACATGCACACGGTCCGGGCGGCCTACCAGCAGCTCGAGGCGGACGGGCTGGTCGCCTCCCGCCGCGGCAGGGGGACGACCGTGCTGGGCTACGATCGAAGCCGGCATAGACCCGGGGCGCCGGACGTTCCGACGGCGACGGTCGGGGTGTTGATCCCAGGC
>MGOM01000138.1:3437-4115 GCA_001797105.1 Chloroflexi bacterium RBG_19FT_COMBO_62_14
GCCGATGCTGGTCTTCCTCCTCACCACGCACAACGACCCCGCCGGGGTCGCCCGAGGTCTCGATCGGCTCGTGGCCAAAAACGTGGACGGGATCGTGATCGTATCTTTTGGATTGGCGGGGGCCCCGGAGTTGTCTGACAGCCTGCTTGAGGCCTATGCTCTGCCCCCGATCGTGTACGCGGATATGCCCGAGGCGCCCGGTCCGAGAGTGGAGTTCGATGGACTGACCGGCGCCTGGAAGGGCGTCGGCCACCTCCTCGGCCACGGGCACACCCGGGTGGGATTGATCACCGGCCCGACCACCTGGCCCAACGTCCCTCAAGTCCATCAGGGTTTCATGCGTGCCCACGACGAGCGGGTGCTCCCGTCCTTCCCGGAGCTGGTCGTCACGTGCCCCGACTCCTCCGCCGAGGAGGGGCAGGCGGCGGCCGACCAGCTCCTGAGTATGCCGGAGCCCCCGACCGCCATCTTTGCCGCCGGCGGTGACCTGGCGATCGGGGCGCTCCGGGCGATCAAGAGCCGGGGGCTGCGAGTACCCGATCCAATCGCCCTGGTCGGCCTCGAGGATCCGCCCGCGGCGGGGCTGGTCGATCCCCCTCTCACGGTGGTTGGGCTGCCCATGGACGAGATGGGCCGGCAAGCGATCTCGATGCTGCGCACACTCATCCACGGCGGGAC
>MGOM01000138.1:4149-4449 GCA_001797105.1 Chloroflexi bacterium RBG_19FT_COMBO_62_14
CTCGTTGTCCGTCGTTCGTGCGGCTGCGGGGAATGAACTCACTTACGCTCCCCGCCGGTCCCACACCGGAGGATGTGTCCCAGTTGGGTTGGCATGAATCCACCAAGGGTATCGGGACGGACCCCGCCGAGACCAGGCCGGCATGCGGATCGATCCTGATGGTGATGGATCCAGTGTATTCCCTTGCGGCTCCCACCGGTGACAGCCCTCCTTAAGCTTGGATTACGCGGGAAGATCTCGAATGTGCCAGGGCAGAGCGCTTGTGATTGAGAACTCGCTCACTCAATCGCCCTAGGACAA
>MGOM01000138.1:4561-6059 GCA_001797105.1 Chloroflexi bacterium RBG_19FT_COMBO_62_14
ACCCCCTTTGGTCGGCTGAGGTTCCTCTACGTCGGCGCGCGCGACATGGACCAGGATCTGGCCTACTACCGGTCGGTACTCGGGGCGGAGCGAGTCTGGCACTTCGAGGCCTTCGGCGCGCGCGTGGCCGCGGTCCGCCTCGGCGAAGGTCCCCTGTTTCTCCTGGCCGACCACCGGCCCGCGCCGAGTTGTCTGCCCATTTATGAGGTGGCCAATCTCGAGGTCACGCTGAAGTCCCTCACCGGGCGCGGCTGGTCAGCCGAGGGTGAACCGTTCGAGATCCCGAACGGCCCGTGCTGCCTCTTTCATGACCCGAGCGGGAATGAGCTCGCCATATTTCAAGACGTTCGGCCCGGGGCCATGGAAGGCGCTTTCGACGACTCGGAGAACGAAAACGCAGTGCGCGATAGCCAGAGCTGACTTGGACGAGAACGACTGCCCACGGTACAGGGTGGACCTGGCTTTGGCGATTTGGGGTGTCGTGGCTCATGCTGGGTGATCTCACTGAATGGACGACAACCGGCGATGACGGCTTCCTCGACGGTCTAGGGAAAGGGCGTGTGAGATGCTGACAGGTTTGAGTTCGGATCCGAAGATCTGTATCGTCACCGGCGCCAACCGCGGGCTGGGACTGGCGACCGGATTGGGCCTGGCCGCGCAGGGTGCGACCGTGCTGATGCTTTGCCGGGATCGGGCACGCGGTGAAGCGGCCCGCGACGAGGTTGCTTCGCGTAGCGGCCAGTCCGAAGTCAAGCTATTCATCGGAGACCTCGCCTCACAGGCCTCGATTCGCAATGTCGCGACCAGAATCCTGGAGAGCCATCCGAGAGTCGACGTGCTCGTGAACAGCGCCGCCGTGTATGCGTCCAAGAGACGGGTCACGGCCGACGGCCTGGAGCTCATGTTCGCCGTCAACCATGCCGGGCCCTTTCTTCTGACGAACTTGCTCCTCGATGGATTGAGGAGAAGCGATCAGGCCCGGATCGTGAACGTCACCGCGCCTTCGACGGTGCAGGTTGACTTCGAAGACTTGCAGGGAGAGGCGCGGTTCAGCTCATTGAACGCCTTTGGGGCCACGAAAACGGCCAACCTGCTGTTCACCTTCGAGCTCGCCCGACGCCTTGAGGGCACAGCCGTCACCGCAACCGCAGTTCATCCCGGGCTGTTACGATCCGACCTGATGCGCGAGTCGCCCGGCCTGATGCGCTTCGTAATCGGACTTTTCTCTAAGCCGGCGGAACAGGCCGCACAAGGCCTAGTCAGGCTGGCGGTGGCGCCGGAGTTCCGCGGCGAAACCGGAAAGTTCTACCGAGACGGTCGAGAGATCCAGGCCTTCGACTACGCCTACGATCCAGAGCCAGGCGGGAAACTCTGGGATCTCACCGCCCGCTTGACCGGGCTGTCGCAATGGGACGGTTTGCCTCAAGACACGGACCGCCCCAGCCCTCGGCCTTGACGCTTCGCTTGGAATGCTCGGCCAGCGTCTCATGATCTCTAA
>MGOM01000138.1:6071-6603 GCA_001797105.1 Chloroflexi bacterium RBG_19FT_COMBO_62_14
CCCTCATCGTGGTCTCCTCTGCCGGCCGACGTGCTCGGAAGATGGCTTGCCCACTTGAGCTACCTCATCGGCGCTCGAACACATGCGTCGATTGCGTTCGATCGGACCCGATTGCGCCTCGCATCAACCGTGTGCCCAGTCCCTTGTAGAACCTGCTAGAATCGCTCGGGGTGGTTACCCGATACTGATCGACTCAGGTAAGGAGAGTGCGGCCATGGGCGAAGCGGTGAGTCGAAACAATGACTTCGATGAGATCTGGTACTGGTATCTGACCGGGGAATTCAGACAGGGTCTCAGCCCGAAGCAGCTGTCCCAGTTGAAGTTCGAGCAGAGGCTATACAGCGTCCTCCCCGGGTCGCCCCGCTGCATGGAGTGCCATGTCCCATTTGCCGGTATCGGTGGGTTCATCGTCAGCCTGATGGGCGTCGGCCCCTCGAGCCTGACGCCCCGCCTGTGCAACATGTGCGAGAAGGGTGCCCTCAAGGAAGAAAGCGGGGCCGAGGTCGAGCTGTCGTTGCTCTTCGCCGATGTG
>MGOM01000138.1:6641-8377 GCA_001797105.1 Chloroflexi bacterium RBG_19FT_COMBO_62_14
GGCGTTCAAGTAGCTCATCAACCGCTTCTACAAGACCGCCGCCGATGTCCTGGTCCGCCACGACGGCATGGTCGGCCGGCTGATCGGGGACCAGGTCATCGGGTTGTTCGCGCCGAGGTTCGCCGGGGATCATCATGCCGAGGTGGCCCTGGAGGCCGCTTCGGATCTTCTTCTAGCGACGGGTCACGAGCCGGGCTCCGTGCCCTGGATAAAGATCGGAGTCGGAGTACACACGGGGGATGTCTACGTCGGAGCGGTCGGCTCAAAAGACGGCGTCAACGAGATCGCTGTACTCGGAACTGGGGCCAACCTCGCCGCCCGGCTTTCGTCGGAGGCGGCTGATGGCGAAGTCCTGGTGAGTCCGGCAGCGGTCCAGGCCGCCGGGCTCCCCAAAGGCGCGGGCCGGCCGCGCTCGGTGAAACTGAAGGGGATCAAAGGGGCGGTCACCGTCCGGGTCTTCCGGTCGGCCTCCCCCTTAGAGAAAGTGCGCCAGCCAACCCGGCCTCGGGTGAAATAACGATCGGCGCGCGTACCACCGGCAGGCCGGACGACAGTCATCTTGCGACTGACCCGGCCTGCCGTATAGTTGTGCCGGACCGCAGTCCCACAGGCCGTCCTCCATGATCCCCCGACCAACCACTCTGGCCGGAACCTGCGGCAGAACCCGAGAACCAGGCCAGGCGTGGCGTGGCATGAGGCCCAGCTTGTCCGCGCTGGGCCACCCGCTCACCCTGGCGTGCATCGGGCTCCTCCTGGTCAACGACCACTTTCTCAAGCGCCTGTACCCGTCCACGCTGACCGGCAAGTTGAGTGACTTCGCCGGGCTGTTCTTCTTCCCATTCCTGTTGACGGCGCTGCTTGGCCTGGCAGGGTTCGCTCTCTCCCGATTGCTGACCCCTTCACCCAGACTTGCCTCCGCTGCCCGAATCACCCCTCGGATTCCAGCGATTTCCGCGTACCTGCTGACGGCTGTCCTGTTCTCTGCCATCAAGGTCCACCCTCCGTTGAATGTCGCCGTGAACGGCTTGCTTCGCCTTGCCTCAGGCCTCCCCATCTGGATCGCTCTCGATCCGACCGACCTAACCGCCCTCGTCGCGCTGGCTCCTTCGTTTGCGTTGTTGACCTCGCTCGACTCGCTCAGGACGCCTCCGCCCATGCGGCGATCGCTCCTGGCACTGGGTCTGGCATCCTTGGCGGCATTGGCCACTGCCCCATGCCCCCCCGAGCAGCCGATCACCCACCTGGTGTCGACCGACAGAGGGCTATATGCACTGGCCACGGCCTGGGAGCCGGTGAGCAACGCCTTCCTGAGCACGAGTGATGGCCAGGCGTGGGATTACCAGGATCCCGAGACGTTGCCCTCCGACATCCTGGAATCCGCGGCTGTCCCGGTTCAGCTACCCAAGATCGTTTGCGTCCCCGCGCAGGATCAGGTCTGTTATCGGGTCGCAGGCGAGGAAAAGGTGGAGGCCTCCACGGACGGGGGCCGGACGTGGCAGGTCGCCTGGTCGGTGCCCGCCTCGCGGCGAGCCTACATGGAGCGGGTTGCTTCCGGTTATGGGATGCTGCTTGTGTGTGGCAAAGATCTCGACTTGAGAGCTAACGATGTCGTCGTCATCAGGCAGGGGGAGGATCATGGTGCAATTGTGGCCCTGGGGAATGAAGGCGTGCTGCGCGGCCGCTATGACCTGGCTGAATGGAGCCGGGTAGGCGTCGGATGGGCCGAACCCAGCCTC
>MGOM01000138.1:8420-15089 GCA_001797105.1 Chloroflexi bacterium RBG_19FT_COMBO_62_14
TCATCGCCGGCGCGGCCGCTTTGATCTTCCTATCCATCGTGGCCTGGGGCAGGCTGAACCCCGGTGGCGATCCGCTCCCACAAGAGACCAGGGGTAGGCTGCCGTGGGTTGTCGGAGTGGTTGTGGACCTCACCCTCCTCGGCCTGATGGCGCTGGGGAATGTGGAAGAACTGATTCCCATGGTCGCACCACCGCTTTTCATCCTGACCGTGGTGATCCTCTTCCTGTACACCGGGTGGTCCAAGGCGTTCCGGCGCTCAGGTCAACTGGCGCAGGCGCGCCGGTCGCTGAGGATCTCGGCTTACGCAGGGCTCATCGTCGCGGTCGTGGCCTGGCTGCCTTTCGCCCTGTGGGTACTGGGTACGATCCCCGGCTACAGCGCGGCCCTGATCCTCGCCATCATCGCCGTCGTCGCCACGATGACCTGGGCGATGGGGCGGCTCCCCAAGCCGAGCCGCCCTTCGCCTCAAGCCGCCTAGCCGCTCATTTGGAAGGTGATGCTGACTCGCGCCGTCACCGAGATCTGGCCCGGCGCGAACGTGCTGTCAGGGTCTATCGGTACGTCCTCTACGCTCACGACTACGTTCTGGGTCATCTGCTGTCCGCGAGCTCCCCACCAACCATAGCCGTACCACGACCACCAACCCATATGATCCTCGGCGATCGACGTCGGCGGTCCGACATTCAGGTCCAGGACGCCGGCCATATCTCTGGCTTTCTCCAGCGCCGCCTTGGTCGCCAGTGCCCGGGCTTGATCCCGATACTTGCGCAACTCCGTCGTCCGAAACTGCACGCCGTGCACATTGGTGATTCCGGCCTCGCTCAGCGCGGTCAGCAGCTTCTCGAACTTGCTAGTGTCTCTCAACGTAATAACAACGGACTTGCGCACCACATAGCCCGTGATGATTGGCGGATCAGCGTAGTAATCCTCATAGCTGGGCTCGATACTGATGTAGTCCGTCTGGATGTCCTTGGACTGGATCCCGTGGGCGCTCGCCATTCGGATGACCTCAGCGGTCCGTTGGTCGTTTCGCCTCACGGCGACGGTCAACTCCCTGTGCGAGGTTTCAACGCCCAGGGTGATCAGCACCTCATCCGGCACCACTCGAACCTCCGCTTCGCCGGTCACGGAGATCGAGCCGGGCGAGCTTGTCGCGGGTTGGATGGGCCCGAGGTTGCTCCACAGTAATGCGCCGGCGATCGCCGCGGAAAGAAATCCTGGAAGACTGTTCATGGCCTGTGTCTCCTTTCTATGCCTCTATCACGTTCTACCTGAGGGCCATGGCAAGAATGTGGCGGCTGCGCGTCAGTTGTGAATCAACTTGGAGACACCCTCCCAGCGGGGACGGAGCGGGTCCGTACCGCCCGTGAGGCGCCTCATGCCGAGAACGGCCAGGCTTCAACCGACGGGGAGGATGAAGCTTGCTTGGGTGCCGGGAGGGTTCGCGCCTTCCCAGTCCGGGGTAGGGCTCTCGATCCAGATACGACCGCCATGCTGTTCGATGAGCGCTTTGGCGATCGAGAGCCCTAGGCCGCTCCCGCCGCGGTCGCGGTCCCGGGATGGGTCGGCGCGGAAGAAGCGATCGAAGACCCGCTCTTGGAGAGCAGGTGAGATTCCTGGACCCCAATCAACAACCCGGACCACGGCCCAGCGTCGGGCCGGGCCCTCAAGATTGCCGGACCAGGAGAACCTCGGCTGTGCCGCTCGGAGAGAGGCCAGTTCACGCGCTGAAATCGTGCTGATCCCCACCTTCACGGAACCCCCCTGAGGCGAGTTCTTCAGAGCATTGTCCAGCAGGTTCAGCATGACTTGCTCGAGGCGATCCGGATCGCCCTGCACGCTCACCTCCATCTCGAGCGCGGAGACTTCGAGCTGGACGTTGTGTTTCTCAGCCTCCGGCCGCAGGCGGTCAACCGTACCACGGACCAGCTTCGCAAGGTCCAGCCGGTCAACGCGAAGCTCGAGAGCGTGCTCATCGGCCCGAGTGAGAGTGAGCAGATCCTGCGTCAGACGAATCAGTCGATCGGTCTCCTGGCCGATGGAGGCGACGAAGCTATCGCGGACCTGAGGATCATCCAAGGCGCCGTCCTGGAGCGTCTCGACCAGCCCCTTGATGCCAGTCAGCGGGGTGCGCAACTCGTGCGAGACGTCGCTAATGAACTGGGCTCGCGTGCGCTCCGTGTGCAGGAGCGCCTCGCGCATGGATTCGAACGCCGCGCTCAAAGAGGCGATTTCGTCATGGGTTTCAACGGGTACGGGATATTCGTAATCCCCTTCGCCCAGCCTACGCGCGGCCGCCGTGAGTTGTGAGAGGGGGCGCACGAGCCGCCGGGCGAGGATCAGGCCGAGAGCGCCGGAGAGCAACGCCGCCAGCCCGGCAGCCTGGAGCAATCGGGAGAGAGTGTCATTGAGGACCGAGTTCACGTCGCTGAGCGGATGAGCCAGGACCAGCGCTCCGACCAGCTCCTGCTCGCGGCGAAGAGGGAGGGCCAGGGCCATCCAGTCACCGTTCTCGCCTCGAAGAAGCGTCCGGCCGGTACCTCCGGCGAGCGCGGCCTTGGCGGCGGCGCTGTGGCGCAGGCCCGGCGGTCCCGGAAGCCCGCTTTCGTAGACCGGATCGCCCAGGCTGTTGAGCACAACGACGTAGGTCGGCAGATCGGATGTCAGGCGGATGGACTCCGGGCCGAGCAGCGCCGGATCGTCGGCTCCAGTCGTGAACGATTGGCTCTGGATCTGTACGGCGAGGTTGGCGATTTGTTGCTGCTGAAGCGTGTTGTAGGCCGGATCGGGCGCCGGCGGCTGGACCTGGACGCCCGCGTCCGAGAGAAGAGCTGCGGCGACCAGTTGAGCTTGCGATTCCAGGCTGTCCTGGAGTGCATTGAGCAGGTAGGCGCGGACCAGAGTGAGCAGCCCGGCGCCGGTCAGGGTCATGGCGACGATGATGACCGCCAGGTGACTGAGCACCAGTTTGCCTCGCAGCCCACTCGGTCGCGCCGGTCGTGACGTCTTCCCCTCGCCCGGGGAGTCAGTCGTCCCGGAGTTTGTATCCGATTCCATGCACCGTCTCCAGGCGGTCGGCGGCCTCTGAAGAGGCCTGACGCATTCGGGCGCGCAGGCGCTTGACGGCGGTGTCAACCGCGCGCGAGTCGCCATGGTAGTCGTAGCCCCAGACACTGTCGAGCAGTTGGTCGCGGGTGAGCACCTGGCCGGGGTGGGTGATCAAGGCCTCCAGCAACTCGAACTCGAGAGGCGACAGCCGGATGGGGGTTGAATCCCAGCTCGCCTCGAAACGGGACGGATCGACCTGCAAAGCCCCGAGCAGCATGGCTTTGCCCATGGGTTTCGGCGGGGACTGCGATCGGCGCAGAACCGCTTTCACCCGCGCCATGAGCTCACGCATGCTGAAGGGCTTGACCACGTAGTCGTCGGCGCCAAGCTCCAGACCGACAACGCGATCCACCTCTTCGTCCTTCGCCGTGAGCATGATGATCGGGGTCTGTCCCGATCCCCGCAGCCTGCGGCAGACTTCGAGGCCGTCCATTCCGGGCAGCATGATGTCGAGCACGACCAAGTCGGGCGCGGCCTGGAGGGCCAGCTCGAGCGCCCGCTCACCGTCGCGCGCGACGAGAACCCGGTAGCGGGCTTTCTCCAGGTTGTAGCGAAGCGCGTCGACGATCGCCGGTTCGTCGTCGACAACCAGAATCGTGGGTTGCTCGGGCATGCTCCTCGCCGATCAGGCGATCTGCCCCAACTATAGCGCGATCTTGTGGCGAGATTGTGTCAGGAGGCGGCGCTTGGTGTGGCTCTTACTGGCATGGCTCGGGCAGGCCTCTGCGGCGTCAGCCAGAGAACCTCCAACGGCGACTGGGGGCAGCGGCCGGGTGGACCGGACATATAAGATGCGGGACCCGGCGAGCTCTCGTCACATTCAGCCCTGCCGACGTCCCGACCAGGCCGGTGAAGATCAGGCCGCGGCCGTGCCCTCTCCACCGCCGGTCTTGGCTCGGCTACCGTTGGAGACATACCGCTGGCGCAGCTTCACCGGCGTCTCGGGCTTCTCCCTCAATCGCAAGTTGATCATCTCTACGAAGACGGAGAAGCCCATAGCGAAGTAGATGTAGCCCTTGGGGATGTGGACTTCCAGTCCCTCGGCCACGAGGGAGACTCCGATCAGGAGGAGGAAGCTGAGCGCCAGAATCTTGAGTGTCGGTCGCTGAGTGACGAAATCACTGATCGGGCCCGAGGCGAAGAGCATGATCGCCACGGCGATCACGATCGCCGAAACCATCACCGGCAGCGCCCGGGCCATTCCGACCGCGGTCAGCACCGAGTCGAGCGAGAAGACGATGTCCAGCAGCATGATCTGCACCAACACACCGTAGAAGTTGGCCCGCAAACGTGCGGAGGCGTGGCCTTCCGCCCCCTCCAGCTTGTCGTGGATCTCGAATGTGGCTTTGGCCAGGAGGAACAGACCGCCGGCGATCAGGATGATGTCCCGCCCGGAGATCTCCTCCCCAAAGATCTCGATGAGCGGGCGGGTCAGACCGATCAGCCAGGCGAGTGAGAGCAGCAGGGCAATCCGCGTCAGCATCGCCCCCAGCAGCCCGACCCTTCGGGCGCGCGGCTGCTCCTGCTGTGGGAGCTTTCCCGCCAGGATCGAGATGAAGACGATGTTGTCTATACCCAGCACGACTTCGAGTGAAGTCAGCGTAAGAAGTGCAACCCACGATTCGGGATCTGTGATCCATTCCATGGTGACCGTCCTCGAGTTGGGATATGCCGTTCCGTGCTCGATCGGCGGGCGGTGGAGAAAACCGGCAGCGATGTTCACCCGGCGTTTCATCCCGCCGGAGTACGTATCGATTCGATCTCGCTGTCGCTCGGCCAGATCAACGTATTCAATCACTTCGTCTACGCGCTGCATCAGCTCCTTACAACCCAAGCCGTACATCTTGCCAAAGAACTCGAGGTTTTGCCGCGCGCTGAGACGAGGGTAGAGCGCTACTTCCTGAGGCACCACTCCCAGGAGGGCCTTGGCCTACAGGGGCTGCCGGGTGATCGAGAATCCCCCGATGTGAGCATCGCCGCGGCTCGGCTCGAGCAGGCAGCTGATCATGGAGATCGTGGTCGTCTTGCCGGCGCCGTTGGGACCCAGCAGGCTGAAGATCTCCCCGCAGCTGATCTGAAGGTCGATGCCTTTCACGGCCTCGACGTCGGCGCCGTTCCGGCCTGTGTAGGTTTTGGCCAGGTCCTGGGTTTCAACCATGAACTCCATCGGGATCACCTCGATTGGCGGCGCGGACGGAGGTCTTCGAAGGGGGAAAGGACGGGAGGCGGCCGGGATGCGACTGCGCCTCGTCGCTGGAGATTCTATCACGCCGCGCGAAGAGGCCGGTTCGTGGCCAAGTCGATCGAGGCTCGACTGTTGTAGAAGAGAGACGTCACGCCTTAGAGCGAAACCAGGCAAGGATCACTCGAGAACGCCACCCACGAAGGGGACGCGCCCCCAAGCTGGGATACACCCTCCGGAAAACGCCCTTGAGCAAGGGGCAACGCCAGACTCCTGGTAAAGTAGGCTGACCCCATCCTGTGAGCGGTTTCCCGAGCCTGTCCAAACCCCGCCGGGTTGCCGCCACATCTGGGATCGATTCTGCCAGTGCAGCCGGCTCGTCCCTTCGATCGGAGGCCATCCCGCGTGCAAGTGCGATCCCTGGGCTATCGCACCGATCTGATCTTCAGCTCCTTCAACGGGGAGGTCTTGGATCGCGGCGATTATCTGGTAATCCGGACCCCGTCCAATCCGACCTTCTACTGGGGCAACTTTCTCTTGTTCAGCCACCCCCCAGGAAGTCGCGACTACGAACGCTGGCCGGCTTTGTTCGCCGAGGAGATCGGCGCGGGCCCGCAGACAAGACACATGACCTTCGGCTGGGACACACCGCAGAAAGAGGCGGGCGTCGTGGAGCCCTTCCTGGAGGCCGGGTTCGAGTTGGTGCACCAAACGGTCCTGACGGCCCAGCAGCTCGTGGCCCCGCCCCCAGCTGCCGTTTCGATCCGCCGCCTGCGGTCAGACGAGGATTGGCTCCAGGCGGTTGACAACCAGGTCCGGTGCCGCGAAAGTGGCCACGCGGAGGCCGACTATCGTGTCTTCAAGCGACGTCAAATGGTCTCCTATCGGGAGATGGTCGAGGCCGGTTTGGGGGAGTGGTTTGGCGCGTTCTTGGGAGAGATGCTGGTGGCCGACCTGGGTCTGTTTCATACGCGGGAGCTCGGTCGGTTCCAGTCGGTCGGGACCCATCCCGACTTCCGCCGGCGAGGCATCGCCGCCAATCTGGTCTTCCAGGCGGGGCGACACGCTCTGTCCGATTTCGGGATCGACAGGCTGGTCATCGTCGCCGACCACGAGTCAGCCGCCTCACGGCTGTATCACTCGCTCGGTTTCAACCCCGAAGAGCATCAGATGGGTCTCGAATGGTGGTGGTAGGCCGAGGGGCGGCCACCGGGATGAATCCCTGTGGCTCGATCGATTCGCATGATCGCCGGAGTCACCGCGGGAAATCCGGCCTATACTGAGTGTGACTCATCGAATCGATCGTGCCCCGATCGAATAAGGCGAGATCCTCCGCTGACAACCCTCGCCTGGCCGGTCTTCCTCATTGCCTATCTCC
>MGOM01000138.1:15125-15751 GCA_001797105.1 Chloroflexi bacterium RBG_19FT_COMBO_62_14
TGCTCGTGGGCAAGGACATTCGACAACTCGGCGACGGAAACATGGGGGCCAAGAACACGTTTCACTCGGTCGGATGGCTTGCCGGCGGTGTCGTAGCGCTCGCCGACTTCGCCAAAGGCGCGCTCGCTGTTTTGGTGGCGCGCGGGCTGCACCTGCCCGAACTGGTCATCCTGATCGTCGGGGGATGTGTAGTTCTGGGGCATGACTTCCCGATTTTCGTCGGGCTGCGTGGAGGGCAGGGGATGGCGACGATGCTGGGTGTGTTCGCCGTGCTGTTCCCGATACCGACTGTCGCCGCGCTCGTCGTCCTCCCGCTCGCGTTGATCCTCACGCACAATTGGGACCTGAGTTGTGCGGTGGCATTCATCACGCTGCTCGGCATGATGCTCCTGGCCGGGAATCCCCCTCGCCGGCTTGCCTACCCATTCATCATGCTACCCTCGATCGCCTTGCGCAAGCTGATGCAGATGGGCGACGTCCGGCATGCGACAAGCTGATCTCAGCCAGACAGCCGGCCGAGCGCCTCGACTAACGCCCCGGCGAGGCCGCCGATCTCGCCCCGCAAGATCCGCGTTCTGGAGGGCCTAGCTGCCACATCGGGTTGGCATTGTGCGCCGACGCGGACG
>MGOM01000138.1:15827-16055 GCA_001797105.1 Chloroflexi bacterium RBG_19FT_COMBO_62_14
TGCCGGACAAACGGCCGACTGGCGCTTCGGCCGAACAGGCCTGTAGGACCCTGGGGAAGATGCATCGGCGATACAACCCTCGACATAACTTATCAACCGAAGGAGACGTACGAATGGCAATACGTGAAGGCTCGGCGGGGGTCACGGCATCGATCCCAGCGCGGGGTATTCTGCCGAGGTATCCACTCTTTCTATTCTTCGGGATGGCGTACGTGTTCACCTGGGTGG
>MGOM01000138.1:16140-17066 GCA_001797105.1 Chloroflexi bacterium RBG_19FT_COMBO_62_14
TGAGGGGTGGGCGGGTGTCGGACGCCTGCTCCGGCGCGTGATTCAATGGAAGGTCGGCATCGTATGGTATCTGGTCCTGCTTCTCGGCCCGCTGGTTGTCCTGACGTTAACCGCCAGCGCATTCCTCGGAATGAGCTTCCTGCGGGACTTCCTCGATGGGCTCCCCCTTCTGCTGGCACAGTACCTGCCTTTCGTCCTCGTCGGGGTCATCTTCGGCCCGCTGTGGGAGGAGATCGGCTGGCGCGGAGTGGCGCTGCCTCGTCTTCAACGAACGCTCGGCCCTGTGATGGGGACGCTTGTCCTGGGCTCGCTCTGGGCCGCGTGGCACCTCCCAGGCTACGTCGGCGGTTGGCTCGGGTCGTTCACGCTCTCGTCGTTTCTGGCTTTGATCGTGGGCGGCATCGGTTTCTCTGTCTTGATGACCTGGATCTTCAACAACACGTCGGGCAGCCTGCTCATCATGATCCTGCTGCATTCCGCCTCGAATGCCTCGATCGCCTTCGGCGGTCAGTTCCTACCGTCGACGATGACAGCCGCAGTCCGACCGGTCATTGAAGGCGGGTGGATCCCTGCCGTCACGTACACGATCTGTGCCATCGTCGTGCTCCTGCTGACGCGGGGGCGGCTCTCTTACGCCGGCGAGTGATCGAAAAGGTGTCTCTGGGACGCAAGGCCGGCATGGGTCGCGTGAGGCCGTGGGCCGGTTTGAGGGAAACACCATCGTGAATTCGCCGCTCAGCAGCCAGGACCGCGATCGCCTCGAGCGCGCCATCGAGCTCGCAGTGCAGGCGGAGAAGGACGGGAACCTGCCGATCGGATGTGTGATCAGCCGGGGGGGAGTGATCGTGGCCGAAGGTAGCAACAGGATCTTGGCTCCGGTGAGCGCACCGCATCGGCATGCGGAGATGGAGGCCCTGGCTGTCATC
>MGOM01000138.1:17124-17221 GCA_001797105.1 Chloroflexi bacterium RBG_19FT_COMBO_62_14
TCGCTGTACGGGATCGGCCGCGTGGTTTTCGGTTCCAAGGATCCGGTGGGCGGGGCGCTGACCGCTTTCGGCCATCTGCCTCCGTATTTCGAGCGCT
>MGOM01000138.1:17244-18859 GCA_001797105.1 Chloroflexi bacterium RBG_19FT_COMBO_62_14
GGGCCGGCCCTGCCCGAGACCTGCGACCCGCTGTTCGAACGGGCGATCGCATTGATCGAGGCGCGCGACCCCGACTTGGGGCAGCTCCTCCCGCCAGGCTCCGGAGGCCCCTAAGGCTCCCGGGGCCTTGATAGACCCCATCACGTCGCCGGGCTGGGCCTTACCGCGATATCGTCATCCAGGGTACGCCGGGTTCATCGCATTCTCGGTCGCCGGACCGCTGGCGCTTGGCTCCCTCTGGGCGCTCATCCCGGCCGCAATCACCGTTGTCCTGTTCGTCATCCGGACGGCGCTCGAGGACGAGACCCTGCAGGCGGAGTTGGAAGGTTATCGTGGATATGCCGGCCGGGTTCGTTACCGCTTGATTCCGGGCCTGTGGTGATCGCCGGCCGGTTCCTTTCGACCGCAGATCTCGTGGGCCGCGCCGCTGAGTGAGCGGAGGCAGAGACGCGCGCCGTCACGAGGACTCGACGGGGGATCGTCTAGTCCGCGTGACGTGTAAGACGTGACGCCCGGAACCGGCGCCACTTCGTCAATCGATCCGGATCCTAGGCTCGGTCAAACCACCGGGCATCCCCGATGCTGTCTAGGTCGGGATGGGCCCGGGCCGAGGGACGGGGTCCGCCGGCAGGCGAAGCGGGATGTGGCTATCGCAGATAGAACCTGAAGCGACATGGCTTCCCGGGAACAGGTGAACGCATTATCCTGGGGTCGGCTCTGCCGGTCCGGCTTCTCCAGGCGTCGGGGTTGCGGACGGCACGGAGGTTAGGAACGGAGGGGGCGGCGGTATCGTCGGCAGAGGTGGATTGTGAAAGCGCACGATCCGCTTGTTGCTGTCCCAGGTCGATTCGTAGCTCACGACCTCGAAGAATGTCGTTCCCGGTTTGAAGGCGATGACCTTGCCGGCGTCATCCGTGAAAGTCAACTTCGATCTCGGTGAAGCCCAGTGGATGTCGTACACCTTCCCATCCCGGAACAGGATCCCATACCGCTTCGGAACGTAGGCCAGTTCGATCCCGACGATCGTCGCCCCTCTGTTCTCGAAAGTATGCTGAGCGAACATCACGACCACGTTCTCGGCCGAGAGGCGTGAACCCGTCAGACGGTCAATGGAGGGCTGGAGCGCGCCGGTGCCATCGGCCTTGTCTTGCGATCGCAGGTAAAAGCCCTGCGCAGGATCGTAGGTCCACTCAATCTGGTCGAAGAGATTGTAGATGATCGACACAGACGGCGCCGGCTTGCCTCTTGTAGGCGGCCGCCTGTTGAAGACCAGCCCGGCATAGGCAGACGGAACTGCGTCAGGGACGTCCAGGCCGCGCAGCTCACTCAGGCTCAGAGCGGCGCTGTTCACGTCCTGGGTGTCGTCGGCGTAAACGATGATCATATCGGTCAGCTCCTGGGCCACCTCCGGCGAGGCCGACCGAATGAACAGCAGAGCCCCAGGGTAGAAATCCTTGATCTGCTCGTAGCCGAGCCTCCCGGACCGCACCGGGCCGATCACGGTTGAGTCCTGATCAAGGTCGGAGTCGCCCGCGACAAGGCGGGAGAAGTGATCCATGTAGTCGCCGTAGTACACGGCCAGAAACCGGCTCATCCCCTGTCCGATGGATGTCTC
>MGOM01000138.1:18872-28956 GCA_001797105.1 Chloroflexi bacterium RBG_19FT_COMBO_62_14
CGGACTGTGGACGGGCGGACGGTGGAAATTCGGTGATCGAGATCAGGAGAGGCACGCGCAACAAGCTGCCTCGATTCTGGACAGGCAATCCCGTGAGCGGGTTGTAGCCGACGATGTAACCAGGGCCGATCACGGATGGCGTCGGGTCGGGCGTACGGGATGGAGAAGGGGACGGACTGGGTGTCGCTGTGGCGGTAGGTGGGAGGGGCGTAGAGGTCGCCCTGACGACGGTGGAATCCGGTGTCTCCGAACCAACTCTGCCCGTCGAAACGTCGCCAGACATTGAAGTACATGAGGCGACGATCGAGCCGCAGACAAGTAACAGCAGCAAAGACAGGCTGTCGCGGCGCCTGCGCCACATTCGAGGGTCAGAGCCTCTCGTCTTTACCTGTGACGGGCGGATGTCGATCTAAGGACCTCCAAGGGAGATATCCGCGAATTCTATCCGGCCGCTCAAAGGCGGTCAATCATCAATCCCCGGCGGCCCGCCCCGAATGAAGAATGCCTCGCGTGGATCCTGGTTCTCCATGAGAAACGAACCAGCCGGAGCATTCCCGGCCCGTTGGTCAAACGGAACCAGATTAGACCACGAATTCAAGCCAACGGCGTTCTACGGGGCGACCTGGTAAATCACCGAATCGTGGTCCCGGTAGATTTCTCGTAGGCAAGGATCGCCCTCTGCCTGTCGGACGAAGTCCGTATGACCAAGGTCCGAGAAGACATACTCTGCCTCAAACACCTCGGCTATCACCTTGGAGGGGTTCTCGACAGTTCCATCGGTGATTCTCGCCCAGAGATCGTACAACACGCTGTCGTAGAGCAGCAGGTATGTGGGATCGAGCCCGACCAGATAAGTGTTGTGCGTGTTGTGATAGAACAAACGGGTGAAGTCATCCCAATCGGTTTGGAACACCCTCGACCCTTCGGGGGAGTTCTGAGCGAGCCAAGTCGCACTCGCGGCGTAGCGATCATACGGCTGGGAGTTGCTCACCCTCTCCATGGCGGCGGGTACGGTCCGCCACGCGCCAACGACCAGAATGATCCCCAATGCCACACCTTCAAGCCAGCCGACCTGCCTGTTCGAGAGGGCCAGCGGTCGACTCGGAGAGCTAGATTGTGAGAGGGACGCCCCAATAGCGGCCGGCTTCCCGGGGAGTAGATCGCTCCAGGAAAAGGCGGCGAACATGAGTGAAAAGGGCGGGAAGTACTCGATAAAGCGCCGGGATTGGAACAACATCCATCCAAACATCACACTGGCCAGAAAGGATGTTGCCGTCGCGACGCTCATGCGGCGCCGGTTCAATCCCAGGGCCAGGGCGCCCCCGATGAAGGCCACCAGGGCGAGCTGCGAGTTGTCAAGCAGAGTCTTGGTTTGATAAGGGTACCATTCGTTCCCCACGCGAATCGAGGTGACGCCGGCGAGCTTCGGCAGGATGTGGCGGAAGATGAACAGGATGTCGTCCGGGAAATAGGGATTGATTAGTAATCCCAATCCGATTCCCAAGGCGCTGTACAGTACGGGCTGGAATACTAACTCCCCCTCGGTGAGCCACTTCCCCACGAGAAAAAGACTAGCCAAAATGAGTAGAAGCGGGAAACCGTCATAGAGCCAGACGTAGAGGAAGCCAAGCAACATGAGCCGCCGATATCTTCCGCTGAACATCCAATGCAGGCCAACGACGAGCACAAGTAGGGAGAGCGACTGCGCCCGCACCATGCTCATGCGGAACAAGAAGGCGTCTGAGACGACAAGCAATCCCATTGACCACAACGTGGGATGTCGGATCCTGCGCTGACGCAAGACCCACCAGAATCCCAGAAAGGCTGAGCTGGCGAAGATGACACTCGCCCATTTGGCACCTGCCAGAAGGTCGAACCCTGTGAACGGGATAAGGGCGACATGAAAAAGGAAATGATGGTCGTAAAACGCCCTCTCGTTCAAGATAGTCAAGGGGAGCCAGGGGAAATCCAGCACTAGCCCTTCGGTCGCCATGATTCTGGCGATCTTGACGTGGTAATACCCATCCGTGCCCACCAGGGCGGGTGTGGAGAACTGCACGGATGCCAAACACACAATGAAGAGGGCCGGCAAGAACAGAGCGGTTAACAGATCTACGTAGCTGATCCCGCTTGGCCGCGACCTAGCTGAGTCCTCGGCCCACCCCGGACTGCGGGGAAGCGTTGTGTTGAGCTTCTCTGAGGCCATGTGATCTGGATCGATCTCCCCTATGGGTCAGGCGGACTGCAGGCCCGCGATTTGCGGTTTGCAGTCCGCCTGATCCTTCTCCGTTTCGGGGGCTTCAATGAGTATCAGTCGTCGGTGGCGTTGTCGTTCTCGTTCGTGTCGTCATCGTTGTCGCCAACGTTGTCGTTGACGTCGTCGTCATCGTTGGCGTTGTCGTCATCGTCATCGTTGGCGTTGTCGTCATCGTCATCGTTGGCGTTGTCGTCATCGTCGTCGTTGGCGTTGTCGTCATCGTCGTCGTTGGCGTTGTCGTCATCGTCGTCGTTGGCGTTGGCATTCACGTTGTCGTTGTCGTTGTCGTTGACGTCATCGTTAGTGTTGCCGTTATCGTTCGCTTCGCTGTCGCCGACCATGCCGATGGCGATCTCCACGGCAACGAGTGAGCCATCCGGGGAGCCGACCGCATGGATCTTCACGAAGTCACCGACGGCGAACTGCCCCTCGATCTCTGTCTCTTGCGTGATGGTGATCGGCTGCCCATCCACCACCCACACACCCGGGGAGAGCGACTCGATGGTCCCGGAGAATTCGATCTCTCCTCCCTGGCTCATGCCGCTTCCGGATTGAGAGAGGGAGAGAGCCCGCTCGACCTGCGGCTTTACGGCATCCGGGACTTGCCCAAGCGTGCTGCTCAAGGTCGTGGCATAGCGACTTAGCGCATGAGCGATGCGGGTCGCCAGGGCGGCCGCGCGCTTTGGATCGGGCCCGGCCGCAGTCTGGAACGCGCCGATCGCCTGCCGGATTTGCAGCTCAAACTCATCCGTGGCCAGAGCGATGTCGTCGTAACGCTTGTCCTCCACTAGCCTGGAGATCTCGTCCAGGCGTTTCTCGGCGAGCGCCAGATGCAGTTCGGCCTGCGTCGCCGCATCGGCTGAGAGGCGAATACGGGTCTCTTCCAGACCTGTCTTGACGGGGAAGAGTACGTCCCCGGGCAGGGCGTTCTGAGCCGCATAAGCCGTGGCTCCCGCCCCGCCGAACAACAGCACCAGTACCAAGCTCAGCCCAAGTACGCTTGAGGTCACGAGTCTTCTACTAGACATGCGCTGCTTCTCCTTCGGCTCGGAAACGGTTCGCAGCCAGCCGACCAGCCGCGAACCAAGGGTTGGATTCTCGGGCAGATCCAGTGTGCCCAGCTCTACCAGGTACCTTGCCTTGGCGCTTTCGACGGTGCGGGGATCGCGCTGCGGCGTCCGGCGCATGGCATCCAGCAACTCATCCAACTTGCGGTCGATCTTCTCTTCATTCTTGGGGGTGTCAGCCATAGGGTTCCTCCGTCTCGACCAAAACACTGCGTAGGGCGGTCAGAGCGCGGTGTTGCAGCGCCCGCGTCGCTTCGGCCGTCTTGCCTAGAATCTCGGCGACCTCTCTGTGCGACATCTTCTCCAACACTCGCAGCACAATCACCTTGTGTTGATCGTCAGGGAGCTCGAGCAAGGCTTTGCGCAACCGTTCGCGCTCGAGGCCTTGTCCCACAAGGCCATCCGGGTTTTGGGAGTCATCCGCGATCCATTCGTGTTCGAGCGGGACGGTGAGCGGAGGGCGGCGGTAGTGATCCGTGATCAAGTTGTGTGCGACCCGAAAGAGGTACCCTTGCGTGTTCTCAAGCGGGCCCTTGCCGTTCTTCGCGGCTTGGAGGAAGCGGCTAAAAGTCTCGGAAACGCAGTCTTCAGCCAGGTTCGGATCTCCGAGCATCCGGTAGGCATAGCGGAAGATTCTCGGGCTGAGTTCCTCGTAGATTTCGACCAAGGCTTGCTTGGTAAAGGCTCGTGTATGGCTCTGCAGGTTTCCATCTGAGTCCATCCGCATGGTTGCTCACCTCTTAAGACGCAGAATCTCGACTTATGTGACGGTAGGGAATGATCATTCCCGATATCTCTCACGCAACTCCTATCCAATGACTAGCCGCCCACTTGCCCTGCGGGGGTCTACGCTGGACTGACTGTAGATAGATCTGTTCCGGCAAGAGTCGCCGCAAGAACGGCACAAGGGGTGTCATTAGGGGCAATACTGGGAGCAGGGGCGGAGGCCCTGGGCCAGTCTCTCCCGGCAGCCGGCAAACCCTGGGTGTCAGCCCCGTTGGTGACAGGATCCCGGGAAGGGGGTTCCTAACCGTCCGGTCTTGCAGGATTCATCGATCGTTGCGAACTTCATCGACCACCCTGGGGTAGACGTTGGGATGCCGGCGGGTCCGCGTTGAAGGTCGAGGAGGATCCCCCCCGATTAATCCGAGCCGGGCGGAGAGCGCCCGGGATCAACCCGAAGTCGGATCGTCAGGTTGGGGAAAGGGGATTGACAACCAGAGAAATCCGATCTAGGATATTCGAGATCATACCACCATACCACTACACCAATTCGCCCCTTTCGGCTCGGCTTCTGGTCGTAGGTGTACACCCACATCCAATCCCCTCGGCTCTACGAGCAGATCGTAGATCAGATCGAGACCCGGGTCCTTAACGGTGACCTCCGGCCCGGGGATCAACTGCCGGCCGAACGTGAACTGGCCGAGCAGTTCGGCGTCAGCCGCACCGCCGTCCGCGAGGCCATCAAGACCCTGCGTGAGAAGGGCTTGGTCGACGTCCTGGCTGGGCGGGGGACGTTCATCACCGAGCACACTTCCCAAGCCATTCGCCACTCCATCGGTCGAATCCTTCGTCTGAGCCAAGGCGAAGGGTCCGGCGATCTGGTGGCTGTGCGCGAACTCCTCGAGCCCGAGATCGCCTCGCTGGCAGCCACGCGCGCCGGTGAAGACCACCTCCAGGCCATGCACAACGCCGTCGAGGCCATGGACGCCGCCATGGAATCCCCGGAGCAGTTCATCGAAGCCGATCTGGATTTCCACCTTGCCCTGGCCGAGGGGACCGGCAATGCCCTTATTCCCTTCTTGATCGATCCGATCGTCGGTCTGATGCGCGAGCAGCGCACCCGAATCTTCAACGTCCCGGGCGGACCCGCCCGCGGCCAGATGCATCACAAGCGGATCCTGGAGGCGGTCACCCGGGGAGACCCCGAGGCGGCCAGGCAGGCCATGCGGGATCACCTCAAACAGGTTCGAGAAGACAGCGCGGCCTCGAAGGCCGGCAGCTGAGGAGAGGCGGACCGAATGGCGGACCTCGGTTATGTGGGCCTGGGTACGATGGGTGGAAGGATGGCCAAGCGTCTGATCGACGCCGGGCACTCGCTCGTCGGCTACAACCGAACCAGGTCGAAGGCCGAGTGGTTGATCAAGGCCGGGATGGCCTGGGCGGATTCGCCGCGTGAGGTCGCCGAGCGCTCCGACATCCTGCTGAGCATGGTGACCAACACAGCCGCCGTGATCTCGATCACCGATGGACCGGACGGAATCATCGCCGGCCTGGGACCGGGGAAGATCTACATCGACATGAGTACGGCCAGCCCATCCAAAAGCCGGGCCCTCGCCCAAATGGTCCACGCGCGCGGGGCGGCGATGCTCGATGCACCGGTCTCGGGAAGCGTTTCCACCCTCGAAGAAGGCAAGCTGTCGATCATGGTCGGAGGCGACCGGGCCACCTATGAGAAAGCCCTTCCCGTCCTGCTCGACATCGGCCCCAAAGTGACGCACGTCGGCGCCAACGGGTTGGCAGTGGCGATGAAGATCGCCAGCAACCTGAGTCTGGCGGTTCAGATGCTGGCCTTCAGCGAAGGGGTTCTGTTGGCGGAGAAGAGCGGCATCCGGCGCGAGACGGCCGTTGAGGTCTTGCTCAATAGCGTCGCCGGCTCTCCCATGCTCAAGTATCGCGGGCCGTTTGTCCTCGGAATGCCGGAAGAGGCATGGTTCAACGTCAACATGATGCAGAAAGACATGCTCCTGGCCCTTGAGATGGGGCGCGAGCTCAGAGTCCCACTGCCGACGACGGCCGTCACCAATGAGTTCTTGACCGCCGCCCGGGGCATGGGTCTCGACCGCGAGGACTTCGCCATCCTGTTCCGGGTGCTGGCCGAGATGTCGGGCGTCGAAGGATGAGGAGAAGCGATGGCTGACTCGGAAGTGAAGTTGTCTGTTGCAGATGCGGCTGGGCTGACCGAAGTCGGCCTCGAGCAATGGTTGCACATGTATGAACAGATGGCGCGCATTCGCGCCTTCGAGGAACAGGTCAATCAGCTCTACCTGTCAGCCAAGATGCCTGGGCTGGCGCACCTGTACATCGGGCAGGAAGCCGTTGCCGTCGGCGTATGCGAAGCCCTGACCAGGAACGACTACATCACCAGTACCCACCGCGGCCACGGCCACTGCATTGCCAAAGGGGCCTCCACCGATCGGATGTTCGCCGAGCTCCTGGGCCGGGCTGCGGGATATTGCCGTGGCAAAGGCGGATCGATGCACATCGCCGATCAGGAGACGGGCAACCTGGGCGCCAACGCCATCGTCGGCGGGAGCGCCGGGATCGCCACCGGCGCCGCCTTCACGTCCAAGAGGCTTGGGGAAGGGCGGGTGGCTGTGTGTTTCTTCGGCGAGGGAGCCCTCGGACAAGGGCTGCTCTACGAAGTGATGAACATGGCTTCTCTGTGGAAACTGCCGGTGTTGTACGTGTGCGAGAACAACCTCTACAACGAATACACACGCTATGAGGAGACGACCGCCGGGACCTTGGGCGGCCGGGCGCAGGCCTTCAACATGCATGCCGAGAGGGTCAACGGCCAGGATATCCGGCAGGTCTATACGGCGGCCAATCGTCTAGTCGGGCGCGCCCGCGGCGGGAATGGGCCGGCCTTCCTTCAGTGCGATACCTACCGCTTCATGGGCCATCACGTGGGTGACATCGACCGCACCTATTACAGAACCAAGGACGAGGAGCGGACCTGGCGGGAGGAACGAGACCCTCTCCCGCTACTGAAGACCTGGCTTCTCGGGCAGGGGCAGGCCGATCAGAGCATGATCGACCAGATCGAGCGTGAAATCCGGGATGAGATCGCGGCCGCGGTTCAGTTCGCGTTGGACGCGCCCTATCCCGATGCACACGAGGTCACGCAGCACGTCTATGCCTGAACTTGTGCAAGAGGTTGCGCCGCGCGAGCTCACGATGGCCCAGGCGATCAACGAAGCCCTGGCCGAAGAGATGCGCCGCGATCCGAGCGTCTTCATCATCGGCGAGGACGTGGCCGAAGCCGGCACCCCCTTCAAGGTGCTCAAGGGCCTGGTCGAGGAATTCGGCCCCGAGCGGGTGATCGACTCGCCGATCTCCGAAGCCGGGATCACCGGCCTCGGAGTCGGTGCGGCGATGACCGGGCTGCGACCGGTGGTGGATCTCATGTTCGGCGATTTCGTTACCTTGGCCATGGATCAGATGGTCAACCAGGCGGCGAAAATCCATTACATGTCGGGGGGCAAGCTCAAAGCTCCAATGGTGATCCGGACCACCCTCGGGGCGACGCGCCGTTCTGCCGCCCAGCACAGCCAGAGCCTGCATGCCTGGTTTAGCCATGTCCCCGGTCTCAAAGTCGCCCTCCCGGCCACGCCCTACGACGCCAAGGGGTTGCTCAAGACCGCCATCCGGGATGACAACCCGGTCGTGTTCTTCGAAGACAAGCTGATGTATCAGAAAAAAGGCCCCGTCCCGGCGGAGGAATACACCTTGCCTTTCGGCGTAGCGGACGTCAAGCGCGAAGGTTCCGACATCACGCTCGTGGCGACGAGCAGCATGGTGTATGTCGCCCTGGAGGCAGCCGAATTGCTGGCCAGGGACGGTCTGAGCGCGGAAGTCGTCGACCTGCGCACGACGTTTCCTCTGGACAAAGAGACGCTGATCGAGTCGGCCAAGAAGACGGGCCGGGCCCTGGTGATCGATGAGGGTTACGAACGTTACGGCGTGACGGCCGAGCTGGCCTCGGTCATCGCCGAAGGCGCTTTCTACCATCTGGACGCGCCGGTGAAGCGAATGGGCGCCATGGACGTGCCCATCCCGTTTTCGCCGGTGCTGGAAGACCTGACCGTGGCCACGTCGGCGGGAGTGGCGGCGGCCGCCAAGGCCCTGTGCGGCAGGGCCTGAAAGGAAGTGCGACATGAGTATTAAGACGTTCGGCCTGATGGCTGTCGATTGGGAGGAGAGGGTCAACTTCGACCGACTGAGACAGGAACGCCTGGCCCGCATCAAGAATCTGTTGAGAGAGTCGGATCTCGGCGCCCTGCTGTGCTTCGATATGGTCAACGTCCGCTACATTACCTCGACTCACATCGGAACCTGGGCGATGGACAAGGTGGCCCGTTTCTGTTTGCTCCCCCAAGACGACGAACCCATCAATTGGGATTTCGGTTCGGCGGCGCGGCACCATGCCCTCTACTGCCCCTGGCTGAGCGACGGACGCTCGCGGGCAGGGATCTCGACTTTGCGCGGGGCGATGTCGCCTGAAGCCGGCCGGGCGGAAGCGGTGGCGCGCAAGATCAAGATCGAGCTCGAAGAGCGAGGCCTCGAGCACGAGCCCCTGGGGGTCGACATCGTCGAACCGCCGGTCCTCTTCGCCCTGCAGGCCGAAGGCATCCACGTCGTCGACGGCCAGCAGCTCATGCAGCAAGCCCGGATCATCAAGACCCAGGATGAGATCACGCTGCTCAACACGGCCTGCATGATGGTCGATGCGGCATACGAGGAACTGTACCGGGCGATGCGGCCGGGGATGCGCGAGAACGAGTGCGTCGCATTGGTGAACAAGGTTCTCTACGAATTGGGCTCGGAGCACGTCGAAGGCGTCAACGCCATCTCCGGAGAACGCTGCAACCCTCACCCGCACGTGTACACCGATCGCGCTCTGCGGCCCGGCGATCCGGCCTACTTCGACATCCTGCATAGTTACATGGGGTACCGGACGTGCTACTACCGCACGTTCTTCATCGGAAGCGCTTCACCGGCTCAGGTGGATGCCTACAAACGCTGCCGCGATTACCTGGATGCGGCGATCGAAATGATCCGCCCCGGGGTGACCACGGGCGAGGTTGTCCGGATCTGGCCGAAGGCCGAGGAGTTCGGCTTCCCCGACGAGGAGGCAGCCTTTGCCCTCCAGTACGGTCACGGGGTCGGGCTGTCGATCTGGGAGAAGCCCGTGTTCAGCCGTCTGGTCTCGCTCGATCATCCCGAGGTGATCCGGGAGGGAATGGTCTTTGCCCTCGAGACGTTCTGGCCGGCGGCCGACGGTTGGTCGGCAGCGCGGATCGAAGAGCAACTGGTCGTCACCGCCGGCGGATGCGAGGTGATCACGCGTTTCCCGGCCGAGCAGCCCATGATCGCCGGGACGGCCTACTACACCTCAAGCGGCCCGCTCTCCAGGATCCGCGAGACACAGTCCAACCGCAACAACCCCGGCGCCCTCGACCGGGTGGGCGCCGTCGTCGATAGCGCCCGTGGTGAGGGCGCCCGCCTGGGGATCTAATGCGTCTGGCAGAGATACTCTCGGTAGGGCCACGCGCTGGGGGCTTGTGGGAGGTGCGAGCTGGTAACTGAGGTGATCATGCCCGCTTTGGGCATGGCGCAAGAGACGGGGAAAATCCTGCGTTGGCTGAAGGCGGAGGGTGACGTGCTGCGCGCCGGTGAGCCGGTGATGGAGATCGAAACGGACAAGGCCGTCCTTGAGATCGAGGCCCCCGCCTCAGGCACACTGGCCAACGTCAACGCGCCCGAGGGCGCGGAGGTTCCCGTCGGCCAAGCCGTGGCGCTGATCCTGGCCGAGGGCGAAACCGCGCCGGAGCGTAGGGTCTCGTCGCCCGCCAGAGAGAGCGGTCGGGGTGCTGCCGTCTCTCACGCGGTGCAAGCCATGTCTGCCAGCCCGTTGGCGATCAAGATCGCCGCCGAGAACAAACTCGACCTGACCAAGGTCAAGCCGCGAGGAAGC
>MGOM01000138.1:29018-31681 GCA_001797105.1 Chloroflexi bacterium RBG_19FT_COMBO_62_14
CCGAATCCTGGCCTCGCCCAAGGCGCGCCGTATGGCGGCCGAACGTGGGCTCGATCTTGCGCCCCTTTCCGGCAGCGGCCCGTCCGGCGCCATCGTGGCCGGAGATCTGGCTGACATTCCCACCGGATCCGAATCGAGCACATTGAGCAACACCTGGCGCTTGATGGCCGAGCGGGTGACTCAGTCCTGGACTCAGGTGCCTCACTTCTACCTGCTGCGCGAGCTGAATGCCGAGGGCCTGATTGCCTGGCTGGAGGCCGTTAGGCGGACGGCACAAACGAAAGTGACGTTTACCGATTTGCTCATCAAGCTTGTCGCGCGTGCCTTGGCGGTCCACCCAAACGTCAACGCTACCTGGCAGAACGGCTCGATCGTGAGGCTGGCCGAAATCAACCTGGGGTTGGCGATGGCCGTCGAAGACGGGTTGGTCGTCCCGGTCATTCATCGAGCCGATGGGCTCGAGCTCGAGGAGATCGCCTGGCGCAGGCATGAGCTTGTCGCGCGCGCCGGGGCCGGCCGCCTCCAGTTGACGGATATTCAGGGAGGGACGTTTACGATCAGCAATCTCGGGATGTACGGCGTGGATGCCTTCAACGCCATTCTGAACGCGCCTCAAGCGGCGATCCTGGCTGTCGGGCGGATAGCAGATCGCGTCGTCGCCCTAGGCGGTCAGGCCCAGGTCCGGCCGACTTTGTTTGTGAGCCTCAGTTGCGATCATCGCGTTGTGGACGGGGCACGCGGGGCCCAATTCCTACAAACCTTGGGGGAGTTGATCGAGAGTCCTCCGCCCTTGGCCGACTGACCCGATGGGAGATATCGAGCATGACTGCTACTGAACGGCTTCGAGACGCTGCAACCCGATCGGCATCATCCGGGGCGGGTTCGTCCTCGACCCTGGGAGAGTACGGGGTGTTGGTCGGTGGGAAATGGCTGAAAACCGGCGATGCGATCGAGGTTCACAGCCCGTATGACGACCAACTCGTGGCCGTGATCCACCGCGCCGGCCCGAAAGAAATCGAGACCGCCATCAGCCGGGCGGTCGCGGCCTTCGAAGAGACGCGAAGGATGCCATCGTGGCGACGGGCGGATGTCCTCGATGCGATCAGCCAGGGTATCGCCAAGGAGCGAGAAGCGTTCGCCCGGACGATCGCTCTAGAAGCAGGCAAACCGATTCGAACGGCGCGCACCGAAGTCGACCGGGCGGTCTTCACGTTCAAGGTAGCCGCCGAAGAATCGAAACGCATCGGCGGAGAGTTCGTGAGCCTGGACTGGCTCCCCGGGACCGAGGGGCGGTCCGGGCAGGTCTGGCGCGTCCCTCTTGGCCCCGTGGTCGGCATCGCCCCGTTCAACTTCCCGCTCAATCTCGTCGCGCACAAGGTCGCCCCGGCGCTGGCGGCCGGTGATCCGATCTTGCTCAGGCCGTCGTCGCAAACCCCGGTAAGCGCGCTGAAGCTGGCCGAAGTCGTGCTCGAGGCCGGCTGGCCGGCCGATGCGATCGCCGTGTTGCCCTGCAGCACGAGTGTGGCCACGCCTCTGGTGGAGGACGACCGGACGAAGATACTGACCTTCACCGGCAGCCCGACCGTCGGTTGGGCACTCAAGCGCCGGGCCGGGCGGAAGAGGGTCACACTCGAGTTGGGCGGCAACGCCGGCGTCATCGTCCATCGAGACGCCGAGCTGGCCTACGCCGCGGAAAGGGTGGCTTGGGGAGGTTACTCCTACGCCGGGCAGTCGTGCATTTCCGTCCAACGCGTCTACATCCACTCGGACGTCTATGAGTCCTTCGTCGACGACCTGGTCCCACGCGTCCAGGCGCTCAAGCTGGGAGATCCGCTCGCCGAAGAGACCGATGTCGGCCCGGTGATCGACACGGGAGCGGCTGATCGCGTGCAGACCTGGGTCAGGGAGGCGAACGCCAGCGGAGCCGAGCTCCTGACCGGCGGTGGCCGCGACGGTACCCTGATCCAACCGACGCTGCTGGCCTCGATCCGCCCGGACATGCGCGTTTCATGTCAGGAGATCTTCGGCCCGGTTGTAGGGCTTTACCGATTCGATGATGTGATCCAGGCAATCCGGGACGTCAATAACGGCGATTTCGGATTGCAGGCCGGCCTATTCACGCAGGACTTGCGCGTGGTCCAGGCCGCCTTCGAAGAGATCGAAGTCGGCGGGTTGATGGTCAATGATGTATCGAGCTTTCGGGTGGATCACATGCCGTATGGCGGGGTGAAGATGTCTGGCATGGGCAGGGAGGGGCTGCGCTACGCCATCGAAGAGATGACCGAGATGAAGTTGATGATGATCAACCGGCGCGATCACCAGGCCGGATCGTTGTGATCAACCCAGACTTGCATACCAGGCGCTGCGACCGGGTTGGAAGCTTTCTGTCTGGAGGGAGACGTCCCTGGTCAGCTCCGGCAGACATCCAGCACGGGCGCACCGAATTCCGCCAAGGTCGACCGGGATCAAAAGGAGGACAGCTGACGCACAACCAGCCAATCATTCGCCAAGAGAGTACGTAAGAAAAACCACTTTCACCCAAGGAGGAGATCTGATGAAGCGCGTATTTCCGTTTATGAGCGTGGTGCTGATCGCAGCCATGCTGCTGTCGGCCTGCGCCCAGGCTACCCCGGCGCCGATCGAGGCGCCGCCGCCGACCGAAG
>MGOM01000138.1:31712-34843 GCA_001797105.1 Chloroflexi bacterium RBG_19FT_COMBO_62_14
AGAGCCGATCAAAATCGCCGCCTCGCTGCCATTGACCGGCGACTTTTCCGAGCCCGGCACGGCTGCCAAGCTGGGTTATGAGCTGTGGGTCGAGCAGGTCAACAACGCCGGCGGTTTGCTGGGCCGGCCGGTCGAGTTAACCTTGTACGACAACGCCTCGGACCCGGACACTGCGGTGGCCGACTACGAACGCCTGATCACCCAAGACAAGGTCGACCTCGTGGTCGGGCCGTTCTCTAGCCGATTGGTGATCCCGACGTCAGAAGTCGCCGCCAAGTATGGCTATGCCTTCCCCGAGCCGGCCGGCGGTGCGCCGGGCGTGTTCGACCGCGGCCTGACGAACATCTTCTTCGCCCAACCGGCTCCCGGAGCTGATCAGGCGATCCCCTTCGCCGACTATATCCTCGGCCTGCCTGAGGACGTACGGCCGAAGACGTTCGCCGTCGTCAGCATGGACGATCCGTTCAACCTGGGTGTCGTCGAAGCGGCTGAGACGCTCCTTACCGCCGGCGGCATGACCTCGGTGCTGAAGGAGATCTACCCGCCCGACACGAAGGACTTCTCGTCGATCGCGGCCAAAGTAGCTGACCTCGATCCCGACCTGATCCTGGGCGGGACGATTTTCGAGGACACCGTGGGGCAGATTCAGGCCTACGTCCAGGCCGGGTATCAGCCGCGCGGCGCCTTCTTCACCACCGGCCCATCCCTGCCCAAGGAATTCCGCGAGGCATTGGGGCCCGCTACCGAGGGCGTCTTCTCGGCCATCTCATGGTTCGAGGCCTCGGCCACCGAGACCAATCCCGAATTCGTAGCGGCCTTCCATGAGAAGTTCGGTGAGGATCCGATCGCGGAGGACTCGGCCAATGCCTACACGGTGGGACAGATCCTTCAGCAGGCGGTCGAAAACACGCAGAGCATCGACAACGCCCAGCTGATCGATGAAATGCACGCGGCCACCTTCAAGACCGTCGTCGGCCCGCTGTCCTTCGACGAGGTCGGCCGGCCGAAGGGTTCGTTCATGATCCTGCAGTGGCGCGGTGACAGCTATCTCATCGTCTACCCGGAGTTCGCCATGCAGGCGGATCCGGTCTGGCCCAAGCCGGAGTGGTAGGCCCGATCCGTCCCTCGGCCTCCTCTCGCATCTGCGGCCGACTGGAACAGGTCCACTAACGGCGACGGGAAGCCTCGTAGCAGACTGCATGCCCTCCCCCGACAGCTTCGACCGTCGGGGGAGGGTCCCGGGACCCTCGATGTCATGACGATCCCATCGACACATCTCTTCGTTCAGACCCTGATCCTGGGGGTGCTGGTCGGCGGGGTGTACGCGCTGATGGCCTCTGGCCTGACCTTGATCTTCGGGGTCATGCGAGTGATCAACGTCGCTCACGGTGCGTTCCTGATCCTGGGGGCGTACTGTACCTACTGGCTGTTCACCCTGACGGGTCTCGATCCTCTGTTGTCGTTGGTGATCACGGTCCCGCTGCTGTTCGCCATCGGCTGGGTCGTCCAGCGCTACCTGCTCACGCGGATCCAGAATCCGGAACAAGCCTCGGTCTTGGTGACGTTCGCCATGGCGATCACTCTGGAAGGCTTGATGGGCACCGTATGGAAGACGACCTTGCGGACGGTCAGGCCTGACTATGCTTCAAAGGTGATCGAGCTCGCCAGCTATCGCCTGCCGGTTACGCGCCTGGCTGGCTTTGCAGCCGCGCTTATCGTCCTTATCCTGCTCTATATCATCCTGCAGCGCACAAACCTTGGGCGGGCGATCCGGGCTACGATCCAGGATCGCAACGCCGCCCGACTCGTGGGGGTGAACGTCGAGATGGTGGCAGCCCTCACTTTCGGGATTGGGATCGCCACCGCCGCCGCCGGCGGCTCACTCTTAAGCATGATCTACAGTTTCAATGCGTCCAGTCAGACCGACTGGATTTCGCGTGTCCTGTCGATCATCGTACTGGGCGGCATGGGCAGCCTGCCGGGCGCACTCCTGGCAGCCCTGGTTCTCGGAGTGATGGAACAACTCACGGCGATCGTGATCACCCTCTACTGGTCGCCCATCGTCTTCTACATCTTCCTGTTCCTCACCCTCATCGTCAGGCCGCAAGGTCTGATGGGTGAGGTCGTTCGGGAAAAGGCCTGATGAGATTGCTGCGGGTTCCGCCCTGGGCCTGGATCGGTGGGGGGCTGATCGCCTTGCTGGCATTCCCGATCGTCCAGCGCGGGCAGTACTACCAGCATCTGATGGTGATGACGATGATGGCCGCCGTTCTCGCCAGCAGTTGGAACATTCTCGGCGGTTATACCGGGTACACCTCCCTCGGTCACGCCGCGTTCTTCGGCCTTGGCGGCTATCTGGTGGCGCTGGCCCACAACCAGTTCGGCTGGCATCCGTTCATCAGCACCTGGTTCCTGGGCCTGGTCGTGATGGGGGTGGCGTTGATCCTGGGTTGGATCGCTCTGCGCACGCACGGTTCGGCCTTCGTCGTCGTGACGATCGCCATGGTCTTCATATTTCGGATCGTCGCCCTCAACTTGGGGGAGATCACCAACGGTGCGCGCGGGCTGACCCAGCCACGACCAGGTTGGGGCGGGGTGCAGTGGTCGCCCGAGATCATGAAGATCCCGTTTCACTACATCATGCTGGCGTTATTGTGTCTGACCGTTCTGGTTTCCTGGCGCATCCGCCTGTCGAAATTCGGGCTGGGCCTCGTGGCCATTCGTGAGGACGAGGGGAAGGCCGAGGCCGTCGGCATCGACGCGTTGGTGTACAAGGTGCTGGCATTCGGCATCAGCGCCTACTTCGTTGCGGTCGCCGGCGGCATCTACTCATACTTCTTCACCTATATCGACCCACAGTTCATCTTCAACATCTTCACCAGCGTGACGATGGTCTTGATCGCCATCCTCGGCGGACGAGGGACGTTGTGGGGACCGGTCCTCGGCGCGTTCATAATGGAGCCGCTCGGCGATTGGTTGGTCGGCACGTTCGGCGGGACACAAATCCATCTGGCTGTGTTCGGTGCGATTCTTCTCGGGGTGATGTTATTCATGCCGCAGGGCATCCTGCCCTCATTGAGTGACTGGCTGAAGAGACTGACGAGGTCGCGTGGGGCCGGCCGGCTCGGCCC
>MGOM01000138.1:34862-42218 GCA_001797105.1 Chloroflexi bacterium RBG_19FT_COMBO_62_14
AAAACGTGAAGCGGGTTCGCTTTCAATTGTCAGACTACCCGGACAGCCGCGCCACGGATAGCAGAGAATGACTGGAATGCTGCAAGTCGAGAACATTAGCAAGTCCTTTGGGGGGATTCGCGCTGTCGACGGCTGCTCGATGACCGTCGAGCGCGGATCGATCACCGGTTTGATCGGGCCGAACGGCTCGGGAAAGACCACTCTCTTCAACCTGATCACCGGCTTCTACCCGCCGGACCTCGGCCAGATCCGTTTCGACGACAGGCCGATCCACGGCCTGCTCCCCAGTCGGATCTGCCACCGTGGGATCGGCCGAACGTTTCAGATGACTCGGCTGTTCTGGAAGATGACCGTGCTCGAGAACATGATTGTGCCGGTGCGGCAGGTCGGATGGAAGACGTTGTTCAGTCGCGGCGTAAAGACCCACGAAGAGGAGCGGGCCTTGGAGTTGCTCGAGACGGTGGGGCTGGTGGGCTATCGGAATGAAGAGGCGCGCCGGCTGTCCTTCGGCCAGCAGAAGCTGCTCGAGTTCGCGGCAGTCCTTATGGCCGACCCGGAGTTGATTCTACTCGACGAACCGGCCGGAGGGGTCAATCCCGTCATGATCGAAAAGACCATGTCTTTCGTGGAAGAACTCAACCGACGCGGAAAGACATTCCTGGTGGTCGAGCACAATATGCGCCTGGTGATGGATCTCTGCCAGTATGTCGTCGTTCTCGATCACGGACAGAAGATCGGCGAAGGGGAGCCGGCCCGGATCCAGAACGACCCGATTGTCTTGGAAGCCTACCTGGGGAGCGCCAACCATGCTGGCGCTTGAGAACGTCGTAGCCGGATACATCCCGGGCGTTGACATCCTTTGCGGAGTTAGCCTGTCCGTCCAGGAAGGTGAGATGGTGTGCCTGGTCGGGCCGAACGGGGCCGGAAAATCGACCGTCTTGCGGGCGATCTCCGGACTGGTCAAGATCTCAGGCGGGAACGTCCGGTTCAAGGGCGAGAGCATTGCCGGGCGACGACCGGAACAGATCCTGGCCCGCGGCATCGCCCACGTGCCTCAGGGGCACAGCGTCTTCCCACGGATGACCGTCCACGAGAACCTGCTGATGGGCGGCTACAGCGTTCGGGATCGAGCCACTCTCCGAGGCAGCCTGGCCGAGGTGTACGAGATGTTTCCACTCCTCAAGGATCGTGCCCGCGAGAAGGCCGGCAATCTGTCCGGTGGCCAACAGAAGATCCTCGAGATGGGCCGGGCCTTGATGCTCAAGCCTCCGTTGATGATGCTCGACGAACCATCGCTCGGGCTTGCTCCCAAGACGATGGCCAACCTGTTCGACACGATCCAGCAGCTCAACCGCAGCGGGCTGACGATTCTGATGGTCGAGCAGAACGCCCGGCAAGGCCTGGCGGCCTCGCACCGGGGCTATGTGCTGGAACTGGGAAGGGAGAAGTTCCACGGGAAGGCGCACGAGCTACTCGACAGCCCGGAGATGGCCAAGCTGTACCTCGGCGGGTCAACGGAGAACGGCAGTTCCTACCGGCGACGGAGCGAGGTCGCATGAGCCCCGAAGTTAAGTTGGAGCGACTCTCGCAACCCGCGGCCGAAGCACGGCTCCAGTCGTCGCGCCTGGCGATCATGGCACCGGGAAGTGTCGAACAACATGGCCCACATCTTCCGCTCGGCACGGACGCGTTCGCCGCCGAGGCATTGGCTGAAGCGGTCGCCCGCCGTCTGGAGGCCGTGCTGGTTCCCCTTCCCCTGGTCGGAGTCTCGCCCTATCACCTGAGTTGGAGTGGAAGCCTCTCTCTGCAGCCACAGACTCTCATCTCCGTCATCCAGGATGTAAGTGAATGCCTGGCCCGGCACGGCGTCGACAAGATCTTGTTCGTGAACTGGCATGAGGGCAACACACCGAGCTTGCGTCTGGCGGCCGACAGCCTGCAACGCAAGCTCGCCCTTCGGGTCGTCATCGCCGAGGCGCATATCATCGCCCACGAGCTTTTCGGTGAGCGGGCGCAATTGACCCACGCCGGCGCGCTGGAAGCGGCAGCCGTCATGATGTTCGATCCGTCGTTGGTCCACCTGGATCAGGCAACTGACCCGACCCCCGATAGCGAAGCCGAGGCCGGGCATGCGATCTTTCGCCGGAGGGACGTATTCCCGGTCCTTTACGATTTCCACGAAGTCGCCTCCAGCGGATGGTACGGCGATCCGCGGTCTGCAACAACGGAGCTTGCCGAAGAAATCCGGGAGAAAGTCGCCGACTACATCGCCCAAGAGGCGCGCCGGGAGTTTGCGCGCGTGAGGCCCACGGGCGGATGACTGGCTCACCATACTCTCGTCGGCGGAGCGCCGCCTGTCGCGCGTTCTATCGCAGGTAGGAGAGGCCGAGGATTGGTTCCATTTCCATCAAGTTCTTGGATGAGTCGCCAGACCTTCCGCATGCCGGACAAAGCATGACTTACGTTCGAGCCGGGCGCATTGCCCTCAGCCCTCCCTCTCCGCCGTGCGTACCCGGGGCTGCACTCGCGGATCTCGGCGGAGAGGGGGAAGGGGGGTGAGGTCCGGAATCGTCTCAGCTGGAGGCCTAGCCGGCCGACGGTCGTCCGTCAAGACGATGGACGGGAGGCAAGCGGTTCACTTGCACCCTTCTCCGAGAGAAGATGGGGAGGGAACGGAACAGCTCAGGGGCGGAGTCAATCCGATGAGGTTGCCTGGCTAGCCGATGGCCGACATCCCCTCCACCATGCGAGCGGCCGTCACGCGCGATTGGAACGACATTCGCGTCGAGCATGTACCCGTACCGAAAGTCGACCAAGGCGAAGTGCTGGTTCGTGTCGGTGCCTGTGGGATTTGCGCTACGGACCTGAAAATCGTCGCCGGGGTTTACAAGGGCAACTGGCCACCGGCGTTGCCTTTCATCCAAGGTCATGAGTGGGCGGGGACAGTCGTCGGCCTCGGCGATGGCGCCCGCGGGCTGGCCGTCGGCGACCGGGTGGCGGCGGAGAACCACAAGGGGTGTGGAGCATGCGCCAACTGCCGGCGCGGGCGTTACAACCTGTGTGAGCTCGCCCGGACCAAAGACAACGCCTACAAACTCTACGGTCATACGGCGCCGGGCGCGTTCGCCGAATATGCCGCGCGGCCGACAGGGCTGCTGCATAGGCTCCCCGATCAGGTTTCCTTCGAGGAAGGGACGATCGTCAACCAGGGCGCGCTGGGGCTGCACGCCATCCGCCGCTGCCGGGTGGAACCTGGTGACACGGTGGCCGTGATCGGCCCGGGCCTGATCGGATTGATCACCATCCAGTTGGCCAAGGCGACCGGCGCCACGCGCGTGATCGTGGCCGGACGCGGGCCAAGGCTCGAGCTGGCCCGTGAGCTCGGCGCGGACGGCGTGGTCGATGTATCAAAAGTCGACACGGTGGAAGGCGTGCGCGAGCTCACCCACGGACGCGGGACGGATTGCGCTTTCGAGTGTGCCGGTTCGCCTTCGGCAGTGGCCGCGGCCCTCAATTGCGTCAGGCGCGGCGGCCGGGTGGGCCTGGTCGGCCTGACCGGGCACCAGGAGGTCGAGCTGGATACGGACAGACTCGTCCTGGATGAGATCGACGTTTACGGCGTGCGTTCGAGCCCGAATGCCTATCCCGAATTGATCAGCCTGATCGGAGCGGGGAAGGTGAACGTCAGCCGCCTCGTCTCCCGAGTCTACCCACTTGAGCAAATCAACGAGGCTTTTGAGGCGTTTCGCCAACGCGAAGCCGGGGCGATCCGGATGGTGATCAGGATTTGAAACACGGCGGAGATGTCCTGGTTGAGATGCTGATCGACTACGGCGTGCCCGTCGTCTTCGGTTTGGCAGGCGGTCAGACGCTCCCGCTTTACGACGCGATTCGCTCGCGCGCAGGCAATATCCGCCATGTCCCCATGCGGGACGAGCGGAATGCGGCCTACGCCGCCGACGGCTACGCCCGGATTTCGGGCCGCGTCGGTGTGTGTGATGCAACCGTCGGCCCGGGCGCGATCAAGCTGACCTCCGGATTGGCAGAAGCATTCAATTCGTCGATTCCGCTAGTGGCGGTTGTAAGCGACATGCCGAGCGATTGGCTGGCGGTCCGCTACCGCGGCGGCGGAAACCAATTGGTGGATCAGATGGGCGTGCTCTCACCGCTGTGCAAGTGGACCGGGAGGTTGCCGGCCGCGGACAAGCTGCCCGAGCTGGTCCAGCGTGCATTCCAAATGGCAACGACGGGCCGGCCCGGGCCGGTGGCGATCGAGATCCCCGAGGATCTATTCAGGATGGAGGCCGGAGACTCGCCTGCGGTGGATCGACGTTTCGGCGCGGCGCCGCCGGACCGTTCTGTCCCTGACCCATCGGCCCTCCAAGCTGCTGCGGCGCTTCTCGAGTCCGCCGAGCGGCCGGTGATGATCGCCGGGGGCGGGGCGCGGCTGTCCGACGCCGGAGGAGAGGTCACCGCGTTGGCCGGGCAGCTCGCCCTACCGGTGGCCACGACGCATTCGGGCAAAGGCGTCCTGGACGAAACACATCCCTTAGCTCTTGGGTTGCTGGGAGCGCTCGGAGGCTCGACCGTCGCCCGAAGCATCGTTGAAGAGGCGGATGTCATCCTGGCGGTTGGCTTCAAGTTTGGGCAGAACCCGACATTCCGCTGGAGCCTACCAAAGAGCGGCCAACGGCTGATCCAGCTTGACATCGACCCGGCGGAGATCGGCCGCGTCTTTCCGGTTGAGATCGCTCTGGTGGGTGACGCTCGCGCCGGCCTGGCGGCCTTGCGGGCGCAATGCGGATTCAGCAAGTCGATCGAGCCAATCGCAGCCAGGATCGCCGGCCTCCGTGCCGGATGGCGGGAGCAGCTTGAGGCCAAAGCCGGCGAGGCCAAGCCGATCAAACCACAGCAAGTGGCGGCGTTGCTCGATGAGCTGTGCGGTCCGGAGTCCATCCTGGTGTGCGACGCCAGTTTCGCCAGCGGCTGGGGTGGGGCCTATTTCGAGGCGCGCCAGGATCGCCGGGCGATCTTCCCGCGCGGGATGGGAGGACTGGGATGGGCTCTCCCGGCCGCTGTCGGGGCTCAACTGGCACGCCCAATATCCAAGGTTGTGGTCCTGGCCGGGGACGGCGCCATGACCTACTCTCTCGGCGAGCTCGCCACGCTGGCCCGCGAGGGGCTCAACATCGCCGTCGTGGTCTTGAACAACAGCGCCATGGGGTGGATCAAGTGGGAGCAAGCGGTGTATTGGGAAGGCAAGTTTCAGTCGACAGACCTGGGCGAGGTCGACTTCGCTGCCGTGGCCCGCGCCATGGGTTGCGGTGGGACAAACGTGAGTGAGCCTGATGATCTGCGAGAAGCTCTGACCATTGCGCTTTCCGCTGAGGTGCCAACGCTCGTCGACGTGCGGACAGACGCCGGCGAAGCGGCAATGCCCAAGTTCGTCGAGTCGGCGCGGGCCAGGGAGCTCATGGGGGTGGAGTGAGTGACAGAAGAGCGACTATGAGATCAGAATCGACGAACGCCGGTGAGCGCGACCCCCACCCTTCCCTCCCCCTGCAAGGGGCAGGGCGCCAATCCCCTCCCCCTGCAAGGGGGAGGGTTAGGGTGGGGGTAAGTCACGACAGGGTTAGAACCGGCCGCGGGGCCAAGGCGGGGAGTTGAGCGGGGCGTGGTGGGCCGTTGTGGCGGGTGTAGGTTTCGGCATTTTTCAGACGCTCAACCGGCGCGCGGTGAGCGGCATGGATGTGTACGTGGCGACATTCGCGCAGCTGCTCATCAGCGCGCTCGTGCTGGCAGGCGCTTCCATGGCGACAGAAGACGTCAGCCTGCTGTTGACTGCGCCTCCCATCGCGCTGGTCAATTTCGCGTTGGCCGGTTTCATTCACTTTTTCGTCGGCTGGACTTTTTTGAACGCGAGCCAGAAGCGCATCGGGGCGGCGCGCACAAGTCCCCTGATCGGCACGACGCCGCTCTTTGCCGCCGTGATCGCGGCGCTGGCTCTGCGTGAGGTTCCTGGCCTGTTGGCTGTGGCAGGCATCGGCTTGGTCGTCGGCGGAGTCTATCTTGTTTCCAGCGCATCAAACAGTTCCGGGGCAGGCAACCTGCAGATTGTGGATACCGGCTGGCGCGGATCGGTGCTCGGTTTGAGCGCAGCCTTCTGCTGGGCGCTCAGTCCTATCTTCATTCGCGCCGGGCTGGAGGCATTGCCTTCGCCATTGCTCGGAGTCACGGTAGGGATTGTGGCTAGCGCCGCCGCCTACGGCTTCGTGATTGCGTGGCAGCGAAAGCGCTGGGCTGGCAACCCCATCGCAGGGGAGGCATGGCTGTTCAAATCCATCGCCGCTATACTCGTCGGCCTGTCGACGTGGGTGCGTTGGATTGCGTTGGACTTGGCTCCGGTAGCGGTGGTACTAGCTGTGACCATGGTGTCGGTGCCGACGGTCATGCTGCTCACGCCGTTTATTTCGAGTAAACAGCCTGAGATAGTGACAGCCAGGCTGTGGTTGGGAGCCGCGCTGATTGTTGGCGGCGCCTTGGTACTGATCTGGTACGGCTGAGATGCTCGCGGTCGTCTTTTCCCGTCCGGACGAGTTCAGCCTGGCCGACGTGCCTGAACCGGAGGTGGGCGTGGGGCAAGTGATGGTGCGAGTCACGTCCACCACGATCTGCGCCACCGATCTCAAAATCCTTCATGGGCAGTACCCCGGCGTGACATTCCCGCACATCCCCGGCCACGAGTGGGGCGGCGAGGTGGCCGAGGCCGGCGCGAGCGTGACGTATCTGCGACCCGGTGACAAGGTGGGCGTGGAGGCACACGTCGGTTGCGGCGCGTGCGCGCGGTGCGCCGAGGGGCTTTACAACCTGTGCGAGAACTATGGTCGCCGCGAGACCGGTCACGCGCACATCGGCTTCACGGTGGCCGGCGGGTTGGCGGAGTATTGCGCCATCCCCGCACGCGCCGCGCACCGTCTGCCGGAGGGCCTGGATTGCGACCACGGCGCGTTTACGGATACGGTCGGGATTGCCTTATGGGCGTTCGAGCGTGCGGGCGGCGTGCGCGCCGGTGAAACGGTCGCCGTTGTCGGTCCGGGCGCGTTGGGGTTGCTCGCCGTGCAGATTGCACGCGCGCTCGGCGCGGGACAGGTGATCGCCATTGGCGCGGCGGAGGATGCCGGGCGGTTGGCGCTGGCGCTGAACCTCGGCGCCGACCACGCGCTAAACCTGGCGGAGGTCGGCGACCCGGCGGGGGCGGTGCGCGATTTGACTGCCGGGCACGGAGCGGATCTGGTGATCGAATTCGCCGGAAGTGCAGAGGCCGCGCGCCAGTCCATCGAGATGACCCGGCGCGGC